>JAFEBZ010000076.1 GCA_018242405.1 Pseudomonadota bacterium | reverse complement strand
GTGGCGACGGTGGAACAGGCCAGCCAGGCCTTCGACACCATCACCTATTCCAAGGGCGAGTCGGTGATCCACATGCTGGAGAACTACCTCGGCGAGAACGCGTGGCGCGCCGGCGTGCGTCGCTACATCAAGAAGCATGCCTACTCGAACACCGTGTCCGACGATTTCTGGAACGCGATGGATGAAGGCAGCAAGATGCCGATCAAGGACATCGCGCACGACTTTACCCTGCAGCCGGGCATCCCGCAGATCGATGTCGGCGCCGCCACCTGCAGCAATGGCAAGACCACGGTGCAGCTGACCCAGGGCGAATTCACTCGCGACCGTCCCGACAAGACGCCGCTGCGCTGGCGCGTGCCGGTGGTGGCGGAAGTGGTCGGCAAGCCGTCGTCGCGCACGCTGGTGCGGGATGGCAAGGGCAGCATCACCGTACAGGGCTGCGGCCCGGTGCTGGTGAACGCCGGCCAGGCCGGTTACTACCGCACGCACTATTCCGCGGATCAGTTCGCCGCGATCAGCAAGGCATTCGCTCAGCTGAAGCCGATCGACCAGCTCGGCCTGATGAGCGATACCTGGTCGCTCGGTACCGCCGGCCGCCAGCCGATCGCCGACTATCTCGAACTGACCCGCAGCATCGATGCCGATTCCAAGTCGCAGGTACAGCAGGCCCTGGTCGGTTCGCTCGCGACCATCAACAGCTACAAGAAGAACGATGCCAACCGTGGTGCGTTCCAGGCCTATGCGACCAAGCGCCTGCGTCCGATGCTGGACAAGCTGGGCTGGGAGCAGAAGGCCAGCGATTCGGCTTCGGTGAAGTCGTTGCGCATGAGCCTGATCGGTACCCTTGGCGACATGGGCGATGCGGCGACGCTCGCCGAAGCGCGCAAGCGTTTCGCCGTGCTGCAGTCGGGCGGGGCGATGGCGCCGGAAATGCGTCGCGCCGTGCTGAGCATCGTCGGCTCCAAGGCCACGCCGGCGGAGTGGGACCAGCTGCACGCCATGGCCAAGTCGGCACCGACCCCGATGGTCAAGTCGCAGATGTATTCGCTGCTGGCCTCGGCGGAAGACGCCAAGTTGACGCAGAAGGCGCTTGACCTGGCCCTGACCGACGAGCCGGGCGCGACGACCAGCGCGAGCATGATCCGCGGTGCCGCATTCGATCATCCGGACATGGTGTTCGACTGGGCGTTGGCGCATCGCGAGCAGGTCGACAAGCTGGTTGATGCCTCGTCGCTGAGCCGCTACTACGCGGGCCTGGGTGCCAGTTCGTTCGATCCGGCGATGATCGGCAAGATCCGTGATTACGCCGACAAGTATCTTGCCGCGACCTCGCGCCGTGATGCCGAAACGGCGATCGCCGGCATCGAATATCGCATCAAGGTGCACAAGGAGCAGATCCCGGCCATCGACGCGTGGCTGGCCAAGAACGGCGGCTGATCGAACGGCCTTTCGTGATCGAAACAGGAGAAACCCGCCGAAAGGCGGGTTTCTTTTTCACGTGCGGTTGGCGAAACGGCGTGCGATCAGATGATCGATGCTTGCGCGCCCCGGCCCGGCCATGAACAGCCAGAACAGCACGAGCGTGTACAGCACTTCATCGAGCTCGACGAATTCATCCACGGTCGAGATGCCCGGCAACACGACCAACGCCAGCGCAACCAGCATGTTGAAGATCATCGGCAGCGTCGCGAGGCGCGTCAGCAGTCCAAGCATCAACAGCACGCCGCCGACGAGATCGGTCGCGCCGCTGAGCGTCGCACTCAAGTCGGGGAACGGGATGCCCCAGTTCACGAAACGCTCGGTGAAACCGGCGTGGTTCACCAGTTTGGCCCAACCGGTTTCCGCCCAGAAATAACCGAACACCAGGCGCAGCAGCAGTGGCGCCAGCCAGTCGTAGCGCTTGGTGTAGAACAACATTGCGTGGTGGAAGCGCACCGGCAAGGAAGCCTGCGCGATGGCCGGATCGACCGGCGGTTTCTTCATGAAAGTGGCGCAGCGTTGCATGGCGGATTCCTCGGGATTGTGTCTGGTGATGGAGTGGCCGCGATCACCAATCCGTCGGTGATCCAGCGTTTGAGCAGCCCGATGGCACGAAGCGCGGTCTCGGACTCGGGAAGGAATGTGGCGAGTCGTGCGCAGAGTTCCACGAAGGTCGCGCCATTGGCGGCCATGTCGAGCAGCGCCGCTTCGTCGGCATCGATCCGGCGCCAACGGACGATGAAATCATCACGCCACAACAGCCAGTCGGATGGATCGCTGCCATTCGCGGGGGGCGGCGGATTCCCGGCGTGGTGCGCTTCGATCATTGCAGGAATGCAGTCGGGTGCGCGCAGGCGACGGATCGTCGGATGCAGTTCAAGTCGCAAGCCGGGCCAGGCATCCGCGGGAAGCGTGGCGACATCCTCCATCGTGATCGCGATGGCATCGATGGCGTCGAAGACTTCACCCTGCATCCATTCGAAGCGGGCGAGTGCCGACCAGATCGAAGGGTGTTCCTGCCGGCGTAGCCAGTCAGCAAGGTCGCGCCCGAAACGACGAACCGACGGATGCCGCGACGGATGCGCATGCAGGTACCCGGTTGCCAGTGTTTCGAACATCGCTTCGCCGGTGAGGGCGCGCAGTACCGGGAAATCGTTGGCGAGCACGTCGATCAGCCGCAGCTGGTAGGCATCGCCATAGATGCGCAGGCGTTCGTCGCGGTGATTGCCGGCGATGAAGTTCGAAACCGCAGGATTGCCGTGCATCAACCAGTCCTGCAATGCTGCTTGTTGCATCGAAAAAGTGGGGGCGCGGAGGCTCATGCCGCCTCCCGTTGCGCTGATGCCGTCGCCGCGATGTCGCGTGCATGCGCGAGCTCGGCGAGCAATTCGGCGAATGGTGGATAGTTGTCGTCGCGCTCGATCATCGCCGGCACATCACCGAAGCGATGGACGGCATGCGCGTAGAGATCCCAGACCTCGTCGCAGACCGGCTGGTCATGGGTATCGATCAGCAGGCCGCTGCCCATCGCATCGACGGAATGGCCGGCGAGATGGATCTGCCCGACGGCGTCGACCGGCAGGGCATCGAGCATCGCGTAGGGATCGAAGTCGTGGTTGTGTCCGTTCACCCAGACGTTGTTGACGTCGAGCAACAGGCCGCAGCCCGATTCCGCGGCGATCGCCGAGAGGAATTGCGCTTCATCCAGCGTGTCGCCGGAGAAACGCAGGTAACTGGAGACGTTTTCCAGCAGGATCTGCTGGCCCAACGTGTCCTGGACTGCGCGCACGCGCGCCGCGACATGGCGAACGACTTCTTCGGTCTGCGGCAACGGCAACAGATCGTGCAATTGCAGACCATCGCCGCCGGTCCAGCACAGATGATCGGAAATCACATCGGGACGCACGCGTCGCGCCAGTGCCGCGAGTTCGCGCAGATAGTCGCGATCGAGCGGATCACGCCCGCCGATCGACAGCGACACGCCATGCATCGCCAGCGGATAGCGCTCGGCGACCTGATCCAACATGTAGAGCGGACGACCGCCGGCCACCATGTAGTTCTCGTTGACGATTTCGAACCAGTCCACCGGGCACTGGGGTGTCAGCGCATCTTCGTAGTAGCCTGGCCTCAGGCCGAGACCGAAACCTTGCAGGGGGCGTGCCATTGCATGTCCTCGCCGAATGCGTGGAGGGAAAGGCCCTGTCCCCCCACATGGAAGGACAGGGCAGTGGGCCTCAGGACTTGCTGGCTGGCGCATCCATCTTCATTGGCTTGGCCTTCTCGAAATGGCCGCCCGCGACCTTGCAGTCCTGTTTGGTGGCTTCGGTGAAACCCTGGCCCTTGCAGGCGTTCTGGCCCTTGCAGGCGTTGTGCGTGGTCTTGCAGGCGCCCTGGCCCTTGCAGGCGTTTGCGCCCATGCAATGACCCATCGGTGCGCTGCCGCTGCCGGCGGCTTGCGCGATCGGTGCGACCAGGAACATCGAAGCGGCGGCCAGCGCCATGGACAGCCCCGAAACGGTTTTGAGTTGCGTGCTCATGGAAAACCTCGAATGGTTGGAAGAGGAAGCCGTCGTGATCCGGCGGCTTGGCTATTCCACCCGTGGGAAGCCCTGATCGATATTCCCGGGCGTCCCTGTGCCATGCCCGAGCGTCCGCGCGTCAACGCCGGTTCAGGCAATCCGGACGCAGGGGCATGGACCGGGATACATCCGGGCATGGCCGCATGCCGGAGGATTGGCCTACGATGCCGGCATGCAGCAGCCCGACACCTCATCGCCGGCCACCGAAAGCATCGACAGCGTGCTCGAAACTGTCCTTGGCGCGTATCGCATCCGCGTGGAGATCACCGCCAACGTGCGTTATTGCGGCAGCGAATGGTTCGAGCAGGAACCGGCGACCCCGCACGGGCAATTCCATCTGGTGACCGAAGGCGGTTGCTGGATCAGCGGCGAGACCCTGCAGCAACCCCTGCGCCTGGAAAGGGGCGACCTGATCGTCTTTCCGGGCGGGCATCGCCATCTGTTGTCGGCGGGCCCCGATCCGCACGTGCCGCAGGTCGTGGAAGAAACGACCACCTGCATGTTGTGCGGCGACCTGGATTTCTTCGGTGGCAGCGGCAATCCCATCTTCACGGCATTGCCTGCCTATTTCGTGATTCGTTCTGCCGAAAGCGGCGAACAGTTCCGCCAACTGGCCGAGCTGCTGGCGAGCAACAGTCGCGACTCGCGCTGGGGGCGGCAAGTGGTACAGAACAAGCTCGCCGATTCGCTGTTCACGATGGCGGTGTGCGAATACGTGCGGCGCGCCGAGCAGCCGCGCGGCCTGCTTGCGGCACTGGTGGATGCACGCTTGTCCAAGGCGTTGGGCGCAGTGCATGCGCGGCCCGGCGAAGACTGGACGATCCAGGGCATGGCGCACGTGGCCGGGATGTCACGGACGACGTTCGCGGAATTGTTTTCGCAGGTGGTTGGCGTGCCGCCGATCCAGTATCTGGCGCAGTGGCGCGCGATCGAGGCGAAGCGCCTGTTGCGGAACCGACGTTTTTCGGTGGCTGCGGTTGCCGAGATGATGGGATACCGCAGCGAGGCCGCATTCCGGCGTTTCTTCAAGCGACTTGAAGGCGTCGGGCCGGGCCGCGTGCGCGGGGATGGCGACGACGAATGACGGAAAAGAAAAGGCGCACCAGGTGCGCCTTTTCCCATGCAGCGAAGTGATCGAACACGGCCCTATTGGAAGTTGTACTCCAGCAACAGATTGAAGGAGCGCCCACGCGGATCGGCCACGCGCGGTTCCCAAGCCGAGCCACCGCCGTAGTCCAGGTACGCCAGGGTGAACGGGGGGTCGGTATTGAGCAGGTTGCGAACGCCGAATGTCGCCGTCAGGTTCTTGATGCCGGTCCAGCTGACGCTGTAGTTGTAGGTGATGTAGTTGCCGACTTTCGGATTGTATTCGGGCGGAATATAAGTTCCATTCTGGATTCGTCTCGGTTGATTGCCGGGGCCGGAAGCAGGCGCATCTAGATAACCGTCGCGATAGACCTGGGTCAGCGTGTGCGTCCAGTTGCCCTTGGCCCAGCCCAAGCCAAGCGTGTGTTTCCACCGCAACGGCAGGATGCCCCAAGTGGTGAACCTGCCCACCAGGTTGCTGCTCCACGGCGATGTTTCCAGCGTCTGTGTCTTGTACTGGGCCAGGTAATTGCCGTTGAGATGAACGTTCCATCTGCCACCGAACACATGGCCGCTCACGTTGCCATCGACCTCGATGCCGCGCGTCAGGGTGCCACCGGTGTTCACGTAGCGCTGGTCGACCTGCACCACTTGACCGCTGGAATCGCGGATCCAGTTGTTGGCGAAGATCGCGTAGTTGTCTTTCAATTCGCCAAGGGTAATGCTGCGGATGGTGTTGGCGCGCTTGATTTCCCACCAGTCGACACTGAGATTGAAATTGCTGGTGGGGGCGAATACCGCGCCGAAGCTGCGCTGACTGGAGGTTTCCGGCTTGAGGTTGGGGTTGCCGCCCCCCAGGAGGGTCGGATAGATCTGCGCGCATCCCGGAGTGTTGCTAGGGTTGCCGCCCGGGCAGGTCGCGGGGTCGGCCAAATCGGTACCCGAACCAACCGTGGGCGATTCGACCACACCGCGGAACAGTTTGGCGAAGTCGGCGACCTTGAAACCGGTGCTATAGGAACCACGCAGTGCAAGCCAGCTGACCGGCTGCCATTTGAACGAATACTTCGGGTTGAAGGTGCCGCCGAAACCGCTGTACCTGTCGTAGCGGCCGGACACGGTGACATTCAGCGAGTCGAACACCGGCACCAGAAGTTCGGCATAGGCCGCTTTCACGTTTCGCGCCTTGCCGGACATGTAGAAGTTTGCGTCTCCGGCCGCCTGGTAGATCCAGCCGCTGCCGCCAGTGACATAGTAGGGCGACCCGATGTTCGTATCCCATTGGGGCGGGCCGCCGAAAGAGTACTCCTCGCGACGCCATTCCGTGCCCACGGCAGCTTGTACGGGAGTACTGCCCCACAACTTGAAACCGAGGCTGCCACTGAAGGTGGCGTCGAACGCGGTGGTCGTGGTCGCGCCGTGGTACAGCTCGACGCCGGTGGCGGACATGGCCTGCAATGCCGCCAGCACCTCCGGCGATTGACTCTGGCCGGGCAGCAGGAAGGGGTTGAGCTTGCCGCTGGCGAGCAATGCCTTCAGGGGTGCGGTATAGACGAAACCGCCGCTCAATACCGTCTGGGCGCGGCTGGTGGAACGTGACAGGCCTGCCGTGTAATCCCAAGTGCCGATCTTGCCGTCAAGGCCGAACAGGATGCGCGATGCCTTGGTGGTAGTGGTGTATTCGCGCGCGCCGCACTCGTAGCAGCGCCAGCGGTAGGCGATGGGAGTCCCGTAGGCAGCGAGATTGGCCTGTGCACCGAAATAATTCAGCAGCGCGTTGTAGACCATGTCGTAGGTTGCTTTGGTCTCGGCGTTGAGCGGATAGGGATCCAACGTGCCGGCAGCATCTTGTTTGTTCTTGGGGGTGGTGCCAGTTGAAGGAATGGCAGTGGTGAATTGCAAGGCCTCGAAATGGCGTTTGGACACCACCTCCGAACCCATCGCCTCGATGTAAAACTGGGTGTTGTCATTGATCTTGAACGTGAAGCGGCCAATCGCCTGCTTGGTATCCGACGCCTGCTGCAGGGTGCGGGCACGGCCATAATCCCAGGCACAGGCATAGCGATAAGCCGGGTTCCAGATCTGGTAGCCGTAGGGCCCCATCATGTCGCCGGCGTTTTCGCAGCCGACGCCGCCGGGCAGGTTGGCGATGTTCACCGATTGCTGGGCACCGCCACCCTGTGGATCGTTCAATCCGCCGGTTTTGATCAAGGTTCCCCCACCCTGAACGACAGTCGCGAACGGGCCGCCACGCGAATCCGGCGACAGGCCGCGTTCCGGTTGGAAACTGTTGGTGAAGTCGCGCTGTGTCCCGCGCAGGATTTCATTCTTCTTGATGGTTGCCGAGAACCAGACGTTCCAGCGGTCCTTGTCAAGATCGCCAACGCCGGCCAGCACGCTGATGTGATGGATGTTGCCGCCGCCTTCCTGGGTGATGTCGGTGCCCGCGCTCAGTGAAGCACCTTGGTAGTCGGTCTTGGTGATGAAATTGATGACGCCACCGATGGCGTCGGTGCCGTACATCGCCGAAGCGCCGTCACGCAGGACTTCCACGCGCTGGATCGCCTGGAACGGGATCGAGTTCAGATCCACGACCTGCCCGGCGAGACCATGCGCGGCAACGCGGCGGCCATTGAGCAGTACCAGGGTCGCATCCGCGCCTTGCCCGCGCAGGTTGGCACCGGACAAGCCATTGTTGCCGCGACCGTCGGCTTGCCCGGGCGGAGAAATCGAATTGTTGGAAGCCAGGCTGTCCGAACCGTTGGTTGCGACGTTCAGTTGCTGCAGCAATTGCTCTGCCGACGTGATGCCTTGTGCCTCAATCTGGGCCTTCGTCACGATGGTGACCGGCAATGCCGCTTCGACATCGGTGCGCTTGATGCGCGAGCCGGTGACCGTGACCGATCCCAGTTCCTTCTTGTCCGTCTTCTTGTCGGACTGTGTTGCGGCGGTCTGATCGACCTGTTGCGCCATTGCCGGCATTGCGACCAATGCGGCGGCGAGAGCGATGGCGAGGCGATGGGCGGCGGGCATTTTGCGATTTGGCATGGGGTTCCCTTGGGTCGCGTTGACAACGCGTCACGATGCGGTCATTTCCGATTCACAATCTAGACGATTTTTCGGCAGTTGCCGTGTTGCGTTGCGGCAATCAAATCGACCGAAAGACCGGCGAATGGCGGACTGCCTATCCTCGGACCATTCATCCGTTCACGAGTGGACATGCCCGACGCGCGCGAGATCGCCGGATACTTCCTGCTGACTGCCATCCAGGTTGCAGTGATCGCATTGATCTTGCGACCGATGGAAAGTTTGTGGCCGGTCGAGCATTGGCAGGATCGCCGCAGTACCGTGATCGATCGCAGCTACACGCTGATCAAGGTGTTCGGCGTGCTGCCGCTGTTCACCTATGCGGTGCTGGCGCCGCTGGGCAATCTCCTCGGTGGCGGCAGTGACGATCCCGCCGGCATCGTCAGCGTGCAGGGACTGGTGCCATGGCTGGGCCAGCATTCGGTGTTGCTGTTCCTGGTCTATTACGCGATCCAGGATTTCACCTATTACGTGATCCACCGCCTGCAGCACGCGATTCCGTGGTGGTGGGCGCTGCACAGCCTGCATCACAGCCAGCGCCAGGTCAGCTGCTGGACCAACGATCGCGATCACTATCTCGATGATCTTCTCGAAGCCCTGATCGTCGCCGGCGTCGCCGTGGTGATCGGCGTGTCGCCGGTGGAATACGCGTTGATCGTGCTGTCAGGCGAATTGCTGCAGAACCTGAGCCACGCCAACGTGCGCCTGCGCTTCGGTCCGCTGCTCGACAAGTTCGTGGTCGATCCACGCTATCACCGCCTGCACCACATGCGCGTCGATCCCGGGCGGCCGACGCTGCATGCCTGCAACTACGCGCTGGTGTTCCCGCTGTGGGACATCGTGTTCGGCACCGCGCTGTACGGCGAGGCGGTGCGCCCCACCGGCGTCGGCGATCCGATGGTCGATGCCGACAACCGCCACGGCATCATCGGGCAGCAGTTGTACGCGTTGAAACGCTTCCGTGCGTCATTCTTCAGTCGTGCCGGCTGGCGTCCCGGCGACGTCGCGTTCAACACGAACTACGAACCGGTGTCTGTGCGCGATTTCGATTTGCACGCGCTGGAGGAAAGCCAGGTTCCGCTGGTGGCTGATGCTCATGGTTTGAAATCGACCGAACGCCACAACGGCGCGGGATCGTAGACGCTGCCACCGCTGATGGTCTTGTTGATGCGGCGGGTGTTGTGGATGTCCTGCAGCGGATCGGCATCCAGCAGCACCATGTCGGCGCGCTTGCCGACTTCCAGCGTGCCCAGTTCGCGATCGAGCTTCATCACCCGTGCGGGAACAATCGTCGCCGCCTGTAGCGCTTCCATCGGCGTGAATCCGGCCTGCACGTAGATCTCCATTTCCCGATGCAGCGAATGGCCGGGGATGGCCTGGTCGGTACCGGCAATGATCGGCACGCCACGCTTGTGTGCTTCGCCAAGGATCCCCAGCATCAAGGCGTAGATGCTGCGCGGACTTGCAGCCTGCGCGACGGGAACACCGGGGTTGTCGAGTGCGGCAAGCAGTGGCGGGGCGACGTGGTCGATGCCCGGCTCCAACGTGCGCAACGGCGTGTCGTCGGTGTGGAATTCCATTTCGTACAGGGCCATCGTGTCGTCGATGACGGTGTGGTGCTGCAGCAGTAGCGCGAACAGTTTTTCCGCCTGGGGCGAATGCGGATCGAACGGCGGGACCGGCTTGCCGCGTTCGAGCTTGACCAGTTCACTGGCGAGGTACTGCATGTGGTTGATGCTGTCGTATCCGGCATTGATGGCCTGGCTGGCGGTCATTCCGATCGGCACGTGGCCGGTGACCGTCATCCCGAGGCGATGCGCTTCCGCGGTGATCACCGGCACCAGCGCCGGCTTCATGCTCGAGTAGATCTTGATCTGCAGCGCGCCGGCCTGCTTGTAGCGACGCACCACGGCGCGCGCCTGCTCCGGCGTGTCGGCGGTGATCGCGCCGAGCGTGGCCGGGCCGGTGCCGTCGACGATGCCGGCTACCAGCAGGCGTGGACCGATGCCGCGTCCGGATTGCAGCGCGTCGCGCACGGCGAAGATGTAGTCGAATTCGTTGCCGCAGTCGCGCACGGTGGTGACGCCGGATGCGAGATAGATCGGGCCCCATTCCACCTGTTCGTAATGCGCGTGCATGTCCCACAGGCCGGGGATCAGGAATTTCCCGCGGCCGTCGATCACCACGAGTCCGGATGTCGACGCTGGCAGCTTGTTTTGCGGATCGATGCTCGAAATCCTGCCGTTTTCGACGAAGACGGTGACGTCATGCCGGGTGGCGGCGCCGGTGCCATCGATCAGATCGACATGGGTGATGGCGAGTTGTTTCGCGGCCGGTTGCTTCGCCGACGCGGCCAGTTTGCCCAGCGCCCGCAGGTTGTCGAGCACGGCCTGGCGCGTGAACGTGGCCAACGCGGCATCGGATGCAACGTCCTCGCGAACCGCTTCGAAGTGGTCGAATTCGGCGTCGTTCGAGACCAGGGCGACGAGTCGTTGCGCATCATCGAGCCACAGCGATTCGCTGCCCCAGATCAGGCCCGACACGGTGTAGCCATGCAGCGTTTTCGCGTTGAAGACGAGATCGCCTGCAGGTTCGATATGCACCGCGCCGAGCGCCGGAACATCGATGGTCGCGGGTTTTCCGCTCGCCAGCCAGTAACGCAGCAACTGCTGTTGCATCGCCACCGGCGAATAGCCGTCGATCAGGAAGGTGTGCGGAGTCGTCGGGTATTCAAGGGTCTTGCCGTCGCGCACCAGCACCACCTTGCTGCGTTGTGCGTCAAAGCTGAAATGGTCCTTGAGTTTCGAGAAGCGCGATGAACTGCCGTCGACGTCCAGCGAAAGTGGTTGGGTGATGCCGGCAGCGGTCCACGTCGCTTTCAGTGGCACGGGCGTGGAGCGATCGGTGAACTTGAAATCCGAACGCAGGACGGTTTTGCCTTGCTCCGTGCCAATGGAATACGTTTCCTTGCCGATGGCGCGGGCGAACTTGTAGAGGGTGAACGCTCCCTGTTCGCTGGCGGGCGCATCCTGCGCATGGACGAGGCAGGGGCTGAATGCGAGGAGCAGGGCGAGTCCGACACGATGCGAATGCGACAACATGATCCCTCCCGGGGTCATCGACGTGCAGTGAGTGTCGCCAAGGAATTCCGACACGGCATGTGCCAAAAGAAAGCCCCGCAGTGCGGGGCTCTCGTTTGTCGCGGATCAGGCTCAGATCGCCAGCGGTTCGCTGAAGGCTTCCGGTTCGTGGTCCTTGAACTCGCCAACCGGGATGCAGCTGCAGAACACGTTCTTGTCGCCGTAGACGTTGTCGACGCGCGCGACCGGCGGCCAGTACTTCTGCTGCTTCAACGACGCCAGCGGGAACACCGCCAGTTCGCGGCTGTAGCCGTGCTTCCATTCGTTGGCAGCGGCCTGCATCGCGGTGTGCGGTGCGTGCTTGAGCGGATTGTCCTCGCGGTCGAGCTTGCCCGCTTCGATCATGCGGATCTCGTCGCGGATCTGGATCATCGCGTCGATGAAGCGATCGAGTTCGTACTGCGATTCGCTCTCGGTCGGTTCCACCATCAGCGTGCCGGCGACCGGGAAGCTCAGCGTCGGCGCATGGAAGCCGAAATCGATCAGGCGCTTCGCGACGTCTTCGGCGCTGATGCCGGTTTCGTCCTTGATCGGTCGCAGGTCGAGGATGCACTCGTGCGCGACCAGCCCATTGCGGCCGGTATAGAGCGTCTTGTAGTGCGGCGCCAGGCGCTTGGCGATGTAGTTGGCGTTGAGCAGCGCAACCTGCGTCGCCTTCTTCAGGCCTTCGTTGCCCATCATCGCGATGTACATCCACGAGATCGGCAGGATCGACGCGCTGCCGAAGCTGGCAGCCGAGACCATCGCACCCTTGCCGGTACCTTCGGTGCGCACGCCTTCATCGCCGAAGGCCTTGGGCAGGAACGGCGCGAGATGCGACTTCACCGCGCACGGACCGACACCGGGGCCGCCGCCGCCGTGCGGGATGCAGAAGGTCTTGTGCAGGTTGAGGTGCGAGACGTCCGAACCCCACTTGCCGGGCTTGGCGACGCCGACCAGTGCGTTCATGTTGGCGCCGTCGGTATACACCTGGCCGCCGTTGGCGTGGATGATCTCGCAGATTTCGACGATCGCTTCCTCGAACACGCCATGCGTGGACGGGTAGGTGATCATCAGCGCGGCGAGACGGTCCTTGTGCTTCTCGGCGTTCTTGCGCAGGTCCTCGACATCGACGTTGCCGTTCGCATCGCACTTGGTGACGACGACGTTCATGCCGCACAGCTGCGCCGATGCCGGATTGGTGCCGTGCGCCGATTCCGGGATCAGGCAGATGTCGCGATGCGATTCGCCGCGCGAAGCGTGATAGGCACGAATCGCCAGCAGGCCGGCGTATTCGCCCTGCGCGCCGGAGTTCGGCTGCAGGCTCACCGCGTCGTAGCCGGTGCATTCCACCAGCATCGCCTCGAGGCCGTCGATCAGCGCCTTGTAGCCCTGCGATTGCGCGGCGGGGGCAAGCGGATGGATGTTGGCGAACTCCGGCCAGGTCACCGGGATCATCTCGGCGGTGGCGTTGAGCTTCATCGTGCACGAACCGAGCGGGATCATCGTGCGATCCATCGCCAGGTCCTTGTCGGCCAGCGAGCGCATGTAGCGCAGCAGTTCGTGTTCGCTGTGATGGGTGTTGAACACCGGATGGGTGAGGAACTTCGAGCTGCGCTGCAGTTCCGCCGGGATCAGCGACGGTGCGCTGGCGTCGAGCGCTTCGATGTCGGGCAGCTTGGCGCCGTCATCGGCGAAGATCTTCCACAACAGTTCGATGTCGGCGCGGGTGGTGGTTTCATCCAGCGAGATGCAGATGTAATCGTTCCACGCCTTGCGCAGGTTGACGCCATTGGCCAGCGCACGCGCGATCAGCGCATCGGTCTTGCCATCGGTCTTGAAGCTGATGGTGTCGAAGGCGCTGTCGTGGTGGGTCTTCTGGTAACCGAGTTGCAGCAGGCCGGCCTTGAGGATCGCGGTGAAACGGGCAACGCGACCAGCGATGCGCTTCAGTCCATCGGGACCGTGGTAGACGGCGTACATCGACGCCATCACGGCCAGCAGCACCTGCGCGGTGCAGATGTTCGACGTCGCCTTTTCGCGACGGATGTGCTGTTCGCGGGTCTGCAGCGTGAGGCGATAGGCGGCATTGCCTTCGGTATCCACCGACACGCCGATCAGGCGTCCCGGCATGTTGCGCTTGTAGGCGTCGCGGCAGGCCATCCAGGCGGCGTGCGGGCCACCGAAGCCGAACGGTACGCCGAAACGCTGCGAGTTGCCGATCACGATGTCGGCGCCCATTTCGCCCGGCGTCTTCAGCAGCGTCAACGCGAGCAGGTCGGTGGCGAAGACCACCAGCGCGTTGTTGGCGTGGATCTTCGCGACTTCCTCGCTCCAGTCCAGCAGCCAGCCGCTCGACGCCGGATACTGGATCAACACGCCGAAGTAGTCGCCCTTGGCGATCGCGGCGTCCCATTCCTCGGCGCTGTTGGCGAGTTCGACGGTGATGCCCAGCGGCTCGGCGCGGGTGCGCAGCACTTCGATGGACTGCGGATGGGTATCGCCGCTGACGAGGAAGGTGTTCGACTTCGACTTGGCCGAACGCTTGGCCAGCGTCATCGCTTCCGCGGCGGCGGTGGCTTCATCGAGCAACGATGCGTTGGCGATTTCCATCCCGGTGAGGTCGGCGACCATCTGCTGGAAGTTGATCAACGCTTCCATGCGGCCTTGCGAGATTTCCGCCTGGTACGGCGTGTAGGCGGTGTACCACGCCGGGTTCTCGAGGATGTTGCGGAGGATGACGTTCGGCGTGTGGGTGCCGTAATAGCCCTGGCCGATGAAGCTGCGGAACACCTGATTCTGGTCGGCGAGGGCGCGGATCTTCGCCAGTGCCTCGATTTCGGTCAGCGCGCCGGGCAACGCGAGCGGCGCCTGGCTGCGGATCTTGGCGGGAACGATGGCATCGGTCAGCGCATCCAGCGATGCATGGCCGAGCGTTTCCAGCATCGACGCGATTTCGTCTTCACCGGGGCCGATGTGGCGGGCGATGAAAGCGTCGTGGTCTTCCAGCTGGCGCAGGGTGGGGGAGTTCGACATGGGCGGCGTCTCTGGCAAGTTGTAGGGGTGGGCGAACGTGTAGACCCGGCCCTTGCGCTTGCATGCGCAAGGGCGCTCGCAGGCTCGCAGCTTGCGCTGCTCGAAAGCCCTGCTCGCCCCCTCTGTCCTTTTGCCTGAGAGTTTGGGACGGCGAACCGTCTTGCCCCTTCGGCGCCGGCGCGAGGCCGATCTCTCCAGAGTTGTGTTGCCGCGATGGTACGGAGCCTGAGCGATTGCGGGCGCTTGCGCCTTCGGCAGCAGACGATCCTGAAAGGGATGCCTGCTTCTCCCACCGGTTGTCGCAATTATACGATGCGCCTCCGCGCGCGGGCCGGTTACCATGGCTGAATGGAACCGCAGACGACCGAAACCTTGCCGCCCGCCCCGCAGGACACGCCGCCGCTTCGTTCGAGCTGGCTCGACTGGCTGCTGGGTGCGCTTCGCCACGAACCGACGCATGCGCTGACGCTGTTCTACATCGGCACCTCGGCCCTCGGCCTGTGGGCGAGTTACTGGTTCTTCCGCAGCTTCGGCATCCCGGTGATGGACTACATGGATCCGAGCGACTACATCACCGCCGGCCTGCGCGATCCGATGTATTTCCTGATGATCATCGCGGCGCTGGCGCTCACGTTCGTGCTGAATTTCCACGAGTACGCGCGCAGGAAGGGCCAGGCGTATTACCAACAGGTGCGCGGCGCGCATTGGTGGGGCCGCGTGCTGTTGCCGTTGTCGTACCGGCCCGCGCGCGCCAACTGGACGAGCCGTTTGCTGGGCTGGGGCGGATTCTCCATGCCGACCGCGATCACCTTCGGCGTGGTGTGGGCGACGATGTGGATGACATTCGGCTATGTCGAACACAAGGCCGACAGCATCCGCAAGGGCGGTGGCCATCCCGTGCGCATCACCCTCGCGCATACGCATGATCCGCAGCCGGGTACGGCGCGCCTGCTCGGCACCATCGGCGATTTCGTCTTCCTCTACTGGCCCGAACAGAAGCGCGCGGAAGCGATTGCGGTGGAAGAGGTCGGGCGCATCGAATCGCTGCCCATGGCTGGCGACGCATCGATGAGCGATACGAGCGCCACGCCTGCAGCGCCGACCCCGGCACATTGACCATGGCGCGTTCGTCTGCGCTGTCGGCATCGCGACTGGCACCGGTGCTGGGTGCGCTGGCGATGCTCGGGCCGTTCTCGATCGACACCATCTTCCCGGCATTTCCGCACATTGGTGCGCAATTCGGCGCCGACAAGCTGGCGATGCAGCAGACCATCAGTGCCTACCTGCTCGCCTATGCCCTGATGAGCGTGGCGCACGGCCCGCTGTCGGACGCGCTGGGCCGGCGACGGGTGATCCTCGCCGGACTGACGGTGTTTGGAGTCGCGTCGGCCGGTTGCGCGTTGGCGACCAGCCTGCCGATGCTGCTGGCGTTCCGTGTGCTGCAGGGACTCTCCGCGGGCGTTGGCCTGATCGTCGGCCGTGCGGTGATCCGCGACGTGCTGCACGGCGACGACGCGCAGCGCCTGATGAGTCAGGTCTCGATGATCTTCGGCATCGCCCCGGCGATCGCGCCGCTGGTCGGCGCCTGGCTGCTCGGCTGGTCGCGCTGGCCGGCAATCTTCTGGTTCCTGGTGATGCTGTCGCTGGCGATGATCGTTGCCGTCACCGTGTTGCTGCCGGAAACCCATCCGCGCGAGTCGCGGCAACCGTTGCATGTCGGGACGATGGCGCGTGGCTACTGGGCGATGCTGAGCGATGCGCGCTTCATGCGCCTGGCACTCGCCGGCAGCCTCAATTTCGCCGCGCTGTTCCTCTACATCTCGTCGGCACCGGCGTTGGTGCTCGATCACCTGCATCTCGGCCAGAATGGCTTTGGCTGGTTCTTCATCCCGATGATCGGCGGCATGATGCTCGGCGCCTTCGTGTCGGGACGGCTGGCCGGTCGTGTCGGCGGCATTGCCCAGATCCGGATCGGTTTCGCCTGCTGCATTGCCGCTGCGCTGATCAACGCGATCTACCACTATTTCGTCGCACAACCCGCGGTGTTGCCGACGGTGCTGCCGGTTGCGTTGAATTCGTTCGGCATCGCGCTGGTGTTCCCGATCCTGACGCTCGCCATCCTCGACATGTTCCCGGCGACGCGTGGTGCGGCGTCATCGATGCAGGCGTTCATCGGTCTGCTGGCGAATGCGCTGATGGCCGGATTGATCTCGCCGTGGCTGAGCGCCAATCTGTTCCAGCTTGCGCTGGCGGCCGGCATCCTCAGCGTGTTGGCGTGGGTGTTCTGGCGCTGGGAATACCAACGCGGCAAGCGTCCGCCGCGTTCGCCGCACGATGCCGACGAAGCGATCGCGCTGGAACCGACGAACCCGTAACCCGCGTCAGGCCTTCCGCCGCATCCACCAGTACACCGGCACGCCGGCCAGCAGCAATGCCGCGCCCCACAGCATGGCTTCGCCGCCGATTCCGGTCAGTGCATAGATCGCGAAGACGAGACCGATCGCCGCGACGATGCGTCCGCGCCTGTCGCCGCGTCGCAGCCATGCACCGGCACCGGCGAGATAGGGCAACAACGTCGCCGCAGTCGAGAGCAGGATCGAGAAGGTGAACAACTGCACCAGCGAGCGCGTGTAATTGGCGACGATCAGCAGCGTTGCCAGCAGGCCGCTTGCGATGAGCCCGAAACGCGGCGTGCCCTTGGCATCAAGGCGCGCGAATGCGGCCGGCAGGAAACCATCCTGCGCCGCTGCCATCGGCACCTGTGCCGACAGCAGCACCCAGCCATTGAGTGCGCCAAGACAGGCGACCGCCATCAATACGGCGATGGCAACGCCGGCACCATGCCCCCACAACTGGCGTGCGGCATCGGCCATCGGTGCGGTGGACTTTGCGAGTAGGTCCGGTGCGACGATACCGATCACCGCAGTGCAGGCGAGCACCGTCACCACGCCGGCCAGCAGTGCGCCGGAGACGGTGGCGCGCGGAATGGTGCGTTCGGGATTTTCGGTGTGCCCCGCCGGAACCGTCGCCGATTCGAAGCCGAGCATCGCCCATAGCGTGAGCGCGGCGGTGGCGTTGATCGCCCCGGAGAACGACGTCCTGGCGGGATGGGTGAACGTGAGGTTGTGGCGATCGATGAACCAGATCGCGACCAGCGCGAACAGCAGCAGCGGGATGATCTTGAGCGCCGTCAGCACGATCTGGGTGCGCCCGGCTTCACGGACGCCGGCGAGGTTGATGCCTAGGCAAAGCCACAGTGCGGCGAGTGCGCAGGCGGCGGAATACACCGGTGTCGCGGCGACTGCGGGGAACAACGCGCCGATACTGCCGGCGAAGGCCACCGCGATCGCGGCGATCGCGCTCCAGATCGATACCCAGTAACTCCACGCGATCAGGAATCCGGCGGCATCGCCGAAACCCGCGCGCGCGAATGCATAGGGGCCACCGGTGTGCGGCCATTTCATCGCCAGTCGCGCGAAGGTCGCGGCCAGCGCCAATGTCCCGGCTAGCGTGATCGCCCAGCCGATCAACGCGGTCGCGCCATAGGGTGCCAGCGATGCTGGCAGCAGGAACACGCCGCTGCCGATCATGTTGCCGACGACCAGTGCGGTGGCCGACCAGATGCCAAGTGCACGACGACTCATCCGCGGTAGGCCTCGCGCAACAGTTCGTGGAAATGATGGACGCCGGATTCGCGCAACGGATTCAATCGCCCCGCGACATACGATCCCGAGGTCAGGCCACGTTGCACGTCGACGCAGATGTCGATGTCCTCGTGCTGCACTTCGTCGCTGAAATCGATGTCGGCCTGGCGACGCGCGTCGTCGCTGATGTCGGGTGCGTACCAGGTGTCGAACTCGACGCGGCAGCGATCCGGTCCCAGCGGCAATACGCGATTCACCTGCAGGCGTCCGGGCAGGATGTTGAGCATGGTCGCCGGCCACAGCCAGTAGTACAGCGCGTCGCCATTGCCGTAGAGCGTGTCGCTGCTTTCGAGCGGACTCCATTGCAGCGAATGCCAGCGTGACAATTCGGTGCGATAGCTGCGGTAGTCGAGCAGGCGATTCAATTCGGGATGCACGTGCGGAACGTGGTAACCCTCGAGGTAGTTGTCGACATAGACCTTCCAGTTGCAGTCGATGTCGTAGCCGACACGATGGTGATGGCCATAGTGTTCGAGTCCGCGATCAGCGCCGATGCGCGCGTCGATGCCAGCGACGAAAGCGTCGAATTCGGGGGGCGATGTTTCATCCATCGCCACGAACACCAGTCCCTGCCAGACACGGACTGCGAGTCGTGGCAAGCGAATTTCGCCGACGTCGAAATCCTGCGTATCCTTCATTTCCGGGGCGGAACGCAACTGGCCTTCCAGCGTGTAAGTCCAGCCGTGGTAGCGGCAGCGCAACGCTTTCGCGCCCTTGCCGTCGCACTGCGCCAACGGTCCTGCACGATGGCGACAGACGTTGTGGAAGGCGCGGATCTCGCCATCGTCGCCACGCACCGCGATCACCGGCAGGTTGCCGATGCGGCCGATCACGTGGTCGCCGCTGCCGGAGAGCTGGCTGACGTGGGCGATGAATTGCCAGCTGCGCGCGAACACCTGGCTCAGATCGCGTTCCAGGCTCCCGGTGCCGACATAGCAGTGCGCGGGCAGGGCGACAGCGGTGGCGAGCGGTTGCGGGGCGAAGTCGGAATGGACTGTCATTTCTCGAGTATGACGTGGAATTGCGAAACCGTACGTGCTACGAAAAATACAGTGATCGCTTGTGCAGTTCGTGCAAGTGATGCCGGAATTTCACATCGGCGTTTCATTCGCGAAGCGCAGGATTCCCCCAGCCGGCAACGCTGTCGCTCGAGATGTTCAACGATGTCGAGGCGACAGTGAGGCCACAGGGAGGGTGGCCTGCCGGCGCACTACGCGAGCAGGCGATCCGCGCCGATCAATCCTTTCAGTTGCAACCATTTCCACGCGTCCTCGGCGTCCTGCTCGACATACGCGCGTGCGCTGCCGAGGCGGAAGGTATAGCCCCAGGCATCCATGTCGGCGAACAGACGGTCGCGGCCATAGCCGGGCAGCTGCTCGGCCAGCAACGACTGCAGCACGCACACCGCGTTTTCCTCGTCGATGGAGTCGGTGGCGTCGGTGTGGACGTCGCCGCGCCGTTCCGGTGGCAGCACGATCAGGTGGCCGGCTTCGTGCAGCAACGAATGCACCGGCGTGTCCCCGCGCGCATGGACGGTGTGGCCGATGATGCCGGCCTCGGTGTCGCCCCAGAAACTGCCGGGAATCGCCTCGCCATCGCCGACGCGAACCAGTTCAAGCCGGTAGTGCGCAAGCAGGGCCGTGCATGCGGCCCAGCCGATGTCGTTGATGGTCGGCAGCGCCGACGCGGTCTCAGGCATCGACGCCCGCGCGCGAATCCGGCAGTTCCACCGAGATGTCGAGCACGTCGTAGTCGCCGTGCTTTTCCTTCGACACCTTGATCGAGTCTTCCGGCACGTGCACGTAGCGGCGGATCAGCTCGATCAGTTCCTGGCGCAGGCGCGGCAGGTAGTCGGGCGCGCCAGCCTCACTGCGCTGCTCGGCGATGATCAGCTGCAGTCGGCTCTTGGCGGTGTTCGCGGATTGCTGGCGCGGCTTCAGGAAATCGAAGATGCCCATGCTCAACCCCCGAAGATCTTGCTGAAGAAGCCCTTCTTCTCGGCGGTGAGGAAACGCATCGGGCGGTCCTCGCCAAGCAAGCGGGCAATGGCGTCGTCGTAGGCAGCGGCGGCATCGGACTCGGCTTCCAGGATCACCGGTTCGCCCTTGTTCGACGCGCTCAGCACGTCGCCGGATTCCGGGATCACGCCGACGGCCTTCAAGCCCAGCAC
>JAFEBZ010000075.1 GCA_018242405.1 Pseudomonadota bacterium | reverse complement strand
CGGTGCCTTCGTTGCGCGCCTCGGCGCCCAGCTTCACCTGCTCGATGCGGTTCTTGATCAGTTCGCTGATTTCGGACGGGTTGAGCGTCGTGGTTGCCATCTTCGTGATTCCTGTGTGCCGACCGCAGCCGGCGTTTGATTTGAATTTCTTTTACGTGCTGGTGGAAGCCGGTCAGCCTGCGAGCGCGCTCTGCAGCCGCTGCAGCTTGCCGCGCAGCGAACCGTCGATCACCACTTCGCCGGCATCGATCACCGCGCCACCGATCAGCGAGGCATCGACCGCCGTCTGCACTTCGACCTCGCGACCGAAGCGGCGCTTGAGCGCGGCCTTGATCGTGTCGAGCTCGCCGGCGCTCATCTCCGAAGCGGAAGTGATCGTGGCGCGCACGATGTGCTCGGCCTCGGCGCGCGCCTGCTCGAACAGGCCGGAAATTTCCGGCAGCACGGCGAGGCGGCCATTGGCGGCGAGCAGGCCGAGGAAGCCGCGCACGGCTTCCGGCGCGTTGTCCGGCGCGACCAGGCGCACGGCGTCCTCGCGCGACAGGCGCGGATCGCCGAGCACGGTGGCCACCTGCGGATCGCCGGCCACGCGCGCGGAAAACGCGAGCGCCTGCGACCACTGGGTGGTCTGGCCGGCATCGCTGGCCACGGTGTAGGCAGCGCGGGCGTAAGGCCTTGCGAGCGTCATCGACTGGCTCATCGTGCTCTCTCCCAGGTCCTCAGATCTCGGCGGCCAGCTCGTCCAGCAGCGCCTTGTGGGCGGCCGGATCGATCTCGCGACGGAGCAGCTTCTCGGCGCCGGTCACCGCCAGCGACGACACCTGCTTGCGCAGATCCTCGCGGGCACGGTTGGCGGACGCGGCGATGTCGGCTTCGATCAGCGCCTTCTGGCGGTTGCCTTCCTCGATCGCTTCGGCCTTGGCGGCGTCGACGATCTGGTTGGCGCGCTGGTGGGCCTGATCGATGATCTCGTTGGCCTTGACGCGCGCGGCCTTGAGCTCTTCGTTGACCTTGTCCTGGGCGTCGGCGAGGTTCTTCTGGGCGTTGTCGGCCGCAGCGAGGCCTTCAGCGATCTTCTGCTGACGCTCTTCGATGGCGGCCATGATTGGCGGCCAAAGGAATTTCATCACCAACCAGGCAACCGCGAAGAACGCGAGTCCCTGAATGACCAGTGTCAGATTGGGTAGCATGTTGCTGTGCTCCTGAAGGCCAGCGCCTGATGCGCCGGCAGTGCCGTGATCCGTACGATTGACGCTTGGATCAGCCGCCCAGCTGCGACAGCAGCGGGTTGGCGAACAGCAGCAGCAGCGCGATGGCGACGCCGATCATCGGCACGGCGTCGAGCAAGCCGGCGACGATGAACATCTTGGTCTGCAGCATCGGGGTCAGTTCCGGCTGGCGCGAAGAACCTTCCAGGAACTTGCCGCCGAGGATGGCGAAGCCAATCGCGGTGCCAAGGGCGCCGAGGCCGATCAGCAGGCCAGCAGCGATGACGGTGAACTTCAGAACTTCGGCGACGAGGGTTGCATGGTCCATGGTGTAACTCCGGTTGGATCTGTTGAAGTAGGGAAACGGTTGGAACGAGATGTCAGTGGTTTTCCGCCGACATGCTCAGGTAGACGATGGTGAGCATCATGAAGATGAAGGCCTGCAGCGTGATGATCAGCACGTGGAAGGCGGTCCAGCCGAAACCGGCCACCAGCTGCATCGTGCCCATCGCCCAGGTGCCCAGGTGGGCCAGTGAGGAATTGAGCGTCATCAACGCGATCAGGATGAAGATCAGCTCGCCGGCATACATGTTGCCGAACAGTCGCAGCGACAGGCTCAACGGGCGCACGCCTTCCTCGATCAGGCGCAGCAGCAGGTTGGCCGGCGCCAGCAGGATCTTCATCGGCAGGCTTTCGGCGTGGAACGGCGCGGTGAACGCCTCCGACACGAACTTGACCGGGCCCTTGTGCGAGATGCCGAACACCTGGATCAGCAGGAACACCGCCAGCGCGAGGCCCAGCGTGGTGTTGAGGTCGGCGGTCGGCACCACGCGCAGGAACGCGTGCTCGGGATCATGGCCGGCGGCGGCGTTGCCCGACTGCCACGCCCACGGCAGGAAATCGACCGGCAGCATGTCCATGAAGTTCATCAGGAACACGAGGCAGAAGATGGTGATCGACAGCGGGGCGATCAGCTTGCTGCGGCCATGGAAGGTCTCGCGCACCAGGCCATCAACGAAGTTGACGATGATTTCGATGAAGGTCTGGAACTTGCCGGGCACGCCGGACGTCGCCTTGCGCGCGACCAGCCAGAATCCGAAGATGAATAGTGCGGACAGGACCAGCGTGAAGAACAGCGTGTCCAGGTTGAGCGTCATGAACGTGCTGTCACCCACCTTCCACTGCAGGTGATGCAGGTGGTGGTTGATGTATCCGGTCGAGTCGGATGCAGGTTTGGTTGTTTCAACGATCACGCTTCACCCTTGCTGCCTGTTGTTTCGCCTGCCAATGGAAACTCGTCAGATACGCCAATAACCCGATTACCAGTCCGGCCAGCAGTGGAAGCGGGGGCAGGTGCCCGATTCGCAGCGCGACCACCAACACGACCGCCAGCAAGATCCACTTCACCACCGACCCCAGCACCACCTGCGCGAATGCCACCCTGGCCGGCACGATACCGTTCAGGGCGACCCTTGTCGCCAACAAATGGCCCAGCGCCGAAGCCCCTCCGCCCACCAGCACCGCCAATGCCTCCTTGCCGCCCATCGGGACGAACAGGAGCGCAAGCAGTCCAACGGTACAGAACTCGATCAAGGTGGCGCGCAGCGCACTGCGTCGGCCAACGGCGATTGGGTTGAGCACACGGAACCTGGGTTTGGAGGGCCCTCACAGAGCTGTCAACGCCTGCGAAGCCGCAAAATTATACCGGATGCCCGGGAACCCTTTCAACCAAACACCCATTCATCCATGGGTGCCCCCGGTCGCAGAAGCATGAACAAACCGTCATCCTGCGGACGTGTCCGGACAGGGGGTGGTCGCCTAGACTGGGCCCACTTTCACCCACTCACCAGAGGTTTTCCCATGCGTCTGCTCTCTGCCCTTTCCCTGGCCGCTGCCCTCGCCCTGGCCAGCACCGCGTCCTTTGCCGCGCAAACCGCTGCCCCGGCTGCCAAGGCCGCGCCTGCCGCCAAGGCAGCTCCGGCCGCTGCCGCCGCTCCGGCCAAGGCTGCTGCTGCCCCGGCCGCCGCTGCGCCGGCCGCCAAGGCCAGCACCACCCGTTGCCGCGATGCCAAGGGCCACTTCGCCAAGTGCGACACCGCCAAGCCGAAGACCGAGCGCTGCCGCGACGCCAAGGGCAAGTTCACCAAGTGCCCGGCCAAGTAAGTTCGAGCAGCACCATAGGGATGTGACGCAAACGGCCCCGCAAGGGGCCGTTTGTTTTGGTGGCCGACGAAAGGCTTACTTCTTCTTCGGGATGTAGAGATCGGTGATCGTGCCGTCGTAGACCTCGGCGGACATGCCCACCGATTCCGACAACGTCGGATGCGGATGGATGGTGTGGCCGATGTCCTCGACTTCACAGCCCATCTCGATCGCCAGCGCGACTTCACTGATCAGTTCACCGGCATGGACACCGACGATGCCGCCGCCGATCACGCGATGCGTCGCCTCATCGAAGATCAGCTTGGTGAAGCCTTCGGTGCGACCGAGGCCGATCGCGCGACCGGACGCCGCCCACGGAAACTTGCCGACGCCGACCTTCAGACCCTTGGCCTTGGCCTCGGTCTCGCTGACGCCGACCCAGGCGATTTCCGGGTTGGTATAGGCAACGCTCGGGATGACCCGCGCGACCCATTCCTTCTTTTCGCCGGCGATCACTTCCGCGGCGAGCTTGCCTTCGTGCGTGGCCTTGTGCGCCAGCATCGGCTGGCCGACCAGATCGCCGATCGCGAAGATGTTCGGCACGTTGGTGCGCATCTGCGCATCGACCGGGATCAGGCCGCGTTCGCCAACGGTGACACCCGCCTTCTCGCAGGCGAGCTTGCCGCCGTTGGCGCTGCGACCGACCGCGACCAGCACGCGATCGAACACTTTCGTTTCCGGAATGCTGTCGCCTTCGAAGGTGCATTCGATGCCCTTCTTGCCGGCCTTGGCATCGGTGACCTTGGTCTTGAGATGCACGGCGACACCCTGCGCCTTCAGGCGCGCGGCAAGTGGCTTGACGAGGTCGGGATCGGCACCGGGAATCAGTTGCGGCATGAATTCGACCACGGTGACTTCGCTGCCGAGACCGCGATAGACCGTCGCCATTTCCAGGCCGATGATGCCGCCACCAACCACCAGCAGCTTCTTCGGCACGTCGGCGAGATCGAGCGCGTCGGTGGAATCCATCACGCGCTTGTCGTCCCACGGGAAGCCCGGCAACTTCACCGCCTGCGAACCGGCGGCAATGATCGCGTGGGCGAACGACAGCGTTTGCGTCTTGCCATCAGCGCCGACGATCGACAGCGTATTGGCCGATGCGAACGTTGCCGTGCCCTGCAGCGTCTGCACCTTGCGCTGCTTGGCCATGCCGGACAGGCCCTTGGTGAGCTGGCCGACCACCGATTCCTTGTAGCCGCGCAACTTGTCGATGTCGATCTTGGGCGCGGCGAAGCTGATGCCGTAGGCATTGGCGTGCACGGCTTCATCGATCACTTCGGCGGCGTGCAGCAGCGCCTTCGAGGGAATGCAGCCGACATTGAGGCAGACACCACCGAGCGATGCGTAGCGTTCGACCAGCACCGTTTTCAAGCCAAGGTCGGCGGCGCGGAAGGCCGCGGTGTAGCCGCCTGGACCGGCACCGATCACCACGACGTCGCAGTCGTAGCTGTGGTTGGCAGTCGGCGCGGGCGTTGCAGCGGCAGGCGCGGGTGCGGCAGCAACAGCAGGAGCCGCGGCGGGAGCCGCAACAGGCGCAGCAGCCGGTGCAGGCGTCGGTGCGGAAGCAGCGGCATCGGCCGATTCGACGATCGCGATGACGTCGCCGGTCGAAACCGCGTCGTTCAACTTCACCTTCAGCGCCTTGACCACGCCGGCGGCGCTCGATGGCACTTCCATCGTCGCCTTGTCGGATTCGAGCGTGACAAGCCCCTGGTCCTTGGCGACGGTATCGCCAACCTTCACCAGCAATTCGATGACCGGAACGCCATCGTGGCCACCGATATCCGGCACCTTCACTTCAATCTCGGCCATCGTGCTTCTCCCTGGGAAGTTTTGGGTCTGGTGTATGTCGTGTGCTTTCGCGGTCGGCGCGGGCGCGATCCTCGCGGATGCCGCGTTCGGCGTCGGCCTGGGCGTCGTTGCGCGCAAGCACTTCGCGTTCGACCGGCGCGAGATCGTCGCGTGACAGCAGCGTCGGCGTCGCCTCGACCGTTTCGCCGTGCAGCGCGCGGATCGCATCGTTGCTTTCGAGACCGAACAGGCTGCGCACATGCAGGTCGCGCTGCGGATACGGGCGCTCGATCGCGTATTTCTTCAGCGCGGTGTCGAGTTCCCACAGATAGGCGGCGCGGATCGCGATGTTGCGGCGCGCGGCATCCTCGGTGAGCCACACGGTGAGCATGAACTGGAACGCGCTTTCGCCGAAATCGACCAGCCACACCTGCGGCGCCTGCGACCCTTCCATCGCCAGGGTGAACGGCACGTTGGCGGCGGCCTCCAGCGCGGCCTTCTTCACCAGTTCCTTGTCGGCGCCATAACTCACCGCGAACGGCACGCGGATGCGCCGGTTCACCGATCCGTGCGTCCAGTTGACCACGCGGCCGTTGATGAATTCCGAATTGGGCACCAGCACGTCGATGTTGTCGTTGGTGGTGACGCGCGTCGCGCGGATGTTCACCGCGCGCACGGTGCCGCGCACGTCCTTGTCGAGCTCGACGAAGTCGCCCACTTTCAGCGAACGATCGAACAGCAGGATCAATCCGGAAATGAAATTGCTGAAGATCGCCTGCAGGCCGAAACCGAGGCCGACCGCCAATGCGCCGGCCAGCACCGTGAACTTGCCCAGCGAAATGCCGAGCATGTTGAGCGCGACCAGGAACGCCGTGATCAGCACGATGTAATGGAGGACGCGCGACAGCGTGTAGATGGTGGCGCGTTCGCTGACGCCGTGTTGCTGTTCGCCGAAGCGCTTGAGCCAGCGCTGCAGGTAGCGCGACAGGGTCAGTCCGATCAGCAGCGCCAGCAGCGCGCCGACCAGGCCACCGATGGTGATGTCGAAACCGCCGGCGTGGACGACGCGGTAATCGAGGAATGGCTGCAGGTCGGCCCAGCTGCGCGATGCCGCATCACCCGCTGCTTCGCGCACGCGATCACCGGTGTCGTGCAGTCGGTCGCGCAGCGGCGGGGCCTCGGGCATGCCTGCGGCCGGTCAGAGCATGGCGCGGCGCATGTCCGCCAGCACCTGCGCCAGATAGGAAGTGAAGCGCGCGGCCAGCGCACCATCGATCACGCGATGGTCGTAGCTGAGCGACAGCGGCAACATCATCTGCGGCTGGAAGGCCTTGCCGTCCCACACCGGCTGGATCTCCGACTTCGACACGCCGAGGATCGCCACTTCCGGCGCATTGATGATCGGGGTGAACGCCGTGCCGCCGATGCCGCCGAGCGAACTGATGGTGAAGCAGCCACCCTGCATCTGGTCGGGCTTGAGCTTGCCGTCGCGCGCAAGCGCGGCGAGTTCGCCCATCTCCTGGGCGATCTGCATCACGCCCTTCTGGTCGGCATCGCGCAGCACCGGAACGACCAGGCCGTTCGGGGTGTCGGCGGCGAAACCGATGTGGAAATATTTCTTCAGCACCAGGTTGTCGCCGTCGAGCGATGCGTTGAAGGTCGGGTACTTCTTGAGCGCGGACACGCAGGCCTTGATCAGGAAGGCGAGCATCGTCACCTTGCCGGCCTTGCCCGCGGCGATCGCCTTGGCGTTCTCGTTGTTGAGGGCGACGCGCAGCTCCTCGAGCGAGCTGATGTCGGCGCGATCGAACTGGGTGACGTGCGGGATCATCGCCCAGTTGCGGGCGAGGTTGGCGCCGGAAATCTTCTGGATGCGCGACAGTGGCTTGGTTTCGATGTCGCCGAACTTGGTGAAATCAACCTTGGGCCACGGCAGCAGGCTGAGGCCATTGCCACCACCTGCAGCGCCCTGACTCGCGCCGCCACCGGCGAGCGCCGACTTCACGAAACCCTGGATGTCCTCGCGAACGATGCGGCCCTTGTCGCCGCTGCCCTTGACCTGCAACAGGTCGACGCCGAGTTCGCGCGCATACAGGCGCACCACCGGGCTGGCGTACGGCACCTTCTCCGGCATCACCGCGTCAGAATCGAAACGCACCGGAGGCAGGCCGGCACCCGATGCATGCTGAGGTTGCGGCGGACGCACCGGTTCGACGGTGGCGGGAGTCGGTGCAGGTGCTGCAACCGGAGTGGGCGCCGGAGCAGGTGCCGCTGCCGGCGGCGCTGCCGCTTCAGCCGCGCCCTGCGCTTCGATCACCGCGACCACCGCACCCTGCGACACGGTGTCGCCGAGCTTGACGCGCAATTCCTTGATGACGCCGGCGAACTCCGCCGGGACTTCCATCGTCGCCTTGTCGGACTCCAGCGTGGCCAGCCCATCGTCCTTGGCGACGGTGTCGCCAACCTTCACCAGCAACTCGATGACGGGGATGTCGTGGTAGTCGCCGATATCGGGGACGCGGGATTCCTTGAGATCGGCCATGACGGACTCCGGACAGTGGAACCCCAATTTGGCCACATTTCCGGCCTCCGGACAAACGAAAGCCGCGACTTTCAAATATGACCCGGGTCAAATCTGGCGATGCCGGCGCCGCAGCCCGTGCCGCAACCGCGCGCGCAGGGCCCAACTCCATGCGAAGTAGTGGCCGAGCAGCAGTCCGCCGAAGGCGAACAGGCTGTCCGGCCGCAGCAGCCAGGTGCCCTCCATCACTTGGGGGTGAAGGGTGAATCCGTACTTGAACAGTTGCCAGATCCCGATGGCAAGGCGCCCCGCGACCAGCAGGGTCAGCAACAGGGAGACCAGGGCATGCGGCTGGACGTGCAGGCGCTGGCCTTCCCATTCCAGTCGCGCCGTCCACAGATTGAGCAGGCCGACCGCGAAGCCGAGCGCCAGTCCGACGCAGGCCGCGGCGAAGGCGTCATCCAGCCGGCGTTGCGCCAGCGCGGCACCCGCAAGGAAACTGGCCAGCGACAGCAGCAACAGCCATGCATTGATGCCGGCGAGCCACGGCAGCACCCGCCGCCGCGACTTGCCGAAGCGGTAGCGCTGCAGCAGCGACAACGGCAGCAGCACGATCCACAGCAGAACCAGGGCGAGCAGCAACAACGGGGCGAGCAGGAGCGGCATGCACGCGATGGTATCGACTGCCCGGCTGGTAACCTGTATGCATCGGTTTTCAGGAGCATCCCATGCCCTCGTTCGACGTCGTGTCCGAAGTGGACATCCACGAACTCACCAATGCGGTCGACCAGGCCAATCGCGAACTGTCGACGCGCTTCGACTTCAAGGGCGTCGACGCCAAATACACGCTGGACGACAAGGCGATCGCGCTGTCGGCACCGAGCGAGTTCCAGCTCCAGCAGATGAGCGACATCCTGCGTGCGCGCCTGACCGCACGGAAGATCGATCCGCGCTGCCTGGAGCCGGGCGACGTCGAAACCAATGTCGCCGGCGCGCGCCAGACCATCGTGGTCAAGCAGGGCATCGAACGCGAGCTGGCGAAGAAGCTGCAAGGCGCGATCAAGGACAGCAAGGCCAAGGTGGAATCGCAGATCAACGGCGACAAGCTGCGGGTGACCGGCAAGAAGCGCGACGACCTGCAGGCAGTGATGGCGCTGCTGCGCGGACAGGAGTTCGAACGTCCGCTGCAGTTCGACAATTTCCGCGACTGAATCGCGCCAGACGCCAATGAACGAACCCCGCGCAATCAACGACGCCGAGATCGAAGCCGACATCTGCAACTGGATCGAGAAGGCGGTGATCGGGCTGAACCTGTGCCCGTTCGCCAAGGCGGTCTACGTGAAGCAGCAGATGCGGATCGTGGTCAGCGATGCCAGCACCGAATCCGCGTTGCTGGAACAGTTGGGTGAAGAGCTGCTGCTGTTGCGCGATACGCCGGCGGAAACGATCGATACGACGCTACTGGTGCATCCGCAGGTACTGGAAGACTTCCTCGATTACAACGATTTCCTCGAGCACGCCGATGGGCTGGTGGAATCACTGGAGCTGGACGGCGAATTGCAGGTGGCGAGTTTCCATCCGCAGTACCAGTTCGCCGGCACTGATGTCGACGACGCCAGCAACCTGACCAATCGTGCGCCGTGGCCGGTGTTGCACCTGTTGCGCGAGGCGAGCATCGATCGCGCGGTAGCGGCATATCCGGATCCCGATGCGATCATCGAGCGCAATATCGCGACGGTGACGGCGCTGGGCGCAGATGGCTACCGGAAGTTGCTGGCACGCGCTGGCTGAGAAAACAACCGAACGCGCTCATCATCGCCCAGCAAGCGCCATTCGCCTTCGGCCAGCCCGCCGAGATCGAGCCCGCCGACGCGTTCGCGATGCAGCGCCTCGACGTGATTGCCGACCGCCGCAAACATCCGTCGCACCTGGTGGTAGCGACCTTCGTGCAGCGTGAGTCGCGCCTCGCGCGCTGACAGCACCTCGAGTTCCGCCGGCAACAGCGGCGTCTTTTCGCCTTCCAGCATCAACGTGCCGCCGGCGAACACGGCGCCTTCATCTCCACGCAAATCGCTGGCGAGACGCGCGCGATAGACCTTCGGAAGTTTCGACTTCGGCGCGATGATCCGGTGCAGCAGCGTGCCGTCGTCGGTCATCAGCAACAGGCCGGAGGTGTCGCGATCGAGCCGCCCGACTGGCGACACCACCGGATCGCGCTGGCGGAATCGGCGCGGCAGCAGGTCGTAGATCAATCGTCCCTTGTCCTTGGTCGAACAGGTGTAGCCGGTCGGCTTGTTGAGCATCAGCAACAGGCCGGGCGCGGGATCGAGCGCGACGCCATCGACGCGGATGTCGTCGTGGTCGCGGACATCATCGCCATACAACGGCTCACCGGCGCCATCACTGATGCGTCCGTCGGCAAACATCGCCAGCACGTCGCGACGACTGCCATAGCCGAGGTTGGCGAGGTAACGCAGCAACTTGACCTTGCTCATCGCCGTGGTTCCGCCGCGCGCAACACCTTGAAGCCGGCGTGCTTCGCCACGTCGTCGACCCGCGCGAATCGCCGTGCCAGCACTCCTTCATAGGGAAGATGCGAATTCGCGACCATCCACAACTGCCCGCGCGAATGCAAGGCATCGGCGGCGACATCGATGAAGCGCTGGCCGAGCTCGGGAATGCCGCGCTTGCCGGTGAGATGGAACGGCGGATTCATCACCACCGCATCGAAACGTTCCTGCACACCGGCCGCGATGTCATGCCAGTGGAAGCGCGTGTCGGTGTTGGCATCATCGAGGTTGCACCGCGCCAGTTGCAGCGCGCGATGGTCGGCTTCGTAGAGATCGACCTGGCGCGCCTGCTGGCAGTGCCGCACCACATGCCGCGACAGCACGCCGTTGCCGGCACCGAAATCGGCGACATTGCCGGACAGGTCGGCGGGCAGGTGCATCATCAGCAAGGCGCTGGCGGGATCGACCGCATCGGCGGAAAACACCCCGGTCTGCGTCCACAGCCCATCGCTGCGTTGCCGCGGTTCGGCGGCGCGCAACCACTCTTCCATCAGCGCGTAGTCGACCGTCTGCGGCGACGCCCAGACGACTCGACACTTGTGCTTGGACAACACCGTGCCACTGCCGAACAGGCGCATGAAATCCGCTTCCATGGATTTCGCGCCTTCGTCATTGGCGGCGCAGGCCACCACCTGACCATCGGCCGCGCACAACATCGCGGCACGCGCCAGTTGCGCACGACTCCAGGCACGCGCCCGTGGTGCCAGCAGCAGGACCAGCGACTGCGATCCGGCGGCGAGCTCGTCATCCGCAGGCCGCGCATCCACGCCCATGCGCACCAGTGCATCGAAATCGGGCCGAAACGCCTGCACGCACGCCCGCGCGCGCCAGCGCGGGGCCAGTGGCGCCCGCGCATTGAGGAACACGCCGGGCGCATCGGTGGGCAGCGCGATGCGGCCGCTGTCGAGCGGCAGCCACAAGGCCTGCAGGGCGGAATCGTCTTTCATATGTCGTCATAGTGTGCCGCAGGATGGCCGTGGCGTATCCTTGTGCAGCCGTACCACCACCGCCAAAACGCCATGACCGACACCCCGCCCGACCACCTGAGCAACGATCCGCGCAGCAAGTTCCACGATCCCGAACTGCTGGAACGCGGCATCGGCATCCGTTTCAACGGAGTGGAGCGCACCAATGTCGAGGAATATTGCGTGAGCGAAGGCTGGATCCGCGTGGCGATGGGTCGCGCGCTGGATCGTCGCGGCCAGCCGATGACGATGAAGATCAAGGGCACGGTCGAGCCGTATTTCCGCACCTGAACCGCGTCATTGCCGCGGGCACCGCGCTCACGCGCGCTTAAGGCCGCGATGGTTCACCATGTGCGGGCACCGCAAGGGTGCGCCACACGGAAGAATGCCCATGCGCAAAACCCTCTTCATCGCCGCGTTCGCTGCAGCCGCATTGTTCGCGCAAAACGCCAGCGCCGGCGAACTCAGCTGCAACCTGCGTTTCAATCTCAAGGGCTGGTCGGCCTTCTACAAGCATTCCGAAGGCAACGGCATCGTCCGCTGCAGCGACGGCAGCACCTTGCCGGTCAAGATCGAAGCCAAGGGTGGCGGCCTCACCTTCGGCAAGTCCAATATCCGTGACGGCCAAGGCAAGTTCTCCGCCGTCAACAACATCCACGACGTGATCGGCGGTTACGCCACGGCCGAAGCGAGCGCCGCAGCCGGCGACGCGGTGAAGGCCCAGGTCGTGACCAAGGGTCCGATCTCGCTGGCATTGTCCGGCAAGGGCAAGGGCGTCGAACTCGGCGTCGCATTCGGCAGCTTCATCATCAGCGAAGCCGGCGGCAAACACTGATCCGGCATGGCATCGCGCCACTGGCGCGATGCAGCATCACCGCGACGGCAAGCGTTGCTAACATCGAATGCTTCCCGTCCCGGTGATGCCCCATGCGTCGTTCATTCCTTGCAGTCGCACTGTGCGCAGCGATCGTTGCGACTGCTTACGCAGCCAGCGGCCCGAAGGGGACGCCGACCTTCGATCCCAAGTCGATTTCCAGCGACATCCGCGTGCTTTCGTCAGATGCATTTGAAGGCCGCGGCCCGGCGACCGCCGGTGAAACCAAAACCGTTGACTGGCTGATCGCGCAACTGAAAGCCGGCGGATTGCAGCCCGGCGGCACGCTGGTGAACGGCAGGCGCGGCTGGACGCAGGCTGTGCCACTGCTGCGTGCGGAAATTGAAGGGTCTCCGCAGGTTTCGGTGAACGCCGATGGCAAGCAGGTTGCGCTGGCGCAGGGCGAACAGATCGCGATCCGCGCCGCGCTCGACGGTTCG
>JAFEBZ010000074.1 GCA_018242405.1 Pseudomonadota bacterium | reverse complement strand
GACGTCGACGCCGGCAAGTTCTCGGGCGTGTTCAAGGCGGTGCCGGATCGCGGCGACCTGCCGGCCGACATCAACGAGGCGCTGATCGTCGAGTTGTACTCGAAGTAATTTTCTTTGCGACACGCACCCGGCGTCATGAACCGGGTGCATCAGGAGACGCCATACATGACGGTAACTGCCAATCAGGTCCTGCGTCCGCGCGCTCCGCAAATCGAGCGCATCACCGACCTTCGCGCGAAGGTGGTGATCGAACCGCTGGAACGCGGCTACGGCCATACCCTCGGCAACGCCCTGCGTCGCGTGCTGCTGTCCTCGATTCCCGGCTTCGCCGTGACCGAAGTCAGCATCGACGGAGTGGTGCACGAGTACAGCACCATCGAAGGCCTGCAGGAAGACGTGCTTGAAGTCCTGTTGAACCTCAAGGACGTCGCCCTGCGCATGCACAGTGGCGACAGCACCACGCTGGTCCTGCAGAAGCAGGGTCCGGCCGTGGTCACCGCTGCCGACATCAAGGTCGACCACAATGTCGAGGTGCTGAACCCCGACCACGTGATCTGCACCTTGACCAAGGACACGGCGATCAACATGCAGCTCAAGATCGAGCGTGGCTTCGGCTACCAGCCGGCCACTGCGCGTCGCCGTCCGGACGAGGAAACCTCGACCATCGGCCGCCTGATGCTGGATGCCTCGTTCTCGCCGGTGCGCAAGGTCGCCTACGCGGTGGAAGCCGCGCGCGTCGAACAGCGCACCAACCTCGACAAGCTGGTGCTGGACATCGAAACCAACGGCACCATCGATGCCGAGGAAGCGGTGCGCACCGCGGCCAACATCCTGACCGACCAGCTGTCGGTGTTCGGTGACTTCACGCCGAAGCACGCAAGTGCGGCGCAGAAGAGCCCGAACGGCGTTGATCCGTTGCTGATGCGTCCGATCGACGACCTCGAGCTGACCGTGCGTTCGGCCAACTGCCTGAAGGCCGAGAGCATCTACTACATCGGCGATCTGATCCAGAAGACCGAAGTCGAGCTGCTCAAGACCCCGAACCTCGGCAAGAAGTCGCTGACCGAGATCAAGGACGTGCTCGCGCAGCGCGGCCTCGCCCTCGGCATGAAGGTCGACCACTGGCCGCCGGCCGGTGTCGCCGCCCACGGGATGCTGGGCTAAGCAAGACGAAGCGATCCGGTCCAACGGCCGGATCGCTGGTTTGTTTCACGCAACACCCCGCTGACGGGTTTAAACCCGCGGCACGGTCGGCAAGGGACGCCGGCACCGGACCAACCGCAGTCCAACCGCTCTCGATCGAGGGCAAACGTCAGGAAGGCGACAGCGATCCACAACGACTCGACATTCACCAGGAATCCAGACCATGCGTCACCAGAAATCCGGCCGCAAGTTCAGCCGCACCAGTGCCCACCGCGAAGCGATGTTCAAGAACATGGCGTCGTCGCTGATCAAGCACGAACTCATCAAGACCACCTTGCCGAAGGCCAAGGAACTGCGCCGCGTCGCCGAGCCGCTGATCACGCTCGCCAAGACCGACGGCGTCGCCAACCGCCGCCTCGCGTTCGCCCGCCTGCGCGACAAGGAAGCGGTCGGCACGCTGTTCACCGTGCTCGGCCCGCGCTACGCGACCCGTCCGGGTGGTTACATCCGCATCCTCAAGTGCGGCTTCCGCGCCGGCGACAACGCGCCGATGGCGTACGTGGAGCTGGTGGATCGCCCGGTCGACCTCGGCTGAGCGTTACACCTGCAACCATAATGCGAGGAAAAACCCCGGCGATTCGCCGGGGTTTTTTGTTATGGTGGGCAAATGATCCCGAAAAGTTTCCGCGCCCGTTTCCTGCTCGGCTTCCTCGCTTGCGCGGGATTGTTGGGCTATGCCTTCTACGTGCAGTTCCGGCTCGGCATCGAGCCCTGCAATTTCTGCATCCTGCAGCGCATCGCATTCGCCGCGCTCGGCACGGTGTTCCTGGTCGGCAGCGTGATCGCGCCGAAGTCGCCGTCGACACGCAAGTGGCTGGTCGTGCTGGCGCTGATCCCGGCGATCGCCGGCGCCGGCGTGGCGCTGCGCCATGTCTGGGTGCAGTACTTCCCGCCGCCGATGGCCGGCTGCGGTGCGCCGATGTCGTTCATGCTCGACATGATGCCGGTACAGAGCGTGCTGCGTAAGGTCCTGACCGCCAGTGGCGATTGCAGCAACATCAACTGGGCATTCCTCGGCCTGACCATGCCGGCGTGGTGCGCGATCTGGTTCATCGGATTGGGAATCTGGGCGATTGCCGCCGGTTGGCGCAAGAACGATCGCAAGTTCACGGCGAGGAGCCTGAAATGAGTCGACACAAACAACAGGTGCAGCCAGTACGCGAAGCGAAGGACTGGAACCCGTGGAGCTGGCAGTCGCGCGAGGCGTCCCAGCAGCCGATCTATCCGGATGCTGCTGCGCTGGATGCAGCGACGCGCGAGTTGAGTGGCCTGCCGCCGCTGGTGACGTCGTGGGAAATCATCGAACTCAAGCGCCAGCTCGCCGAAGCCCAGGAGGGCAAGCGCTTCCTGCTGCAGGGTGGCGATTGCGCCGAGAATTTCGACGACTGCGATTCCAGCCTGATCAGCAATCGCCTCAAGGTGCTGCTGCAGATGAGCCTGGTGCTGGTGCATGGCCTGCGCATGCCGGTGGTGCGCGTCGGTCGCTTTGCCGGACAGTATGCCAAGCCGCGTTCGTCCGACAATGAAGTGCGCGATGGCGTGGAGTTGCCGAGCTATCGCGGCGACATCATCAACTCGCCGGAATTCACCGCCGAAGCGCGCATTCCCGATCCGCAGCGGATGATCAAGGCGCATTCGCGTTCGGCGATGACGATGAATTTCACCCGCGCGCTGATCGATGGCGGCTTCGCCGACGTCCATCACCTCGAATACTGGAATCTCGGCTGGGTCGGGCACTCGCCGCTGGCCGACGATTACCAGCGGATGGTGCAGGCGGTGGGCGATGCCGTGCAGTTCATGGAGACGCTGTCGGGCGGTCCGGTCGGCAACATCAACCGCATCGATTTCCACACCTCGCACGAGGCGTTGCTGCTGCCGTACGAAGCGGCGCAGACGCGACAGGTGCCGCGCCAGTGGGGCTGGTTCAATCTCGCCACGCACTACCCGTGGATCGGCATGCGCACTGCGGCGCTGGATGGCGCGCACGTGGAATACATGCGCGGCCTGCGCAACCCGATCGCGGTCAAGATCGGGCCGAGCGTGACACCGGACCAGTTGCTGCGCCTGATCGATGTGCTCAATCCCGGCGATGAACCCGGTCACTTGACGCTTATCCATCGCATGGGGGCCGGCAAGATCGCGCAGGCGTTGCCGCCACTGCTCGACGCGGTGCGGCGCGAAGGGCGTCGCGTGCTGTGGGTCTGCGACCCGATGCACGGCAATACCGAGAACGCGGCGACCGGTTACAAGACCCGGCGTTTCGAGAACATCCGCCAGGAAATCGAGCACGCCTTCGACATGCACCGCGCCTGCGGCACGCGCCTCGGCGGCATCCATCTCGAACTGACTGGCGAAGACGTCACCGAATGCACCGGCGGTGCACGCGAACTGACCGATGCCGACCTGCAGCGCGCCTATCGTTCCAGCGTCGATCCGCGCCTGAATTACGAGCAGTCTCTGGAAGCGGCGATGTGTATCGTGCGCAAGTCGACCCAGCTGCGCACGTCGAAGGCCTGATCGTCATGCGTCTTGTGCTGATCGGGCTGCTGCTGTCGTTGCCGCTGGCGGCGCAGGCCGGATTGCGCGTCGAAGCGCAACTGAGTGGCGTCGACGCGCGCTTGCGTGGCGTGTCGGCGGTCGATGCACACGTCGCGTGGGCCAGCGGCAGCAAGGGCACGGTGCTGCGCACGATCGATGGTGGCGCGCACTGGCAACGATTGATGGTGCCCGATGCCGACAAGCTGGATTTCCGCGATGTCGAAGGCTTCGATGCCGACAACGCGGTGATCATGGCGGCGGGGCCGGGCGTGCAATCGCGCGTATTCCGCACCCGCGATGGTGGCGCGACGTGGACGCAAACGCTGGACACCGGCAACGAGAAAGCGTTCTTCGACTGCATGGCCTTCGATGGCAAGCGCGGCTGGTTGCTGGGCGATCCCGTTGGCGATCGCTACCAGCTCTACACCACGACCGATGGCGGCGAACATTGGGCGCCGGACGACAACGGTCCGCCGGCGTTGAAGGACGAAGCAGCTTTCGCGGCCAGCGGCACCTGCATCGCGCGATTGAAGAATGCGGTCGCAGTAGCGAGCGGTGGCGCGGCATCGCGCCTGCACCTGCTGCGCGATGGCGAACACGATTGGCGCGCACTCGATACCGGGATGGCACGTGGCAAGCCGGCAGCGGGTGCGTTCTCCGTTGCGGCATGGCGCGGCGGCGCATTCGTCGTGGGCGGCGAATACACTGCGGAGAAATCGCCAGGCGATGCGGCGACATTGGTTGCATTGAACGCCAAGGCCATGAAGATCGACACGGCGCCGCGCGGTTATCGTTCCGGCGTCGCCTGCACTGTGCGCATCTGCATCGCGGCCGGACCTTCCGGCGTCGATGCCTGGGACGGCAAGCGCTGGACGGCGATCTCCGATGCGAGTTTTGACGCGATTTCGATCCGCGGGAACGTCGCCTGGCTCAGCGGTGCGAAAGGCGCGCTGGCGAAAATCGTGCTGCCGAAGCGCTGATCGTCAAGGCGCGATCGTCGGAATGAAGGCCGGCGCCTTGCGCGCGTGCGTCGCCTGTTCGTAACCGTAGGCGATATCGAGCAGCACGGGCTCGCTCCACGCGGTGCCGATGAACATCACGCCAACCGGCAATCCATGCGCGAATCCGGCGGGCACGGTGATCGAGGGATAACCCGCCATTGCCGGCAGTTGCGACACGCCGCCGATGGTCGGATCGCCGCTGACGATGTGGTCGCCGAGGATCGGGTCGGTGGGGAAGGCCGGACCCCAGCTCGGCGCGATCAAGGCATCGAGTTTTTCCTTGCGCAGGGGCACATCGATGCCTTCGGGGCCGGACAGGCGTTTCGCCTTCTCCAGCGCATCGAGATACTTGCGATCGTCGAGCGTGCCCATGGCATTCGCCTTCTCGAACAGGTCCTGTCCGAACCACTTCATTTCGCGATCGGCGTGCGCCTTGTTCCAGTCGATCAGGGCCGACAGTGTTTTCGGCTTGGCATTGCTGTCGCGCAGATAGGCGGCGAGATCATGCTTGAACTCGTAGAACATCACCGTCATCTCGGCGTCGCCGAGCGTATCGAGATTCGGCACGTCGACCGGATCGATCACGATCGCGCCTTGCGCGCGCAACGTCGCGATCGCAGCATCCAGCGCATGATCCGCGTTCGGCTCCATGCCGGCGAGCTTGCGTACGACACCGATGCGCTTGCCCTTCAGGCCATCTGCATGCAGATCGGCGCGATAGTCGTGGCGATGCGCGTCGGCTTCCTTGGTCGCGGTATCGCGCGGATCACTGCCGGCCATCGCGGTCAGCAATGCGGCGGCATCGGCGACGCTGCGCGCCATCGGTCCCGCGGTGTCCTGCGAATGCGCGATCGGGATGATGCCGCTGCGGCTGACCAGTCCCAACGTCGGCTTGAGTCCGACCAGCCCGGCCATGCTGGCAGGGCAGAGGATGCTGCCGTCGGTTTCGGTGCCGATGCCGACGGTTGCGAGGCTCGCCGCGATCGCGGTTCCGGTGCCCGCGCTCGATCCGCAGGGATTGCGATCGAGCACGTAGGGATTCTTAGTCTGGCCACCGCGTCCGCTCCAACCAGATGACGCATGCGCCGAACGGAAGTTGGCCCATTCGCTGAGGTTGGTCTTGCCGAGGATCACCGCGCCGGCGGCGCGCAAGCGCGCGACCAGTGGTGCATCGACGGACGGGCGATTGTCGGCCAGCGCCAGCGAGCCAGCGGAATTCGCCATGCCGACCGCGTCGATGTTGTCCTTGAGCAACACCGGGATGCCATGCAGCGGACCACGCACGTGACCGGCGCGACGTTCGCGATCGAGCGCCGCGGCTTCCTTCAGTGCATCGGGATTGAGCTCGATGATGCTGTTGAGCTTCGGTCCGGCCTTGTCGATGCGGGCGATGCGTTGCAGGTAGGCGCGCGTCAACGCCTGGCTGTCGAGCCGGCCATCGTGCATGCGCGCTTGCAATTCACTGATGCTGGCTTCGTTGACGTCGAACGCATGCTTCGGTTGCGCGGGGCTGGCGAGCAACGGCGCCAGCAGCAATGCCAGGAGTACGGGAAGGAGGGTCGGGCGCATCGCGTCGGCTCCGTGCAGGATGCCGCGAGCATAGCGCGGGCCTTACTCCGCGGGTTGCACCACGGGCGGATGATTGTGGCGCTTCAGCAGGTCGCGGGCGAGGACGTAGAGGATGACGAGATTGATCGCCACCACGCCCCAGGCCAACCAGTGCAACGGATGGCGATAGAGCGCGTAGAGATCGAAGGGCAAGTAGGCCGCCACGCCGACACAGCCCAGCCATGATGCCCAGGCCTTGTCGCGCCAAAGGCCCCAGCCCTCGGCGATGTGGAGCAGGCCATAACCGAACACGACCGCGACCGCGATGTGCACGCCGGTCGGGCTGACGATCTGGTCGATCCATGCGGCGATGCCATGGCGCGCGTCAAGGTTGAAGCGACGGATCAGCGTCCATACGAAGTGGCGCACCGGATCGGGCCCGGTGATCGCGAGGCCGCTGGCGGCGATCAGTGCGAGGAAACCCTTGGTTGCCTCGAACAGCGCGATCACGTGGAGGCCGGGATGCGCCCTTGGATCCGGGTTGTAAGGCGCGTCGTCCTGTGACGGATCGCGTTTCGAAAGATGCATCGGCTGGATGTCTGGTAGCCGCATGGGGTGCGGCGATAGGGAAACGATGGGGCCAGCGTCGGCGGATGGCAAGGGTGGATCGTCACCCCTGCCACTGCGACCGACGCGTGGACCGGGGAAATCCGCGGTCCATCATCGTTTGTATCACCGGAATGTTGCGGTTCCGTGCGTCCCGCCGTTCCCGACTCAGGCAGCGCGGCTGGCGCGCTTGCGATCGGTTTCGGTGAGGAACTTCTTGCGCAGGCGGATTTCCTTCGGGGTGACTTCGACCAGCTCGTCGTCCTCGATGAAGTCCAGCGCCTGCTCCAGCGAATACTTGATCGCCGGGGTCAGCTTGATCGCATCGTCCTTGCCGGAAGCGCGCATGTTGGTCAGCGGCTTGGGCTTGATCGCGTTGACGGTCAGGTCGTTGTCCTTGGAATGGATGCCGACCAGCTGGCCTTCGTACACCTGGTCGCCTTCGGCGGCGAACAGGCGGCCGCGTTCCTGCAACGGGCCGAGCGAGTAGGCCGGAGTCGCGCCCGCGGCATTGGCGATCATCACGCCGTTCTGGCGCTTGGCAATGGCACCGGTTTCCTTCGGGCCGTAATGGTCGAACACGTGGAACAGCAGGCCCGAACCCTGGGTCAGGGTGCGGAACTCGTTCTGGAAGCCGATCAGGCCACGCGCCGGGATCATGTAATCCAGGCGCACGCGGCCCTTGCCGTCGGGTTCCATGTTCTTGAGCTGGCCCTTGCGGATGCCGAGCTTTTCCATCACGCCACCCTGGTGGATTTCCTCGACGTCGACCACCAGCTGTTCGACCGGCTCCATCAACTGGCCGTCGATTTCCTTGATGATGACTTCCGGGCGCGACACCGCCAGTTCATAACCTTCACGGCGCATGGTTTCGATCAGCACCGAGAGGTGCAGTTCGCCGCGGCCGGAGACCAGGAACTTGTCGGCGTCGGAACCTTCCTCGACCTTCAGCGCGACGTTGTGCAGCGTTTCGCGTTCGAGGCGCTCGCGCAGCTGGCGGCTGGTGAGGAACTTGCCGCCGCTGAGATCCTTGCTGCCGGCGAACGGCGAATCGTTCACCTGGAAGGTCATGCTGATGGTCGGCTCGTCGACGGTGAGCGCCGGCAGCGCTTCCGGCGTATCGAGCGCGCACACGGTGTCGGAGATCGACAGGTCGGTGATGCCGGCGATCGCGACGATGTCGCCCGCTTCGGCCTCGTCGGTTTCGATGCGTTCCAGGCCGAGGAAGCCCAGCACCTGCACGATCTTGCCCTGGCGCTTCTTGCCTTCGCGATCGACCACGCTGACCGGCATGTTCTTCTTGACCTTGCCGCGCTGGATGCGGCCGATGCCGATCAGGCCGACGAAGTTGTTGTAATCCAGCTGGCTGATGCGCATCTGGAACGGACCGTCGGGATCGACCTGCGGCGGCGCGACGTGCTGCATGATCGCTTCGTACAGCGGCGTCATGTCGCCTTCGCGCGCGCTGTCGTCGAGGCTGGCGTAGCCGTGCAGCGCCGAGGCGTAGACGATCGGGAAATCGAGCTGCTCGTTGGTGGCGCCGAGCTTGTCGAACAGGTCGAACACCTGGTCGATCACCCAATCCGGACGGGCGCCGGGACGGTCGACCTTGTTGACCACGACGATCGGCTTGAAGCCCATCGCGAAGGCTTTCTGGGTGACGAAGCGCGTCTGCGGCATCGGGCCGTCCATCGCGTCGACCAGGATCAGCACCGAATCGACCATCGACAGCACGCGCTCCACTTCACCGCCGAAGTCGGCGTGTCCG
>JAFEBZ010000073.1 GCA_018242405.1 Pseudomonadota bacterium | reverse complement strand
GCCGACGCGCACGGCCGCTGGCGTCTCACTGACGCGCGCGCGCTTGGCAGCGACCGGCTCGAAGCATATGAGCGCCAGCGACAGCAGGACTTCTGACCAAATGTTCACCGGGATCGTCTCCGACGTCGGCACCATCAAAGCGGCGGAATCGCGCGGCGACCTGCGCGTGGTGGTGGAGACCGCCTATGACACCGCCACCGTCGATCTCGGCGCGTCGATCGCCTGCTCGGGCGTGTGCCTGACGGTGGTGGACAAGGGGCCGGGCTGGTTCGCGGTGGACGTGTCGGGCGAGACCGTCAGCCGCACCGCGCAGGGCCAGTGGACCGCCGGCCGCCGCCTCAACCTCGAACGCGCGATGAAGCTGGGCGAGGAGCTGGGCGGGCACATCGTCACCGGCCATGTCGACGGCGTGGCCGAGGTGGTGGAGGTTGCGCCAGACGGCGATTCGAAGCGCATCGCCTTCCGCGTCCCCGGCGATCTCGCCGCGTTCCTCGCGCCGAAAGGCTCGGTGACGGTCGACGGCGTGTCGCTCACCGTCAACACCGTGGAGGATCGCGCGAACGGCACCGTCTTCGCGATCAACCTCATCCCGCACACCCAGGCCGTCACCACGCTCGGCGGGCTGACGGCGGGGCAGGCCGTCAACATCGAGATCGACGTCCTCGCCCGCTACCTCCAACGCATGGAGCATTATCGTGTCAAAGCCGGCTGAACTCGCGCGTCTGCGCCACGCGTTCCTGTCCTCGCCCGAGGAGATCATCGAGGAGGCGAAGAACGGGCGGATGTTCATCCTCGTCGACGACGAGGACCGCGAGAACGAGGGCGATCTGGTGATCCCGGCGCAGATGGCGACGCCGGAGAAGATCAACTTCATGGCGCGGCACGGTCGCGGGCTGATCTGCCTCGCGCTGGGCAAGGCGCGGGTCGACCAGCTTGGCCTCGACCTGATGAGCCGCAACAACGGCACGCGGCACGAGACCGCCTTCACCGTCTCGATCGAGGCGCGCGAGGGGGTGACCACCGGCATCTCGGCGGCGGACCGCGCGCGCACCGTGGCGGTGGCGATCGATGCGTCGAAGGGACGCGAGGAGATCGTGACGCCGGGCCATGTCTTCCCGCTGGTCGCGCGCGACGGCGGCGTGCTGGTCCGCGCGGGGCATACCGAGGCGGCGGTGGACGTGGCGCGGCTCGCCGGCCTCAACCCCTCGGGCGTGATCTGCGAGATCATGAACGAGGACGGCACGATGGCGCGGATGGACGACCTCGTCGCCTTCGCCCAGCTCCACAACCTCAGGATCGGCACGATCCGCGACCTCATCGCCTATCGTCGCCGCCATGACCATCTGGTCGAATGCGTGGCGGAAACGCGCCTGACCAGCACTTTCGGCGGCGACTGGATCGCCAGGACCTATTTCAACAAGGTCGAGGGCACCGAGAACCTGGTGCTGATCAAGGGCCGGATCACGCCCGATCGGCCGACATTGGTGCGGATGCACGCCTTTTCGGTGTTCAGCGACATGCTCGCCGAGGTCGGCGATCGCGCGACGTTGCTGCACCGTGCGATGGCGGCGATCGGCGAGGCGGGGGCAGGAGTGATCGTGGTGCTCAACCCGGTACGCAACGATTATCTGCGCAATCAGATGCGCTCTCATGCCGGGGCGCAGCCGCCGGCCGAGGAATTGCGCGATTACGGCATCGGCGCGCAGATCCTCGCCGATCTCGGCGTGCAGGAGATGATCCTGCTGACCGGATCGCACCGCAACATCATCGGGATCGAAGGCTATGGCCTGAACGTGGTCGAGGAGCGACCGATCCCGGCTGAGTGAGGCCGCTCAGGCTGTCGTGGGCGCGGCCGGAAGGGCGGGCAGCAGGCGCGTCTCTTCCCAATCCACGATCAGCACGCGGTGGCTGAAACGCCATTCGCCATCCTCGCGCCGCCACTTGTCCTGATAGCGGATCGCCCAGCACAGCAAGGCCCGCGCGCCATCATGTTCGGAAAGGTGGTCGGCGGTGGAATAGGTCTCGCCTTCCGCCCGGTCGCCGTCGATCGTCACGAGCTGGTTGTGGACGCGATGCTGCGTCCGAACGAACAGGCGCGTCAGCAGGTCGATGCTGCCGAGATTGGCCTCGCGCCCCTCGACGCGGAAACCCGGTCCCTCGATCACGCAATCTTCGGTGAGGACGCGCGCCCACAACGCCTTGTCGCGGCGATCCGCCCCAGCGGCGTAAAGCTCGGCGGTGCGGCGCAGCGCCGCCTCGTCCTCAAGCCGCGACATCGGCCTCGCCATATTGCGCGACGACCTCGGCGACGGCGTTGGCGACATCGCCGCGCGCATAGCCGAGCAGCGCCGTCTCGGCGGCATCCGGCTCATAGCGGATCCAGTTGCCGCGCCCCTGCGGGATCGCCACGTCGGGCAGCAAGGGGTGCGCCTCGTCGCGCGATTCGAGCGTCGCGGGATTGCCCGCCGCCTTGAAGAACAGGCCGAAATATTCGGCGAAGCTCAGGTTCTCGTCGCCGACCAGATAGGCCTTGCCCGGCTCGCCGCGCAGCAGCGCGCCCTCCAGCGCCTCGCTGAGCGAGCGATAGGACATGAAGTTGGTGCCGCCCGCCGGGGCGAACGCCGGGATCGGCAG
>JAFEBZ010000072.1 GCA_018242405.1 Pseudomonadota bacterium | reverse complement strand
TGGCGGACGTCGACCGCATCCTTCATCACCTGCCAGAAGGTGCCGCCATCGAGGCCGATCACCTTCACCGATTCGAACCAGCCGGCGGCAATCGCGGCCGAGCAGAAGAACGCGACCAGCAGCGGCACCGCCAGCACCGCCGCCCAGAAGCGTGGCACCACGACTTTCGCCACCGGATCGATCGCCATCAGGCCGAGCGCGGTGATCTGGTCGGTGGCGCGCATCAGTCCGAGTTCGGCGGCGATCGACGAGCCGGCGCGACCGATGAACAGCAACGCGGTGAGTACCGGCGCCAGTTCGCGATACAGGCCGAGGCCGAGCATCGCGCTGACCTGGTTGCTGGCGCCGTAGGTATCGAGGGCGCGATAACCGAGCAGCGTCACCGACAGGCCGACGAAGGCGCCGCCGACGAGGATGATCGGCAGCGAGCGCGCACCGATCTTGTAGATCTCGCGGACGAACTCCGCAAACATGTCGCGGGTCGGCGGGAATGACGCGCGCAACACGTTGCCGGCGAAGATCCCCGCCTGCCCGAGCGAACGCAGGATGTCGGTCACGGGCGTCATGCGGCCACCGGCCGCGCCGCGGCATCGAAGGGAATGGGACCGTCGGGCGCGCCGTCGAGGAACTGGCGCACGAAGGGATCGTCGCTGGCCTGCAGTTCCGCCGGGGTGCCGGTGAAGACGATGCGGCCATCGGCGATCACCACTGCCTGGTCGGTGATCGGCAGGGTTTCGTGGACGTGATGGCTGACGATGATGCTGGTCAGTCCGAGCGTGGCGTTGAGGCGCGCGATCAGGCTCATGATCACGCCGGATGCGATCGGATCGAGGCCGGTCAGCGGTTCGTCGTAGATCATCAGTGGCGGATCGAGTGCGATCGCGCGTGCAAGCGCGACGCGACGCGCCATGCCGCCCGAGAGTTCGCGCGGAAAGAGATTCGCTGCATTGCGCAGGCCGACGGCATGCAGCTTCATCGCCACCAGCCGCTCGATGACCGGCGCTGGCAGATCGGTATGCGCCTGCAGCGGCAGGGCGACGTTGTCGGCGGCGGTGAGATCGGTGAGCAGGCCGTTGCCCTGCAGCAGCACGCCGAGCTGCTTGCGCAGTTCCAGCAGTGCGCGGCGATCCTGCGGCACCGGCTGGCCGAACAATTCGACCGAACCCGCGCTGGGCGCGAGTTCGCCGGTGAGTGCGGCGAGCATCGTCGACTTGCCGCTGCCCGACGGACCGAGCACGGCGGTGACGCTGCCGCGCGGCACGACCAGATTGATGTCGTCCAGCACCACGCGGCCGCCGCGCATCAGGCGCAGGTCGGTCAGCTGGACGGCAGGGGCGGCAAGTTCGCGCACGCGTATATAGCTGGAATTCCCCGGACGCTACAGAGTGCGTGGGCAAAGCTGAATGGAACCCCGCCATGCGGCCCCGGGCGCAGGCCGCGATGGGCTGAAACGGCTCCGGTGGATGCGGGCGATCTCAATGGATGCGATATCGCTCCGGCACAATGTGAACGACGATGAGCCACGCCGCGCCCGACTTCCGCCTCTACCACTCGAACGCGCTCGACGTGCTGGCGGGATTGCTGGCGGATGCGTTGCGGACGCCGGCGCAAGGGCAGTCGCTGCTGGCCCCGGACATCATCCTGATCCCGCAGGCCGCGATGCGGCGCTGGTTGCAGGCGACGCTGGCCCAGCGCCACGGGATCGCTGCCAATCTGGAATTCCTGACGCCCGGCGAATTCGTCGCGCGTGCGCTCGAGGCCAATCTCGGCCCGATCGATGACGACCTCGATGCCGCGACCCTGCGCTGGCGGCTGTACGCGGCATTGCGCGATCCGGTGTTGATGGCGCGTCCGGCGCTGGCGCAGCTCTGCGGCTATCTGGCCGATGACGATGTGGTGAAGCCGTGGGCGCTGGCTGGCGAACTCGCCAATGTGCTCGAGAAATACCAGGCCTGGCGCCGCGATTGGCTGCTGCGCTGGGAAGGGGGCGCCGATCCCGAGGATCCGCAGGCGATCCTGTGGCGTGCGGTCGCGTCCGGGCATGCGCATCGCGCGCGGCGCATCCAGGATTACCTGGCGCGATTCGCCACTGGCGATGCGTTTCCAACCGGCTTGCCGTCGCGCCTGTTCGTGTTCGCCACGCTCAATGTCTCGCCCGACGTGTTGCGGGTGATCGCGACGCAGGCACGCATCGGCACGTTGCATTTCTACCTGCCGACGCCGAGCGCGGAATACTGGGGAGACCTGCAATCGTTGGGTGCGCGCCTGCGTGCGGGCGAGGACCCCTTCGCCGACGCCAACGAAAATCCCCTGCTGCGCGATTGGGGCGCGGCCGGCCGCGATTTCATGGCGTTGCTCGGCAGCGGCGAAGTGGTGCATCCATCCGGCGAGGTCAACGCCTATGCCGATCCGCTGCAGGGCGATGGTGCGTTGCGCGACAGCCTGCTGCGACGGATGCAGGGCGACCTCTTCCATCGTCGTGCCGCGACTGTGGGTGGCGAATCCATCGGCAACGATCCCAGCCTGCAATTCCACGCCTGCCATACGCGTTTGCGCGAACTGCAGGTGTTGCACGATCGCCTGCGCGCGCTGCTCGACGACACGCGTTTCGATCCACCGTTGCAGCCGCGCGACATCGCGGTGATGGCGCCGGACATCGATCCCTACCTGCCCTATCTCGATACCGTGTTCGGTGGCCAGGCGCGTGGTGACGCGATTCCCTATGCCGTCGCCGACGCCAGCCCACTCGCGGAAGAGTCGCTGGCCGAAGTGTTCCTGCGCTTGCTGGCGCTGCCGACTTCGCGTTTCGGGCTGGAAGAAATCCTCGACCTGCTGGCGAGCGCGCCACTGGCCGAAGCGGCGCAACTCGACGCAGGCGATTTCGAACGCCTGCATGCGTGGTTGCAGGATGCCGGCGCGCGCTGGGGCATCGACGCTGCCCATCGCGCGCGCAACGGGGCGCCGGCCGACGACGCCTACACCTGGCAGTTCGCGCTCGATCGCCTGTTGCTCGGCCACGCCAGCGGCAGCGACGACTTCATCATTGGCGAAAGCGGCGCCGGTGTTGCTCCGTGGAGCGAACTGGAGGGCAGCGCGCTGGATGCGTTCGATGTCGTGCTGCGGTTGTTGCGCGTGCTCGCCAGGCATGAACGCGTGTTCGGCGAAGCGATGACGCCAGCGCACTGGCGCGAACATCTGCTGGCCCTGCTCGATGCCTTGCTGCCGCGACCGCCCGCGACTACGCAGGGGCAGCGCGCGCTGGATCGCCTGCGTACTGCGATCAATGCGTTTGCGGAACAGGCCGAGCGCGCCGGTTACGTCGAGTCGGTTCCCGGTGAAGTCGTCCGTGCGCATTTCAGCGCGGAGCTGGGCGAGTCCGATACCCGTGCGCCCTTGCTCACGGGTGGTGTCAGCTTCGGGCGGATGGTGCCGATGCGGTTGCTGCCGTTCCGGGTGATCTGCCTGCTCGGCATGAACGACGGCGATTTCCCGCGCCGCGATGCGACTGCCGGACTCAATCGCCTCACTGCCGAACTCGGTAGTGACAAGCGTCGGCGTGGCGATCGTTCCACCCGCGACGACGATCGCTTCCTCTTCCTGCAATTGTTCGCGTCCGCACAGGATGCGTTCTACTTGAGCTGGCTCGGTGCCGATCCACGCGACGGCAGTGCGCGCGAACCTTCGGTGCTGGTGACGGAATTGCTGGTCGCTGCAAAGGCCTGCGACGGACAGTCGGAGAAGCAGCGGGTGCTGCACCATGCGTTGCAGCCGTTCTCGCCGGCGGCGTTTGGTGCAGGGGACAAACGATTCTTCAGTTATCGCGGGGACTGGCGCCCGGCAGCGACCAATCTTTCCGCTGCACGCACGCGATTGACGCCATGGATGGACACAGTGGTTGCGTTTGCACCGCCGGCGGAACAGGAAAACGAGTTGTCGCTGGATGCGTTGCGGCGTTTCCTGCTTGATCCGGCCAAGACCTTTCTGGAGCAGCGACTGCGGTTGCGACTGCCGGAAATCGAGGAAGCGGCTGAGGACATCGAGCCACTGCAGGCGCCGTCACATGGCTTGCAGCGTCATTACCTGCAACGCGCGGTGTTCGATGGACTGCTGGCCGGCGTGGATGCATCGTCATTGCAGGCGTCGCTGCGCGCGCGTGGGCTGTTGCCCTCGGGTGCGCCGGGCCGCCGCGTGCTCGACGGATTGGTCGCGGAGATCGAGCCGTATGCGCACGCATTCAAGGACTGGCGTGGCGATGCCGTGGCGAAATCGTTGATGGCAGAGGCCGAGATCGATGGTGTCCGGTTGCATGGGCGCATCGCCGATGTCTGGCCGCAGGGTATTGCACGCGTCCGTCTCGGCGCGCCGAATGGACCATCGACCATCCGCAATGGACTCGACTGGTTGCTGGCGAGCGCGGCGGGCATCGAACTGCCGTTCGTGGAATTGCATGATGACAAGGAGGGCGGTGTTGGCCTGAATCCGCGTGAGCCGGTCGATCGCGCTGTCGCCATGGATGCGCTGCGTGCCTTGCTGGAAATCCGCGAAGAAGGCTTGCGTCGGCCGCTGCCGTTTGCGCCCTACAGCGCGTGGGAGTTGTTCAAGGATGGAGACCCGCGGCGTGGCGTTTGCGCAGCCGCATCGAAGTGGAATGGCGGCAGCGGCGGTCGCGGCTGGGCCGAAGGCAGCAGCGAATCCCTGCGGCTGGCATTGCGCGGACGCGATCCCTTCGCCGATGCTGCGGGGCTGGAAGAGTTTTCCGGCTGGACGGGGAAGATTTTCGGCGTGCTGACCAAAGCCATGCCAGTGTCGATCAACATCGATGGCATCGAATTGCCGGAACGCGACGAGGCGGAGGACGCCGAATGAGCGTCGATGCAGCACGCGATCCCTGGCTGGATATGCCGCTCGATGGCGTGCGCCTGATCGAAGCCAGCGCCGGCACCGGCAAGACCTACACGTTGGCGACGCTGGTGACGCGCCTGGTGATCGAGCGCGATCTGCGCATCGGCGAAATCCTCGCGGTGACCTTCACCGAAGCGGCGACGCAGGAGTTGCGCAAGCGCATCCGCGAACGCCTGCAGCTGGCGCTTGAGGTGCTGGATGCGGCTTCGACGGATGCCGAATCATCGGAAGCCGAATTGACGCGGCAGATCATCGATGCACATCTGGCCCAACACGATGAAAGTCGCGACGCGCTGCGTCGGCGCCTGCGCCAGGCCGTACTCGAAACCGATCTCGCCGCGATCTTCACCATCAACGGTTTTTGCCAGCGTGTGTTGCGCGAACATGCCCTGGAAGCGGGGCATGTGTTCGATGCGCCGGAATTGCTGGCCAACGATCGTGATTTGCGCGAGGAAGTCGCCGCCGATCTCTGGCGCGCGCACGCCATCACTGATGATGCGACGAATGATCTCGTCGCGTTGTGGAGCCAGGGTTATCCCGCGCTGGCAGAAGATCTGCCGGCCTTGCTGCGCGAACCGGTGCTGTTGCCGCCGGAACTCGCGCTGCCGGACGATCCGGCGCCATTGCTGCGCGAAATCGGCGCGGCATTGGCGGACGCATTCCGCAAGCATGGCGAGGATTTTCGTGCCACGTTGTTGGCGGCGCACGCCGACAAGATCCTTCACGGGGGCAGCTACAAGCCCGAGTGGATCAATGCCCTGTTCGATGTGGCGATGCGATGGGCCGCGAGTGACGGTGGCAGCGCGCCATTCGAACACGACAAGCTCGTCAACTTGCAGCGTGAAGTGCTGCTGGACAAGACCAACAAGGCCCAAGCCGGCAAGACGCCGGATTCGCCATTGTGTGCGGTGATCTCGACCTGGCTCGATGCGCTGCAGGCGCGGCGTGAATATCTCGCTCGTCGCCGTGCCGTGCTGCTGCATCGCATCCGCGACGATGCGCGCGTACGCATGTCCGCGCTCAAGCGCCAGCGCCGTGTGCAGACCTATGACGACCAGATCGATGGCGTCGCCGATGCATTGTCCGGCGACAAAGGCGAGCTGCTGGCGATGCGGCTGCGCGCGCAGTACCGGGTCGCATTGGTCGATGAATTCCAGGATACCGATGCCCGCCAGTGGGCGATATTCGATCGCGTGTTCGGAAACCGTAGTGCTGCGCCCGCGCTGTTCCTGATCGGCGATCCCAAGCAGGCGATCTACGGATTCCGCGGTGGCGATGTCCACACCTATCTCGCTGCGCGCGACAACGCGCAGGAAGCGCCGAAACTGACCCACAACTTCCGATCGCGGCCATCGCTGCTGACTGCGATCGATGCGCTGTACAAACAGGCAGGGGACGATGCTTTCGTTGATGACCGCATCGAGTTCCGTGAAATCGAACCCGGTGGTGCAATCGGCGATGGGGATTTCCTCCGCAACGGAAACATCGCGCCAGCGCTGACCGTGTGGCAGGCACCGGCGAACGCAGAACTCGACGGCAAGGGCAAGCCGAAACCCTGGAGCGCCGACCAGTCGCGCGATCTCGCGACCCGCGCCTGCGTCACCGCGATCCATGGCGTGTTGTCCGATGCCCGTGGTGGCAAGGCGACGCTGAAGGATGGCGAAGCCATCCACGCGGTGCAGCCGGGCGACATCGCCGTGCTGGTGCGATCGCATCGTGAAGCGACGATGATCCGGCAGGCGCTGGCCGAAGTCGGGATTCCTGCGGTTGCTGCCGGCAAGTTGAGCCTGTTCGCCACCGCGGAGGCGCGCGAACTGCATGCTTTGCTGCTGGCGCTGCTGCACATCGGCGACGATCGCCGCCTGCGCGCGGCGCTGTCGACGGTATTGATCGGTGCCGATGCCGCCACCATCGAACGGCTGGACCACGACGCAGCCGCCAGCCTTGCGCGACAGCAGGATGCGCAGGCGTGGCGCGAACGCCGGGACCGCGCCGGCACGCTCGCCTTGATCAATGATCTCGCGGCGAACGCCGCCGAACGCCTGCTTGGCCTGCTCGATGGCGAGCGCCGGCTCAGCAACTACCTGCAATTGGCTGAACTGTTGCAGGAAGCGGAGCAGGACTCCCTCGGACTGCACGGCCTGGTCGACTGGCTGGAACGGCGCATCGCCGACGCCGACCACAACGATGAGACGCAAATGCTGCGTCTGGAATCGGACGCGCGTCGGGTGCAGATCGTCACCTTGCACAAGAGCAAGGGCCTGGAATATCCCTTGGTGTTCCTGCCGTTCGCCGGAATCGGCCGCAAGGATCCGTCGCCGGGCCGGTGTTGTGTCGCGCACGATGAAAGGGATGGCCGCCGCCTGCACTGGAAGCTCGACCTGCCGGAAGCACAGTGGGACTGGGCGAAGGGGCAATGGCAGGAAGATCAGCGTGGCGAAGACGCCCGCCTGCTCTATGTCGGCCTGACCCGCGCGCAACACGCGCTGTGGACCGCCGCCGGGATGTTCTACAACCACGGCAAGACTGCACTGGCGAAAATGTTGCGCGATGTCGAAGCGCTCGCTCGCGTCGACGGCATCGTGATCGATGCAACTCCGCTGCGTTCCGATCTGTCGCGACTGCCGCCGGAACACGATGCCGAAGTGCCGGCGGCGCGCAAGGTCGAACGCCATCTCGCCAATGACTGGTGGGTCTACAGCTTCAGCCAGCTGGCGAAAGCCGATGCCGGCGATGCCAGCAGCACGGCGACCCTGCCCGCCACTGGCGGCCATGACGAACCCGACACGGCGGAAGATGCGGTCGACGATGGCTACGATCCGCGCTTCGGCGGCAACCGCTACGGCGTCGCCCTGCACGCCGCGCTGGAGCACGCCGATTTCGCCGCATGGCGGGATTGGAAAAATGATGACGAAGCGCCGCTGGGCGAGAACGCCATCATCGCCAAGGCCCTGCGCGACGAAGGCTATGGCGCCGATGTGATGGATGACGGCATCGCGCAGACGACGCGACTTGTCGGTCAGACGCTGACGGTCGGATTGCCGGAAGGCGTGCGCCTGTGCGACGTGCCTGCGGACCAGCGTCGCCCCGAAATCGAATTCCAGTTTGCCTTGCAGCCGGTGCGCGTCGACGCCATGCTCGAATTGCTGCACGCCCACGGCGTGGTCCGCGATCGCCATGGCTTCGGCCTGCGCCAGCGACTCGAAGGCCTGATGACCGGCCTGATCGATCTCACCTATTGCGTCGATGGCAAGTGGTACGTACTCGACTACAAATCCAATCGCCTGCCGACCTATGACGGCACATCACTGCAACGTGCAATGGCGCACAGCGAATACGACCTGCAGGCCTTGATCTACACCCTGGCACTGCATCGCTGGCTGCGTTTCCGGCTCGGTACTGCATATGACTACGCCCGCGATTTCGGCGGCATTCGCTATCTGTTCTGTCGTGGCCTCGATGCCGCACGCAACGATTCTCCCGGCATCTTCGCCCAGCGGTTCGCGCCGGAACTGGTACATGCGCTTGATGCCCTGTTCGGCCACGTTGCAACGGGAGCCGCGGCATGAGTCTGTTGCGCGCGCTGCGACAAAGCGGGGCATTGCGCACGCTGGACGATGCGCTGGCGCAGAGCCTGCGCCGTCTCGACCCATCAACGCCGGACGACGTGCTGGCCGCCGCCGCATTGGCATCGCTGGCGGTCGCGCAGGGCCATGCCGCTTTCGATCCGACGCAGCCGCGACAATTCGTCGATGGCGACCTGCCATGGCCGGATGCTCCCGAATGGTTGCAGACGTTGCAGGCCTCGCGCTTCGTTGCGACGCCGGTGTCGACGGAAACGGAATCCGTCGCTGCGCCACTCGTGCTGGAACACGGCCTGCTGTATCTGCGCCGTTACCGCGAATACGAACGCCGGCTTGCACTCGGCTTGCAGCGCATCGCCACGCAATCGCTGGAAGGCGACGGCAGCGCCATCCAGCCATTGTTCGACACACTGTTTCCCGAAGCGGCGAACGGCGATCTCCAGGCCCGCGCCGCCACATTGGCATTGCAACGCGCACTGGTGCTGGTCACCGGCGGCCCCGGCACCGGCAAGACCACCACGATCGCGCGACTGCTCGTCCTGCGCATCGCCCAGGCGATCGCTGCCGGCAAGCCAGCGCCACGCATCGCGCTCGCTGCGCCGACCGGGCGCGCCGCCGAGCGCATGTCCGAAAGCCTGCATCGTGCCGCACGACAACTCGAAGCGCTGGATGTCGAAGCCGGTTTGATCGCGACGCTGCCTTCCAGCGCCAGCACCCTGCATCGACTGCTCGGCACCATCGCCGACACCGCGCGCTTCCGCCACGACGCCGATAATCCGCTGCCCTTCGACATCGTGGTGGTGGACGAAGCGTCGATGGTCGACCTGCCGCTGATGTGCAAGCTGGTCGAAGCCGTTGCCGAGGGTACGCAACTGATCCTGCTCGGCGATGCCGACCAGTTGCCGTCGGTGGAAGCCGGCGATGTGCTGGCGGCGATCCTCGGCGCCGGTAATCTGCGAGAGCATCGCGTGCATCTGCAACGCGGCTGGCGCCAGAACGCGGCTTTGCAGCTGGCGCCGCTCGCAGATGCCGTGCGCGAGGGCAAGGCCGATCAAACCCTGGCGTTGCTGCGCGAAGGCAGCCTGTCGAACGTGCATTTCCATGAAGGCGTCGACGACCCGCTGCAGGCGCGACCGCAGTTGCTCCAACACTGGCATGCGCTCGCCGCCTTCGATGATCCGGCCGAAGCACTGAAGCAGGCCAATCGCCTGCGCCTGCTCACGGCATTGCGCGAAGGGCCGCAGGGTGCGCGCGGACTCAACGCGCGGATCGAAGCGCTGCTGTCCGGCCGTCGCATCGGCACGCCGCCGGCGTGGTTCCCAGGACGCCTGCTGCTGGTCACCCGCAATCATCACCAGCACCATCTGTTCAACGGCGATGTCGGCATCTGCCTGCCCGACGAACACGGCGTCCCGCTGGCATGGTTCGCCGGCGAAAGCGGCGTGCGTGCCTTCCATCCGGCAGCGTTGCCCGAACACGAATCCGCGTTCGCGATGACCGTGCACAAGGCGCAGGGCAGCGAATTCGACGAAGTCTGGCTGCAACTGCCACGCAGCGACAGCCGCGTCCTCAGCCGCGAACTGATCTATACCGCGATCACCCGCGCCCGCGACGTGCTGCATATCGCCGGCAGTGGCGAGGTGATCGCGGCCGCGCTGTCGCGCCACGCCAGCCGCGTGTCGGGACTGGGCCTTAGACTCTCCGCATTTCCCATGCATCAGGAACCACAATGAGCCAGCGCAACGCAGACGACATCGACTTCCGCATCGTCGGCCACGACATGCAATTCGTCGAGGTGGAACTCGATCCCGGCGAAAGCGCGGTGGCCGAAGCCGGCGCGCTGATGTTCAAGGATTCCAGCGTGCAAATGGAAACCATCTTCGGCGACGGTTCGCAGGGCGGTGGCGGCCTGATGGACAAGCTGCTGTCGGCGGGCAAGCGCGTCATCACCGGCGAAAGCATGTTCACCACCGTCTATACCCACACCGGCAACGGCAAGGCCAAGGTCGCCTTCGCCGCACCTTACCCGGGTACGGTGCTGGCGCTGAAACTCTCCGATCTCGGCGGCCGCCTGATCTGCCAGAAGGACAGCTTCCTCGCCGGTGCGCGCGGCGTCTCGCTCGGCATCGCCTTCCAGCGCAAGATCCTCACCGGCCTGTTCGGCGGCGAAGGCTTCCTGATGCAGAAACTCGAAGGCGACGGCTGGGTCTTCGTCCACGCCGGCGGCACCCTGGTCGAGCGCGAACTGGCCGCGGGCGAGCGCATCGATGTCGATACCGGCTGCGTGGTCGCCTATACCGGTGGCGTCGACATGGACATTCGCCGCGTTCCCGGGCTGAAGAGCATGTTCTTCGGCGGCGAAGGCGTGTTCCTGGCCACGCTCACCGGCCCCGGCAAGGTCTGGCTGCAATCGCTGCCGTTCTCGCGGCTGGCCGGGCGCATGTTCGCCGCGGCTCCCCAGGGTGGCGGTCAGTCGCGCGGCGAAGGATCGGTGCTGGGCAGTCTCGGTCGCATCCTCGACGGCGACAACGGGTTCTGATCGCCACGCAGTCGTCGCGGTACCATTCACGCATGGACGAATCCAACTCCACAGATCGGTCCCCCGACAACCGCAACGGCGTCGCCCGCGGCGATGCCGAAGCGGCCGTGCGCACCCTGCTGCGCTGGGCCGGCGACGACCCGACCCGCGAAGGCCTGCTCGACACCCCCAAGCGTGTGGTCAAGGCCTATGGTGACTGGTTCAGCGGCTACGCCATCGATCCCGACGACTACCTGCAGCGCACCTTCGAGGAAGTCGAGGGCTACGACGAGATGATCGTCCTGCGCGACATCGAGTACGAAAGCCATTGCGAACACCACATGGCGCCGATCATCGGCCGTGTCCACGTCGGCTACCTGCCGAACGGGCGCGTGGTCGGGATCAGCAAGCTCGCGCGCGTGGTCGAAGCCTATGCCCGGCGCTTCCAGGTGCAGGAAAAGATGACCGCGCAGATCGCCCAGTGCATCCAGCGCGCGCTGCAGCCGCAGGGCGTCGCGGTGGTGGTGGAAGGCGCGCACGAATGCATGACCACCCGCGGCATCCACAAGCGCGGAGTCAGCATGCTGACCTCGAGCATGCTCGGCACCTTCCGCGAGGACGCGCGCACCCGCAACGAATTCCTCGGCTTCATCCAGTCGACACGGCGCTGAACGGCGGTATCCCGCATTCAGCGAATGCGATGCAGATCGCTTGTCCGCTTGCCGGTGCTCTGCCAGTATTTCCGGGGAAAATCTCGCAATGACAGGAAATCGCGCAATGGCTGGCAAGAATGGAAAGCAGGCTCCGGAGATCACCGTCGACAAGGCCAACGGCGCCACCAGTCCGCCGCCTGGCGAACACAAGATGGAGCAGATCCGCGAACTGATGTTTGGTGGCGTGGTGCGCGACCTCGAGCGTCGACTCGCCGAATTGCACGATCGTTTCGAAGCCGAGTCCGCGCGCATCCAGGCCGATTGCCAGAAGCGCGTCGCCGAACTGGAAGCGCGTGCGAATGCGCAGATCGAACGCCTGCAGGGGCAGTTGCGCCAGGAATCCGCTGCCCGCGGCGGTGCGCTGGAAGATGTCGACAGCCGCTTCAACCAGGCCCTGCGCACCCAGTCCAACGAATTCACCGCAGTGCTGCAACGCCATGAAGACGACGCCATCGCCAGCGAGTCGCGCGCACGCGAGTCGATGGCGCGGATGGAAGAACAGCTGACGCAGGCACTGCAGGGTGCCCGGGAACAACTCGCCGCCGGCCATCGCCGCCTCGGTGAAGAGAAACTGGCTCGCGAGGATCTCGCCGACATGATGGCGGAACTGGCATTGCGCCTGCGTGGCGGGCAGGACGACAGCGGACACGCCTGAGACCAGGGCCGGTAAACGCCAACCGGACATGTCATGCCGCGCCAAAGCGCATGCGATGCGAGGAAGAACGAGCGAATTTATGTCGATAAATGAGCGAGTGATGACGCTGCAGCGCGTGCGCTTTGGCGCGGCCCTTCGGGTTGTCGTGTCCGATCGCCATGCGGCCGCGCGCGGCTTGAACAGGCGGCCAGCCTGTCGCTGCGCCGCGCACGACCACCTGACAACCGGACACGGCAACATGACGTGTCCGGTTGGCGTTTACCGGCCCTCTGCATGAGCGGTGAATACGACCGCCTGCGAAACCTCCTGCTCACTCCGGAGAGCAGCCGCCTCGACGTGCTCGAGGAAAAGCTGGCGGAAACCAACGCGCATTTCGCCACCGTTCCCGATCTTCTCGCCGAGGACATCGAGCGCAACCTGGAAGACGGCCAGCGCACGCGCCTGGGCGATGCCCTTGCCGAAGCGACCACCGGATCGCTGGAACTGGCGGTGCGGCGCAAGCCGGAAACCGTGGTCAATGCCGTCTATCCGGTGATCGGCCCGGCGATACGCCGCTCGATCGCCGAAGCCTTGCGTGAAATGTC
>JAFEBZ010000071.1 GCA_018242405.1 Pseudomonadota bacterium | reverse complement strand
CCGCATCTTCTTCACGATGTCGCGCGACGGCCTGCTGCCGGATGCGTTGTCGAAGGTGCATGAGAAGTTCCACACCCCGCACGTCATCACCTACCTGACCGGTTTCGTGGTGTCGATCTGCGCCGCGCTGTTCCCGGTCGGCAAGCTCGCCGATACCTCCAACTCCGGCACCCTGCTGGCGTTCGCGATGGTGTCGATCGGCGTGCTGGTCCTGCGCAAGACCCAGCCCGATCGCCCGCGTCCGTTCCGTACGCCGCTGGCGTGGATCGTCTGCCCGCTCGCCGTGCTTGGTTGCCTGCTGTTGTTCGTCAACCTCAGCATGACCGCCAAGATGGTCTTCGCGGGATGGGCGGTGATCGGCCTGGTCCTGTACTGGCTCTACGGCAGCAAGCGCAGCCAGCTCGCCCGCGAAAACGCACAGTAATCGCACGGCACGCACGAAGGCCGGCCCCGCGCCGGCCTTCTGCTTTCAGGACAACACGCAATTCCACGGACGCATGACATGAAGCAACTGTTCGCCACCAAGCACCCCCAGGCCGTCACCAGCGACGCACAGAAAATGGATCTGCATCGCGCACTCGGTCCGTGGGGGCTGACCGCGCTCGGCATCGGCGCGGTGATCGGCGGCGGCATCTTCGTGATCACCGGCCAGGCCGCGGCCCAGCACGCCGGTCCGGCGATCATGCTGTCATTCGTGCTGGCGGCGATCTGCTGCACGTTCTGCGCGCTGGCCTACGCCGAATTCGCGGCGATGGTGCCGGTGTCCGGCAGCGCCTACACCTACACCTATGCCACGCTGGGCGAACTGGCGGCGTGGTTCATCGGCTGGATGCTGATCCTCGAATACGGCGTCTCGGCATCGGCGGTCGCGGTGAGCTGGACCGGCTATTTCCTCAGCCTGCTCGACCACTTCAACATCCATTTGCCGGCCGCGCTGGTCAACGCACCGCTCGACGCCAAACTCAAGCCGACCGGGGCGATCGCCAACCTGCCGGCCGCAGGCATCGTGCTGCTGCTGACCTGGCTTTGTTATGTGGGCATCCGCAAATCATCGGCGATGAATACCGCGATGGTGGCCCTCAAGAGCGGCCTGATCATCCTCGTCATCATCGCCGGCTGGCGCTACATCGATACCTCCAACTGGCATCCCTTCATCCCTGAAGCGCAAGGCCCGGGCAAGTTCGGTTTCGACGGCGTGCTGCGCGGCGCGGCGATGGTGTTCTTCGCCTACATCGGCTTCGAGGCGGTGTCGGTGGCGGCGCAGGAATCGCGCAACCCGCAACGCGACATGCCGTTCGGCATGCTGCTGTCGCTGGCGATCTGCACCATCCTCTACATCGGCATGTCGGCGGTGATGACCGGCCTCGTGCCTTTCACCATGCTCGGAACGGACGAGCCCGTGGTCACCGCGGTTGCCGCGCATCCGCAGCTGGGCTGGCTGCGCATCGTCGTCGAAATCGGTGCGCTGATCGGGCTGTCGTCGGTGGTGCTGGTGATGATCATCGGCCAGCCGCGCATCTTCATGATCATGGCACGCGACGGCCTACTGCCGCCGGTGTTCACCCGCATCCACGACAAGTACAAGACGCCGCACATCAACACCGTGATCACCGGCATCGGCATCGCGTTGCTGGCGGCGATCTTCCCACTCGACATCCTCGGCGACCTGACCTCGATGGGCACGCTGATCGCCTTCGCCGCGGTGTGCATCGGCGTGCTGGTGCTGCGCCGTACCCAACCCGACCTGCCGCGCCCGTTCCGGATCAGGGGCGCGTGGCTGGTATGCGGCGCCGGTGTCGTCAGTTGCCTGATCCTGCTGTCGACCATGACCGCGCACAACTGGGCGCTGATGATCGGCTGGACCGTGATCGGCCTGTTGATCTATTTCCTGTACGGCTATCGCCACAGCAAGCAGCACAAGCAAGGCTGAGATCCGCGTCATGCACGACCACGAGCGCGCCGCCCGGCATTCATTGATCGACCACTGCCGGGCGATGAACGCCAGCGGTTTGTCATTGAACAAATCGGGCAATGCCAGCCTGCGCTGGGGCGATGGATTGCTGATCACGCCGACCGGTCGCGCCTATGACCGCCTGCTGCCGGAAGACATCGTCTATCTCGACGCCGACGGCAGTTGCCCGCCGGGGCAGCTGATTCCGTCCAGCGAATGGCGCTTCCACTGCGACATCCTGCGCGCCTTCCCCGACACCAATGCGGTGGTGCATGTGCATTCCACCCACGCCACCGCGCTGGCCTGCCTGGGCGAAGGCATTCCCGCCTTCCACTACATGGTCGCGGTGGCCGGCGGCGACCACATTCCCTGCGCCGATTACGCCACCTTCGGCACCGGCGAACTGTCGGACAACGTCCTGAAGTCGCTGGAAGGCGGCCTGCGCGCCTGCCTGATGGCCAACCACGGCCAGATCACCACCGGCAAGACCCTGTCCGAAGCCTATGCGCTGGCAGAGGAAGTCGAGAACCTGGCCCGCCAGTACATGCTGGCGCGCACGCTGGGCCCCACCCGCAACCTGCCGCCGGAAGAAATGGCGCGGGTGCTGGAGAAGTTCAAGCACTACGGGCAGCAGCGAAAACCCGACTGAAAGCGATTTCGAGCGTCGAAATCGTCATTTGGAAAGATGCCCGCAGTCGCTACACTGCGCGGATGGACACTCCCGCTTTCGACCACAACCTGTACGCCGGCTGCGCCGCCCAGATCATCAGCCAGACCCGCGAGCTGGCCGCCAAGAGATTCACCCCGGCCACCGCCGGCAACTTCGCGATCCGGATGTGACCGGACCACGCCGCCATCACCATTT
>JAFEBZ010000070.1 GCA_018242405.1 Pseudomonadota bacterium | reverse complement strand
GCTCCTGCTTGCCCGCAACACCTAAAGGGCGAGCTAAGAAAGCATGCCGTATGGCTAGTTTCGACCTTGTCGTGGCTTCCAGATGACAGGGAGTCGGTGACTTTCGCCGCAAACTACTCTCTCACCGAGAATCTCTTCGAAGCAGCCGCGGACGGTCATGAACGGGGGTGCCCAGAATTCTATGAAAGCTGCAAACAGATTTTGATGGACTGGGCGAGAAAGGGCGGGAGGCATGAGACTGGTTGGGGGATTCTGGAAACTGCGGTCAACGCACTGGTGGCACTTGTGATCAATGAATCGACCCCGGCAGCGGTGACCGCCCTGAAAACGAAGTTTCGCGAGATGTTGAGCGGCGAGGGAGCGCCTCCGCCGGATGTGCGAACTCGTGCTGCGACAAGACTGGCCAGAAGCGCCGACGAGTTTCGATACTCCGGTGCCACCCATTCCCGAATCGACGGCGCACTCGCGCAGCTCGATCAAGCAGCAGTGCGCGCGCTGATTCACGAGATGGCACAAATACTTGCGGTTGATCCACCGGCTCAACCACAGCCCGGTCATGGCGATCTCTAGAAAGACGGGCGCAGAATACTTTTAAACGGGGGGCTTTGGCCGATTGCGGTCATTGTCTCGCACTGGTCAAGATGCTGGTGCGCTGATCAACTCCGCTGCAGCAAATGCTCCACGCTCTCCGTCATCCGCTTCCGCTGCAGCAGGAAATCCAGCGACGATCCGCCGAGCTGGCGCCACAGCACCGCCGAGCGCAACGCTGCCAGCAACAGCGCGCGGATTTCGCCGACCACGCTGGCCTGGTTGAGGTAGTGCGGGTTGCCTTGCACCATCACCTTCGGTGACAGCGGGCTGATGTGTTTCACGTACAGGTCGGCCAGTCCGTTGAGAACCGCCGGTTGCGTTGGTTCCTGCCCGGCGCTGTGCGCAGCGAGTTGCCCGATGTCATCACGCAATTTGCGTTGCACGTCGTCGTCGCGACTGTAGCTGCGCTCCAGCGCCAGCACGCCCATCACCAGTTTCGGGAACTGCGGGTCTCGGGATTCCTTGCGCAGCTGTTCGCGCAGGCGCAGCAGGCCTGGACGAATCGCGCTCACCGTTCCATAGACGTCAGCGGTGCTGTCGGGGTCGAGCTGGAACACGCTTGCCAGCACGCCATCCATCGCGCGGGCGTCGGCCTGGCCGTTCTCGGCGAGGCGGCGCACTTGTACCAATGCTTGGGCGAGGCCGGCGAGGGCGAGGGCGCGATCCTGGGTGGGGGCTTGGCTCATTCGGGAAATGTCGGTTCGAGTGGGGCGTCGGTGGCGGCGATGACGGCACCGCCGAGGCATTCATCGCCATCGTAAAGGACCAGCGATTGTCCTGGCGTCACCGCACGTTGTGGCCGTGCGAACTGCACGTCGACGCTGCCGTCGTCGCGCGGAATCACGGTGCAGGCTTCCGCCGGCTGGCGATAGCGCGTCTGCGCCAGGCACTGGAACGATTTGGGGTGCGTTTCGCCGGAAATCCAGTGCACGGTTTCCGAGCGCAGGCGATTCGATTGCAGCCACGGCGAATCATGGCCCTGTTCGACGTAGAGGATGTTGCGGGCGACATCCTTGCCGACCACGTACCACGGTGCGGCATCGCGCCCGCGCACGCCGCCCAGTTGCAGGCCGCCGCGCTGGCCGAGGGTGTGGAAGAACACGCCCTGGTGTTCGCCGAGCACCACGCCGTCGGGCGTGCGGATTTCACCGGCCTGCATTGGCAGGTATTGCGAGAGGAAGGTACGGAAATCGCGTTCGCCGATGAAGCAGATGCCGGTGGAATCCTTTTTCGCCGCGGTGGGCAATTTTGCATCGGCGGCCATCCGCCGCACATCGGGTTTGTGCATTTCACCAAGCGGGAAGCGTGTCGCCGCGAGTTGCGCTTGCCCGAGCTGGTGCAGGAAATAGCTCTGGTCCTTGTCGCCGTCGATCGCGCGCAGCAGGCGCCAGCAACCGTCACGCTGGTCGATGCGTGCGTAATGGCCGGTGGCGATCTGTTCGGCGCCGAGATCGCGCGCCGCGTCGAGGAAATGCTTGAACTTCACCTCGCGATTGCACAGCACATCCGGATTGGGCGTACGGCCGGCGGCGTATTCGTCGAGGAAATGGCGGAACACGCCATCCCAGTATTCGCTGGAGAAATCGCGGAAATGGATCGGAATGCCGAGCCGACCTGCGACTGCAACCGCATCGCGACGATCATCCTCGGCGCGGCATTCGCCGCTGCCGTCGTCGGCCCAGTTCTGCATGAACAGTCCGGCGATCGACTTGCCCTCGTCGCGCAGGCGCAACGCCGCCACCGAGGAGTCGACGCCCCCGGACAGTCCGACGATGATCCTTGCCGCGCTCACTCCACCACGCTCACTTCAGCTGCGCGGCCATGTCGAGCGGATAGCGGCGACCGGAGAGGAAATCCTGCGCCACGCGCCACACCATCGGGCTGCGATGGTCGGACATCCGCGCTTCCAGTTCCGCCGGCGTCCACCAGTGCGCGGCGATGATGCCGTCGTCGAGCGGACGCGCCGCGTCGTGTTCGACGGGTTCCGCCGCGAAGGCGAAGCGCAGGTAATGGCGGCCCGAGCCTTCCGGTGCGGGCGGTGCGGTCCACTGGTAGGCGCCGATGAAGGCGGTCAGGCGCACATGCCAGCCGGTTTCCTCCAGCGTCTCGCGCAGGGCGGCAGCCTGCAGCGTTTCATCGGGCTCGAGATGGCCGGCCGGCTGGTTGATGACCACGCGGCCACCGGCATTTTCCTCGACCATCAGCAGGCGGCCATCGCGCACCACCACGGTGGCGACAGTGACGTCGGGTTGCCAGAAGCGGCCTTCGCGATAGCTCATTCGATGTTCCGTGACGGAATCGGGTCATTATAATTAGGGCATGAGCCAGGAACGCGACACCGCCCAAGAGCGCGGTACCGTGGCCGAGGTTGCGCGGCCGGAAACGCAGCCACCTTCGCGCTACGCAGTACTGATGCTGAACGACGACTTCACCCCGATGGACT
>JAFEBZ010000006.1 GCA_018242405.1 Pseudomonadota bacterium | reverse complement strand
TCCACTTGGTGATCTTGCCCATGAAGATGTCGGCGAGCACGGCGCCGTCAAGCTTCATTGCGCCGGCCTTGACGCCCGGGATGTGCACGACCGGCACGATGCCGCCGACCACGACCGGGAACTGGGCGAAACCGAATTGCTTGAGTTCGGCAGCAGTGAGTGGCTTGTCGGAAGCGCCGAAATCGACGGTGCCGGCCTTGATCTGGGCGATGCCGCCGCCGGAGCCGATCGACTGGTAGTTGATCTTGTTGCCGGTGGACTGCGCGTAGGCGGCCGACCACTTCGACAGGACCGGGTAGACGAAGCTGGAACCAGCGCCGGTGACGTCGGTGGCTTGCGCCGAGAAGGCACAGGTGGCGATGGCCAGGCCAGCGGCCAGGCGGAGTTGCGAGGTGAGTTTCACGTGGTGCTCCCTTGGAATTGGAACTGGATGAGGACGGCCGTTGTGCCGAGATCGAACGAGGCGATTTCATGTTGAAAAGATGACAGCCGCGCGTCGTCAATATTTCCGTCGCATGACAGTGTGATGCCGCATGCAGGTTTGATGCATGACGACATGAAAAATCATCGGTTCCGTTTCTGACTCAAATTTGTCACAACAGTGACGGATTCTTAACACCGCTCGCCGAGCCGGCGTATCGCCCCGGCGCACGCCATTCGCCAATCTCCCCAATGAGGAAGCTGTCCATGCGTACCAACCTGCTCGCGGCGATGATCGCCGTCAGTCTCTTCGGCGCGGCCACTGCGGCCCACGCCGACCCCGATCCGCGCACGAAGCATTCGAGCAAGCGTCACGTGGTGAAGAAGAAGGCAGCTCCGGCCGCTGTCGAAACCGCTGCGCCGGTTGCATCGTCGTCCGATCGCGCCGAAATCGACGCGCTGAAGGCCCAGCTCGCCGCCATGCAGGAAAAGCTGGAGAACCTGGAAGAGCGCAGCGACGCCCAGTCCGAGGTCAACACCCAGCAGGCCAAGACCAACGAAGACGTCGCCAAGAGCACGGCCAAGACCGATTCGCTGGCCAAGCTGGTCAATGACACCAGCGTCTCCGGCACCGTCTTCGCCGACACCACGAGCCTGGCCGTCAAGGACCATGGCGTCAAGAACGCAGCTTCCGGCTACGGCTTCGACGTCAAGCGCGCCTACGTCAGCATCAACCACAAGTTCAACGACACCTATTCGGCCAACGTCACCACCGACTTCCAGTACGCCAGCGCCATCAGCGCGACCGAGGTCTATATCAAGAAGGCCTACGTGCAGGGCAAGTACAGCGATGCCTTCACCGTGCGCCTGGGTTCCGCCGACCTGCCGTGGGTGCCGTATGCCGAAGGCAACTACGGCTACCGCTATGTCGAGAACACCCTGGCTGATCGCCTGAAGGTGGGCACCTCGGCCGACTGGGGCCTGCACGTGTTCGGCACCTTCAACAACAGCATGTTCAACTACGCCGTGTCGGCGGTGAACGGCAATGGCTACAAGAACACGACTCGCAGCAAGGGCGTCGATCTTGAAGCGCGCGTCGGCGTGACCCCGATCGAAGGCCTGAACATCGCCGTTGGCGGCTACCACGGCAAGCTCGGCAAGGACGTCAACGGTGCGACCAATGTCGCGCACAGCGCCAACCGCATCGACGGCCTGGTCGCCTACAGCAACAAGATGTTCCGCGTCGGCGTCGAATACTTCTCGGCCAACAACTGGAACCGCGTGACGACCGGCGCCCCCAACGCACCGGGCACGATCGGTGGTTATGGTCTGGTCGTCCACAACCCGACGCCGCCCCCGGCCGGCGTGAACACCTTCGTCGGTGATCGCGCCCGCGGCTGGTCGCTGTTCGGCAACGTCAACTTCAGCGACAAGGCTTCGGTCTTCGCGCGTTACGACAATGCCGACGTCAGCCGCTGGCTGGATCCGGGCCTGAAGGACAAGTACTACAACTTCGGCGTCGACTACGCGCTGACCAAGGGCGTGAAGGTTGCCGCGGTCTACAAGCACGAGGAGCTGAAGGACGGCGCCAAGACCGATGCCAAGGGCGACGAGTTCGGCATCTTCACCGAGATCAAGTGGTAATCGTTTCGGCTTGAACGGGAGGGAAAACGGCGGCCATGTGCCGCCGTTTTCTTTTGCGCTCAACCCGCGGTCTTGTCCTTGAACTTGCAGAGATCGCGGATCGCGCACTGCGGGCACTTCGGCGTGCGTGCCACGCAGGTGTAGCGACCATGCAGGATCAGCCAGTGGTGGGCGTGATCCATGAATTCCCCGGGCACGCGTTTCAGCAATTCCAGTTCCACCGCAAGCGGTGTCTTGCCTGGCGCCATCCCGGTGCGATTGGCGACGCGGAAGATATGCGTGTCCACTGCCATCGTCGGTTCGCCGAAGACGACATTCATCACCACGTTGGCGGTCTTGCGGCCGACGCCCGGCAACGCTTCCAATGCGTCGCGATCCGCCGGCACTTCGCCGTCGTGTTGTTCGATCAGCAATTGCGACAAGGCAACCACGTTCGTGGCCTTGGCGTTGTAGAGGCCGAGCGTGGCGATATGCGATTTCACTCCGTCGACGCCCAGCGCCACCATTTTCTTCGGCGTGGGCGCGGCCTTGAACAGCGTGCGCGTGGCGCGATTGACGCCGGCATCGGTGCTCTGCGCCGACAGTACGACTGCCACCAGCAACTGGAACGGTGTCTGGTAGAGCAGCTCGGTCTTCGGTTCGGGGTCGAGTTGCCGCCAGCGTTCGAACGCCTCGCGGATCTCGGCGCGTGTCATCTGCGCCATCGCTATTGGCCCTTCGCGCGTGCGAGTGCTTTCGCCAATGCATTCGCGGCAGCGGCGGGCAGGGCGGGTTTCACTGCGGTGTTGTCGAGGGATGCGTGGGTGCGTCGCGCTTCGCGCTTGCGTGCGCGTTCGTCCAGTCGCTGCTGGCGCGCGCGATAACGTTCGCGTGCGTTCCAGGTGAAGCGCAGTTTCGCGGCGGCAGCAAGGATGGTGGTGCGATCGTCGGTTGATACGTCGGTGCGATCGAGATCATTGCAGCCGGCGAGTTCCATCAGCCCCGCATCCAGCGCTGCATCGACGTCACCACGCTGCAATGCGGCGATCACTTCATGCATGCTTGCGTGCTCCATGGAATCAGCGGCCCTTGAACTCCGCAGCACGCTTTTCCAGGAAGGCCGAGGTGCCTTCGCGCATGTCGTCGGTGGAAAACACCAGGCCGAATTGCGCGGACTCGTATTCCAGTCCTTCTTCCAGCGCGCAATCTTCGCCGATGTTGACGCAGTCGAGCATGCCGCGCAGCGCCAGTGGTGCCGACTTCGCCAATTGCTGCGCCAGCTTCATCGTTTCGGTTTCGAGTTCGGCCGCCGGCACCACCCGATTGACGATGCCGAGCTGCAGTGCGCGTTCGGCGGTGATCGCCGCGCCAGTCAGGCACAGTTCCAGCGTCGCCGCGCGTCCGGCCAGTCGCAGCAGGCGCTGGCTGCCGCCGAAACCGGGGATCAGGCCGAGATTGATTTCCGGCTGGCCGACCTTGGCGCTGTCGGCGGCGATGCGCAGATGGCAGCTCATCGCCAGTTCCAGGCCACCGCCCAGGGCGAAGCCATTCACCATTGCGATCACCGGCTTGGGCGAACGCTCGATCCGTCGCATCATCCGCGTCCCGCGCAGCGAGAAGTCGCGGCCCTCGGTCGGCGTCAGTCCGTTCATTTCGGAGATGTCGGCGCCGGCCACGAAGGCCTTGGTCCCCGATCCGGTCAGCACGATGACCCGGACTTCGGGATCGGCGATCGCTTCGGCGAAAGCGGTGTCCAGCGTGGAAATTGTCGCGGAATTCAGCGCATTGAGCTTGTCGGGGCGGTCGATCCGGATCAGGCGAACCGAGTCCTGATCGGTGGTCAGGAGGGGGGAAGTGGTCATCGGGCGGGGTCTGCAGGGCTGAATGGGAACTTTTCGCCTGACCGTGCTGTCCATCCACAGTCGCGGTTCAGGCCGTAGGCGATTATGCTACCCCGCGCTTCCTGACGTCCGTCGGGACGCCAGACCAACTAGGAGTGTTGTTTCGATGAAGATGCGTACCCTGGCCGCCGTTCTTGCGGCCTTGACGATGACGGCCGGGGCAGCCAGCGCCCAGGACATGACCAGCGAAAAGGGCAAGCTCAGCTATATCTTCGGATACCAGCTCGGTGGCCAGCTGCAGCAGGTCCAGGAGACTGGCGAGCAGATCGACATCAACTCGGCGATCAAGGGCGTCCAGGACGCTTACGCCAAGAAGGATCCCGCGCTGGCTGAAGCGCAGGCGAAGCCGGTGATGGAAGCCTTCCAGAAGCGCCAGCAGGCTCGCGCGCAGCAGGCCAAGGCCGAATACGACAAGGCCGCCGCCGCCAACCTGACCAAGAGCAACCAGTTCCTGGCCGCCAACAAGGCCAAGCCGGGCGTCAAGACGTTGCCGTCGGGCGTCCAGTACAAGGTCGTCACCGCCGGCACCGGCGCGCGTCCGGCGCTGGGCAGCACGATCAATGTCGCCTTCGCGGGCCCGTTCTTCATGGGTGAGCGCCCGGCTGGCGCCAAGCTGGAAGATGCGCCGGCGATGAAGCTGAGCGAAGTGCAGGTCGAAGGCCTGCGTGAAGCCATCACCCAGATGCCGGCCGGTTCGCAGTGGGAAATCACCCTGCCGCCGAGCAAGGCCTTCGGTGCCGATCCGCGCACCGGCATGCCGCCGAATGCCGCCGTGCAGTTCGACGTCAAGCTCAACAGCGTCAAGTAATCGACGCTGCAGCACGTGGAAACGCCGGCCCCGTGCCGGCGTTTTCGTTTGTGGATGCGGAATGGGAGAATGGAGGGATGAACTTCGCTGCCATCCCGCTGCCCATCGTCTCGCCCTGCGTGAACATTTGCGAGATGGGTGACGATGGCCTGTGTGACGGCTGCCTGCGCACGCTCGACGAGATCGCCGCCTGGGGCGTGATGTCCCCGCAGCTGCGCCTGCACGTCATCGATGAACTGATTCCCGCGCGGGCCGCGGCGCGCGCATGAGTTTCGATGCGGGCAGCGATGCGTTGTTGCGACAGTTGCGGCGCGTCCTGCATCCGCTCGATGCCTTGCCGATGGGTGAGGGGGCCAACGCGCCGCTGATGCGTGCATGGTTCGGCATCGAGCATTTTCGCGAAGCCGCGGTGTTGATCGGACTGGTACCACGCGGTGACGGCTGGAAGGTGCTGCTGACCCTGCGCAATGGCGACTTGCGTCATCACGGCGGCCAGGTTGCGTTTCCCGGTGGTGCGCGCGATCCCGACGACATCGATGCAATCGCGGTGGCTCTGCGCGAAACCCGCGAGGAACTCGATATTCCGTCCGCGTTGATCCATCCGCTGGGCACACTCGATCCGCTGGCGACGGTCAGCGGGTTCCGGGTGACGCCGATCATCGCCTGGCTTGATCAGGACTACGTCGCCAAACCCGATCCGCGCGAAGTCGCCGATGCATTCGAAGTGTCATTCGACGCATTGCGTGATCCCGCCAACCTCGGCCAGGTGGAGATGCAGATGGGCGAGGATGTCCGCCATGTCCTCGAATACCGGCTGCCGCCATCGGTGTCGCCGCATCGCATCTGGGGTGCGAGTGCGATGATGCTCGACGATCTGCGACAACGACTGGAGTGAAATGATGTTCACCACCTTGATCGATTGCGAGACCCTGCTGCAGCACCTCGACGATCCGGCGTGGGTCGTGCTTGACGCGCGCGTGTTGCTGAGCGATCGCAGCGCCGGCGAATCGATGTATCGCCAGGGCCATGTTCCCGGTGCGCGTTACGCCGACCTCGAACGCGATCTCTCCGACATGCGCGTGCAGGACGAAGGCCGTCATCCGTGGCCGCGCGATGACGACTTCGCGCGCACGCTGGGCGAGTGGGGCATCACGCCACTGACCCAAGTCGTGGTCTACGACGCCGACCAGGGCATGTTCGCCGCACGCGCGTGGTGGCTGTTGCGCACGCTGGGGCATCAGGCGGTGGCGGTACTCGACGGCGGTTTTGCACGCTGGAATGCCCTGGGCTACCCGGTGACGATGGAACTTCCGGAAATCAAAACGGCAGCGCCATATCCGGCGACATTCGATCGTTCGCTGCTGTTCTCGCACGACGATGTCATCGCGCATCTTGCGCATGGCGGCTTGCTGGTGGATGCGCGCGCGGCCGAACGTTTCCGTGGCGATGTCGAACCGCTGGATCGCAAGGCGGGGCACGTGCCCGGCGCGGTAAATCGTCCGTTCGCACGCAACCTCGCCGCCGATGGTCGCTTCAAGCCGCCGCAGGAATTGTTCGCGGAATTCGCCGGACTGCTGTCGGGGCGCACGCCGTCGGACATGGTGTCGATGTGCGGTTCCGGCGTTACCGCTGCCCACAATCTGTTGGCGATGGCGCACGCCGGCCTCGTCGGCGCCAAGCTCTACACCGGATCGTGGAGTGGCTGGATCAGCGACGATTCGCGTCCTGTTGCCACTGGCGACTGATCACTTCTTCCCGAGTTTTGCCATCAACGCATTGAGCGCGACCTGCGCGTCCGGGTGTTCCCACAGGTCGAGCATCGCGTCGAGATCCATGTGTTGCGGCAACAGCGCTTCGACCAGATCGGCGCGTGCGATTGCACGCGTGCGCAGCATCGGCGTGCGCGGCAATCCCTGCAGACTGGCCAGCCAGGCCTGTGCGGCGGCAACGACTTCGCCGTGCGCCGCGAGTTCGTCCACCAGTCCGATCGCCAGCGCGGTTTCGGCATCCACCATCGCGCCGCGCATCAGTAGCTGTTCCGCACGATGGCGGCCGATCGCGCGTCGCATCAGGCGCTGGATGCCCTCCGGCACCGCGATTCCGACCTGGGTTTCGTTGAGGCCGATCTGGAACGGACCGCGCGCCATCACCCGATGGTCGCAGCACAGCGCGAGCACGCAGCCACCCGCGGGCGAATGACCGGTGATCGCGGCGGCGACCGGGATCGGCGATTCAGCGATCGCGCGCGCGGCGGCGAAGAACGATTCCCACGCGGCGTGCAGGGTGGCGCGATCCTTGCCGAGCGACATCAGGTGCGGAACGTCGAGGCCCGCCGAAAACACTTTCTCGCCACCGGCCAGCACGATGCCATCGCAGCCATCGGCGACTGCCTGCGCGATGGCGGCGACCAGCGTCTCGCACAATTCGGGATTCAGCGCATTGACCGGTGCGCGCTTGAAGGTGATGGTGCGCAGGGTGGCGTGGTCGTGGTGTTCGAGCATGGCGGCGATCCGTACAGGTCAGGGACGTATCATAGGCGGATGAAGACCCGCCACCTGATCCTTGCCGCCATCCTCGCCTGTGCCGCGCTGCCTGCATGTGCGCGCGGCAAGGCCGATGCCTGTGTTCCCGTCGTACGCGATGCGTGGATTCGGTTGGTGCCGGGCGGCATGCCGATGCATGCGGGTTTCGCCCGCATCGACAATCCATGCAATGTCGCGTTCACGGTGACCGGCGTATCAAGTGATGCGTATGGCAGCGCCAGCCTCCACGAGAGCACGTTGGTCAACGGCATCAGCAGGATGCGGGAATTGCCGCGAATGGTGCTGCCGGCGCATGGCAACCTCGAGCTGAAGCCCGGTGGCATGCACCTGATGCTGATGGACCCGAAAAAGCCGCTGAAGGCGGGCGATCGTGTCGTGCTGCGATTCGACGCCGGCAAGGGTCGCAGCATCAATGGTGATTTCGTGGTGCGGGCGGGGAACTAAGTACGCGTAACAACATCGCACGCGCTGGTGCGTGGGTGACCAGCTCCGTTGCGCGGGACGCCGCAAGTACGTCCATGTAGGCTCGGACTGGCGCACCCACTTCCGCGCGCCTGTTGTTGCTTCACGGAGAGTGGAAAGCAACAGCATGCGGGCTGTTGCTCCCTCACACCTCCTGAAAGCATCCACCGGCGGCGCCTATGCGGTTCGTCTGCAGAGCCGACCGTACGCAGCATGGATGCTGCGTACGAGCCTACAT
>JAFEBZ010000069.1 GCA_018242405.1 Pseudomonadota bacterium | reverse complement strand
CCCGTTCGAAGTCTTCATCAACTCGAAGTCGATGGAACACTTCCAGTGGATCGTCGCGCTGACCCGCATCATGTCGGCGGTGTTCCGCAAGGGCGGCGACGTCACCTTCATCGTCGACGAAATGAAGGCGGTGTTCGATCCCAAGGGTGGCTACTACAAGGCCGGTGGCATCTACATGCCGTCGCTGGTGGCCGAACTCGGCAGCATCGTCGAAGACCACCTCAAGACCATCGGCCTGATGCACGATCCGGAAATGGACGAGCACCAGCGCGCCCTGATCGCCGAGAAGCGTCGCGCCTACGAGCAAGGCTCAAAAAAAAACGCTGACGCCACGCCGACCATCGTGATCGAGGAAGACATCGCCGTCACCGGCGAAGGCACCAGCTTCCCGCCCAGCGCCACCATGTGCCACAAGTGCAGCACCAAGGCGCTGGTTTTGATGGATGGGTGTGCGACCTGCCTGAATTGCGGGTATAGCAAGTGCGGGTGATTTCATTTAAAAACAATGAGTTACACTGGAAACACTGAAGCTGTGCCAACTTGGAACAACTCCAAGTTGCAACAGGCTCAGATCATAGGCAGACTAGCGGCACCACTCCTCCCTTGTCGCGTCATTTAGTTGGCTCCGGCTTGGGACGAAAAAACCGCCCACAAGGCGGTTTTTTCATGTCCGAAGGATTCGAACTGGTATGACAGCCCCCAAGGCGACTGCCGTCTTTATCGACGGCTACAACCTCTATTACGGTCGCATCAGAGGTACTGCCTACAAGTGGCTGGATGTAGTGACTCTCTTCGATCGACTGCTTCACGATCAGGATGCCGACTCGGAGCTGATCTCGGTCTGCTACTTCAGCGCCCCGGCGCTTGGGAGATTTGCTACCCACGGTGACGATTCCGTCCTAGCTCAACAGGACTATCACCGTGCACTCAAATACAGGCATCCAGATCGACTTTCGATGGTGCTGGGCAAGCACAGTTATGACAGAAACGGAACCTTGCTGCCGCGCTTCGAGGAAGCGCAAGGCATTCGACCGTAACGATCGAGTCAAGGTCTGGAAACTCGAAGAGAAGCAGACCGATGTCAACCTGGCCCTATCCATGTATCGCGCTGCTTGCTCAGGGAAGTTCAAGCAGATTGTTGTTTGCTCAAACGATAGCGATGTCGCACCGGCATTGGAAGCCTTGAAAGCTGATTTTAAAGACTTGGTAATTGGCGTTGTTACGCCACGCAGGCCACCTTCCATTGGAAAGCGCGAGCATCGTTCAATCAGTTCATCATTAGATCAACATTCGGATTGGACACGCCAATATCTGCTTGATGTCGAGCTGAAAGCCGCGCAATTGCCCGCTGTAATCCCAACCAATAAGAAACCGATACGAAAACCACTTCACTGGTAAGCGAGTCACGACTGACATAACTACACCAGTTTTCAACACTTTGTAGAGTGACGAAAGAAAACCTGTCCCCACTCAACGCACCGCACCCGCCTTTCGCAACAAAGCCTCAATCTCCTTGAAACCACGCTGGCGCGCATGCGCAAGCGGAGTCACGTCATCTCCATCGGCCAGCATCGGATTGGCGCCGGCATCCAGCAGCAGTTGCACGATCTGCAGATGCGCCGGACCGCCATTGCCGAGCAGGATGGCTTCCAGCAATGCGGTCCAGTGCAGGTTGTTGACGTGGTCCACCGCCACACCGGCCTGCAGCAGGCGCTGCACCGTGCGCACGTGGCCGCGCTCGGCGGCGGGAATCAGCGCGGTGCCGCCGTAGCGATTGGTGCTTATCAGGTTCGCGCCATGGGTGAGGGTCAACTCCAGGATCTCGTTCAAGCCGCGTGCGCCGGCATAGAGATACGGGCTGTCCTGGATCGCATCCTTGGCGTTGACGTCGGCACCGGCGTCGACCAGCACGCGCGCAGCGTCGACGTGGTTGCCATGGGTGGCGATCAACAGCGCGGTGCGGCCCTGTCCATCACGGCCATCGATGTGCGCACCCTCGGACAACGCAGTGCGAATGGCCTGCGCATCGCCGCGATCGGCAGCAGCGCGCAGGCGCGTATCGGCGTCGGGTGTGGCGGCGCATACCGGACCGGCCAACGCCATCATGACTGGAAGCAGCAGTCGCCAACGGATCATTCATCGTCTCCACATGCGCCCGGCCGACCGGGAGTTGCGAGGACTCGGGCAAAAAAGGGAATCAGGGATGTTTCGAATCGCTCGCGGGTGTGGTCGGTATGGGTACCGGTGAACGTTTCGAACGTGTGTGCGATACCGACGCGATCCAGTTCGCGGGAAAACGCCGTCGCCCCGAGGGTGACGCTGGGAATCTGGTCTTGCAGTCCCGCATCCAGTCCAATGCTGCACAGGCGCCGATACGGCGATGGATCGCGCATCAGTCGGTCCAGGGGCATGTAGCTTCGCCACACCTTGGTGACGGCGGCGACTTCCTGCATCCGTCCATCGGTTCCGGCGACGAAAGGCAGCAGTGACGCGTCGGTGGAAACGTCGCGATCATAGCCGGAGGCAAACGCGATCGTCATCGCACGCAGCCAGCCACGGGGTTCCTGCCGCCAGCGTTCGCTTTCCATTGCAAGGTCGCCGACGAATCCCAGGCAGCACGGACTCATCGCATAGACATGGCCGAAGGTGTCGGGGTGGCGACCGGCCAGATACAGCGCACCGAATCCACCCATCGACTGACCGGCCAGACCGCGACTTTCTCGCGTTGGCAAAGTGCGAAATCGCGCATCGATGTAATGGACCAATTCCTTGGCGACGAAATCTTCCCACTGTCCGAACGCCGCGGAGTTCACGTAGAACGAACCGCCGAAACGGTTGTTGGCCAGCGGCATGACCACGATGTATTCCGCAGCATCTGCAACCCGATCGAGGTCGGCCCCGAGATCCATGCCCTGGTAGCTGCCGTCCAACCATTCTTTCGGATCGGAGGTGGCGCCATGCAGCAGGTAGACGACGGGATAGCGCCGATGCGGATCGCGATCGTAGCTGGCCGGCAAATGGATCGTGATCGCACGATCGGGCGTATCGCCGATCGCATTGCCTTGCAGCACCTGCGAGTGCAGCGTCTCCACCACGATGCGCCCCTGCGCGGTGGCGCTTGTGGAGCAAGCCATTCCGATGCAAAGCAGGCATGCCAACAGGACAAGAAAACGCTTCATATCAGCCGAGTATACGGCGCATGGCACACTGCACCATGCGCAAGCGCCCTCCCCACATCGACGGACTTCCCGCAAGCACGCTGCAACTGCCGCCGGGAACATGGCTCACCGTACTCGACTGTCTGTGCGAGAAGTTTCCATCGATAACGCGTCAGCAATGGCTGGAACGCATGGCACGCGGACGCGTGATCGACGGCGAGGGCCTGCGCCTGACGCCGGAAACGCCACATCGCGTCGGGCTTGAAATCCACTACTACCGCGAAGTCGCCGACGAAGCGCCGATTCCGTTCGATGCAGTCGTGCTGCATGAAAACGCCGATTTTCTGGTCGCGGACAAGCCGCATTTCCTGCCGGTCACGCCTGTCGGTTCGCACGTCCATGAAACCCTGCTCGGTCGGCTGATCCGTCGCACCGGCAACCCGAACCTGGCACCACTGCACCGGATCGATCGCGAGACCGCCGGACTGGTGCTGTTCTCGACCAACCCGCATAGCCGCGCGCGTTACCAGTCGCTGTTTCGCGAACGCCGAATCTACAAGAGTTACGAAGCGATCGCACCGGCACTGCCGGATCGCGAATTCCCGTGCACGCGCGTGAGTCGCATCGTCGCCGGCGAACCGTTTTTTCGCATGCAGGAGATCGAAGGCCAGCCGAACAGCGAAACCCGGATCGAGGTCATCGAACGCGGCACCGGCTGCTGGCGTTATGCATTGACGCCCGTCAGCGGCCGCAAGCATCAGTTGCGCGTGCACATGGCGGCGCTGGGTGCGCCGATCGTCGGTGACCGCCTGTATCCCTCACTGCGACATCGTGATGCCGGCGATTACTCGGCGCCGTTGCGGTTGCTGGCGAGGCGACTGGACTTCATCGATCCTCTCAATGGCATGGAGCGCAACTTCTCCAGTGGTTTTATGCTGTCGCCATGAACAGCACATTGACCATCCGCGAATACAGCGAAGAACTGGCCCCGCACTTCCGCGACATCAACGCCGAATGGATCAGCTCGATGTTCCGCCTCGAGGACACCGATCGCGAAGTGCTCGACAACCCGGGCACGAAGATCATCCAGCCGGGCGGCGCCATCCTGTTCGTCGAACACGAAACCCTGGGCATCGTCGGCGCCTGCGCCCTGCAGAAGACCGGTGCGACCAGCTACGAGCTCACGAAGATGGGCGTGCGGGAATCGGCGCGTGGCCACAAGGCGGGCGAGTTCCTGCTGTCTGCCATCATCGATCGTGCGAAAGCACTGAAGGCCGATCCACTGTACCTGCTGACGAATTCGATATGCGCGCCGGCCATCCATCTTTACGAGAAACTCGGTTTCCAGCACGATGCGCAGATCATGGAACGCTACGGCGCCCGTTATCAACGCTGTGACGTCGCGATGCGCCATCGGAACGGGCTATGAGCCCGCAGGCTTTTCGACATGGCCGCCGAATTCGTAGCGCATCGCCGACAGCAGCTTGTCGGCGAAATCGGCATTCCCGCGCGAACTGAAGCGTTCGTAGAGCGCCGCCGACAAGACATGTGCCGGCACGCCCTCGTCGATGGCGGCCTTGACCGTCCAGCGGCCTTCCCCGGAATCCGACACGCGGCCCGCGAAGTCCGACAGCGCAGGATCCTTCATCAACGCCGTCGCCGACAGATCGAGCAACCATGAGGTGATGACGCTGCCGCGGCGCCAGACTTCGGTGATGTCCGCAAGGTTCAGGTCGTAGCGATAGTGTTCGGGATCGCGCAGCGGTGTCGTCTCGGCATCGATCGTGCCATTCGAGTTGCCGATGTTGGCGTTCTTGAGGATGGCGAGCCCTTCCGCATACGCCGCCATCAATCCGTACTCGATGCCGTTGTGCACCATCTTGACGAAATGACCGGCGCCACTGGGGCCACAATGCAGATAGCCGTTTTCGGCGGTGCCACTCGCGTGTTCGCGCCCCGCAGTACGCGCGATATCGCCGCGTCCCGGCGCCAGCGTCGCGAAGATCGGATCAAGATGCTTCACCACGTCCGCTTCGCCACCGATCATCAGGCAATAACCGCGCTCCAGTCCCCAGACACCGCCACTGGTGCCGGCATCGACGTAGTGGATGCCCTGCGCCGTGAGTGCATTCGCACGACGGATATCGTCGATGTAATAGGAATTGCCGCCATCGATGAGGATGTCCTCCGCATCAAGATGAGGCAGCAGCGCGGCGATGGTCTCGTCGACCACGCCCGCCGGCACCATCAGCCAGATCGCGCGTGGCTTGGCCAGCGACTGCGCGAGCTCGATCAATGACGCCACGCCCATCGCGCCTTCCTTGACGACTGCTTGCACCGCCTCGGAAGACCTGTCGTAGGCAACGCACTGGTGGCCGCCAGCCATCAAGCGGCGGACCATGTTCGCACCCATCCGGCCGAGGCCGATCATTCCGAGTTGCATGTGCATGTCCTCCTGCCCGGAATCGTACTGCGCCGCGCGCGATCATGCACCGCCGAAGGCCAGCTCCAGACCGATGCGTTCACCGGATCCGTGCAGGTAGTATTCCCCGGTACCGATCCGCAAGCATTCGCCTACCGGAGACACCATGGACCTGATGCGGCTTCTCCGCTCGCTGGAAGAGTTTCTTTACGAACTGGTCGGATGGCTGGTGTTCTATCCCCGCACGTTCTGGCGCGTGCTGCGGCATCCGGGGGCCATTGCCCGCTACACGCGGCTTGAACTGTCGCAGGAACCGGATCGCCAGTTCCAGGAAACCATCAGCCCGGTCCTGATGCTGATCCTCTCGGTCGGGCTTGCCCATGCGATGGAAATGGCATTGAAATTGCCGCCACCGGATGTCAATTCGCCGCTGGGCAAATTGCTGTTCGGAACCGAACAGGGTTTGCTGCTCACCCGCTCCGTGGTGTTCTGCATCTACGCATTGGGCGCGGCCCTGGGCACCCTGCGCCGGGAACATCGCGCGATTACCCGCGACACCTTGCGCGAGCCATTCTCGATCCAGGCATTCCTGGCCTGTCCGTTCGTCGTGCTGCTGTCTTTCGGAACGCTGATGCTGCGCATGGAGAGTGACTGGCTGCAGGCCGGTGGACTGGTTGTCGGAACATTCGCCTGCATCTGGTACGTGCTGGCGCGGGTGGCCGCCTATCGCGCGCTGCACCACGCCGCGTTTTTCCCCACCTTGGCGACAACCGTCATCTGGTTCCTCGCGACCACCATCGTGGTCATCGCGGTGGCGATCGCCACGGTCATCTGAGCCCGCTTGACTTCCGCTTGCAGTCGGACCAATACTTTCCATACACGGAAAGTAT
>JAFEBZ010000068.1 GCA_018242405.1 Pseudomonadota bacterium | reverse complement strand
GCTTCGTCATCGATGCGGTCGCGGCGACGGCCGCCGCACCGCCCGCGCCCGCCAGCAGCGCGCGGCGGCTGACATTGTTGTTGCCCATGAGCCTCTCCTCCATATCCGGTTCCCCGACCGTGCGCCGGCCGGGGAGGAACCACCTCGTCCGCAATCGCGCGCGGGTCAGCCCGCGCCAAGCTCCTTGCGAACGATCCGCGTGCCCTCGACCATCGCGGCGAGCTTGGCGAAGGCCACCTCGCGCGAATGGTATTTCATGCCGCAATCGGGCGCGATCCACAGTCGGTCGGCGGATACATGGCGCAGCGCTTCGCGAATGCGCGACGCGACCAGTTCCGCCGGCTCGATCTCATTGTGCGACAGATCGAGCACGCCGTACATGATGATCTTGTCGGGCAGCTCGGCGAGGATCGACGGGTCCAGCCCCGGCTGCGCCGCCTCGACCGAGATGACGTCGATGCGCGAGCGGTTCAGCTCGGTCAGGAAGTCATAGGCCTTGGGCTTGGTCACCTGGTTGCCGTGCACCAGCGCATAGCCGAAGCAGATGTGCAGTGCGGTGGTGCCGGTCACGCCGTCCAGCGCGCGATCGATCGCTGCGAGCGCGTACTCACGCGCGTCGGTCGCCCGCGCTTGCAGATACGGCTCATCGAGCTGCACCACGTCCACCCCGGCGGCGAAGAGATCCCTGATCTCGGCGTTCACCGCGTCGGCATAGTCCATCGCGAGGTCGGCGTCGGTCTGGTAATAATCGTTCTGCGCCTGCTTGGTCATCGTGAACGGGCCGGGCAGGGTGAGCTTCACCGGCTTCGACGAATGGCGCTTGAGGAACTCGGCGTCCTGCACCTCGATCCCGCCGATGCGGCGGATCGGGCCGGCGACGCGCGGCGCGGGGTTGGGCTTGCCGGTGCGGTCCATCGCCACGCCGGGATTGTCGATGTCGATCCCGCTCAGCGCATTGGCGAGGCGATTGGAATAGCTCTCGCGCCGCATCTCGCCGTCGCCGACGATGTCGATTCCGGCCAGTTCCTGATCGCGGATGGCGACGAGGGTCGCGGCTTCCTGCGCGTCGGCCAGCCATGGCTCGGGGATGCGCCACAATTCCTGCGCGCGGGTGCGCGGCGGAAGGCTCGCCTTCAGCCGCTCGCGGTCGATCAGCCAGTCGGGCTGGGGATAGCTGCCCACGATCGTCGTCGGCAGGAGGATGTCGTTGGCCATATCACCCCTTAAGGAAAGGAGCGAGAAGGATACTTAGCAATATAAGTGACTGCAAGCGCGGAAGCGGCCGGGAGGCGCCGTGCCTCCCGGCTTTTTCGATGCGGTTACTTGGCGGGCGCCAGTTCGGCGACGTCGTTCTGGGCGAGCGCCTTCTGGACGATCATGCCTTCCTTCTTGATGCCGTCCGCGGTCACCGGATCGTGCGCCACGTCGGCGTCGGTGAACTCCTTGGTCCACGCCGCGAACTCCAGGCAGACGCCATCGGGATCGAAGAAATAGACCGAGCGGACGAACACGTCGTCGTGCATGTGATCGGCGGTCTGGGTTTCCGAATTGTCGTGGTTGAGGATCTTGGTGACCTCGATCCCCTTGGACTTCAGCCGGTCGTAATATTCGTCGAACTTCTCGGCCGGCACGTTGAACGCGATATGGTTCATCGAGCCATGCGCGGACATGAAATTGCCCAGCGTCGGCAGCGCGGCCGGCGCGGAGATGCCCGGATGCGCTTCCGGCGCGCCTGAGAACCAGAAGAAGGCGAGGCTGTCGCCATTGCCCATGTCGAAGAAGAAATGCTGCCCGCGATTGCCCGGCAGGTCGATCGTCTTGACCAGCGGCATGCCGAGCACGTCGCGGTAGAATTCAACCGTCCTGGCCATGTCCTTGCAGACCAGCGCCAGATGGTTGACGCCCTTGAATTCGAACTGGGTGTTGGTGGCCGGCATCATCCGTCTCCTCTTGTGCCATCGTCCGGGCCGCGCACCGGCGCGATCCGGGAGAATCTGTCGGGAAGGCTTGGGTCGCCGGTGGGCCGAAACGACTCGCTTCCTTCCCGTTCTGCTTCCGCGACCATAGCGCGAATCGCGATAATCGTCAAATATATTGACGGTTATCGCGACGGCCGCGCGCTGAGGAAGTCGGCGGCGTTGAAGCCCTCCGGCGCGGCGATCTCGACGATCGGCTCCTCGCGATCGTCATATTCCATGCGCAGCGCGCGGGTGATCACCGCGTGCATGTCGTAAAGGCAGGTGATGTAGGTGAATTCGAAGATCTGCTCGTCGTCCCAGAAGGTCTTGAGCTTGTCGAACACCTGCTGCGGCACGCGCCCGCCGGCCTGCGCGAGGCAATCGGCATAGGCGAGCACCGCGCGCTCCTGATCGTCGAAGCAATCGGCGACCGTCCAATAGGGGATCGCCGCGATCTTCTCGTCGCTGACGTCCAGTCCGCGCAGCGACTTGCAATGCTGCGAGAAGACGAACTGGCTGCCCTTCACCCAGCCCGCGCGGGTCTGCCCCAGCTCGCGCAGCACCGGCGAGATGCGCCGGCTCGGGTGGCGATAGACCGCGAAGCCGTCCACCGCGTGCTTGAAGATATCGGGCGCGAGCGCATAGACCGTCCACCAGTCGCCCGGCGTGCCGGTCGCGGTGCCGGGCTCGCTCACCGGATCGCGGTCGCCGAACAGGCGGTTGTAATAAGCGAGCACCGTCTCGTCGGTGACCTCGCCGCGTGGCACCTGGCGCAGGACCGGCATCGTCTCGTCTCCTCAGGCGTTGGCGAACTTGCGGAATTCGGCGACATGCGCCGAATCGAAATATTCGTCGAGCCGGGTGATGAGGCCATTCTCCACCCGGCAG
>JAFEBZ010000067.1 GCA_018242405.1 Pseudomonadota bacterium | reverse complement strand
CTGCCGCCCGCGATGGTCTATCGCCATCCGTTCCCGGGTCCGGGTCTCGGCGTGCGCATCCTCGGCGAAGTGAAGCGCGAATACGCCGAACTGTTGGCGAAAGCGGATCACATCTTCATCGACGAACTGCGCAAGGCCGATCTCTACGACAAGACCAGTCAGGCGTTCGCGGTGTTCCTGCCGGTGAAGTCGGTGGGTGTGGTCGGCGACGCCCGCGCCTACGAATGGGTGATCGCGTTGCGCGCGGTCGAGACCATCGACTTCATGACCGCGCACTGGGCGCACCTGCCGTACGACTTCCTGGGCACGGTGTCGAACCGCATCATCAACGAATTGCGTGGTGTCTCGCGCGTGGTTTACGACATCAGCGGAAAACCGCCCGCCACCATTGAGTGGGAGTGAGCGGGCTACATCCCGCAAACACCCTTGCCACGGCCTGCCGCGTGGAATTCCAGCAGCATGCCGAGATCATCGCGCGTCGGCGCGAGGAATGACGGACCGAATGTTCCGCTGTAACGCCTCACCGAATGCTCGTAGCCGCGTTCGATCAATCGTTGTGCGCGACCGAGATCGGCGACTGCCACGCTTGCGCCGATGATCTGCGGTCCGCCCGATTGCAGCGCATCGGCGGCGATGCCCGCGCCATCGGGTTGCAACAGCAGGATCGCCTTGTTGCCGACATCCACGCAGACGCCGCGCGCAGCGATCTCAGGCAACCGCACCGGCGTGCTGTTCTTCAGTCCGATCGCTGCCAGCTGCGCACGATCATGTTTGACATCGGCGGACAGCAGCCAGTAGGCGGTGAGCGCGCGGGCGCCATCGGGATGCACGCGTGCGGCCTGCCAGTCGCCCGGTGCCGGCGTGGTACTGAGGTCGGGTGCCCACGCCTTGTCGTAATCGATCACGAACAGGTTGCTCGACAGCGGTTGCTTCTCGAAGGCGAACAGGCGCCAGCCGGTGCGGCCATTCGCCATCTTCGGTCCGTCGAAGACCGGCGTCGGCGTCCAGCCGAGCGCGGCGACGGCATCGTGCATGCGATCCAGCGCGGTCGTGCGCAGGCCGAGCGTGCGCGCACCGGCTGCGCCTTTCAGCGAAACCTGGTCGACTTGCGCGCCGGGATCGAGTTCGGGGTTCGCGCGGGTGATGCCGAGCAACTCGATATAGCTGCCATCGGAGAAACGCACATAACGATTGGCGAGTCCGGCCGGATCGCGCCCCGGCGTGACCTGGAAGCCGAGCTTGACCGTCATGTCCGCGGTAATCTGGTCGATGCTGCGACCCCACAGCAGGAAATGATCGATTGAAGTCGCCGGCATCTGTTGTTGCGGCGCCGATCGGGCAGGGGCGACGGCGCTGGCCGTGAGCGCGAACGCGGCGGCGAGAAGGAACGAACGCATGTGGATCTCCGTGGAGGCGATGACGCATTCTGCGACGCGAACAACTGCAACGGCCATAACCTCCGAGGTCATGGCCGTGTCCTGCCTTCAGGTTAGAACGCCTTGCTCAGTCCCAGGTAGCCACCGGCGCGCGGTCCCCACTGCGGTGCGCCGACGCCGATGCCGGAGCCGTCGCGCAACGGGTAGGACTTGTCGGTTGCGTTGATCACGGCGAGGCGCGCGGTGATCTTGCCGATTTCAGGCAGGTTGAAGGTACGGGCGACGGACAGGTTGAGCTGCCAGTATCCCGGCATGTGCGCGCTGTTGGCGAACTCGTGGCGCAAGCCGGAGCCGTAGAGGAAATCCATGCCGAGCTTGGTGCCGTTCCAGTCGTAGCTGATGCCGCCGGAACCGGTCAGGCGCTGGTCGTGGTCGAGATGCACCCAATGCGTGGCGATGTAGTCGAGCTCTTCCTGGTCGAAGTTGTACTGGCCGGTGACGATCTCCTTGCCCATCGCACGACTGTAGGCAAGGTTGAGATAGCCGTTGAGACCGCCCTTGGCGTAGTTCGCGGTGAATTCATAGCCGTGGACGCGGCCCCGATCGTAATTGAACGGCGAGAAGATCAACGCGGCGCCGAACTGGCCTTCGTCGGTCAGGTTGCGCACCTGGCGCGAATAGGCATCAAGACCGAACGTCCAGGCCTTGCCGATTTTCTGGGTCACGCCGATGTCGTAGTAGTGCGAACGTTCCGAACGGACATTCGTGTTGACGTTGGTCGGGAGCTGGTTGGTGGTGCCCTGGAACAGCGCGATGTCGGTCGGGGAAATCAGCTCGTCCGCCGGCGGGGTGAAGTAGCGCGCGTAGCCGGCATGCAGCGTGGTGCCCGTCGGCGCAGTGTAGACGAAGCCGATGCGCGGGCTGGTCTGGCTTTCCTTGACGTAGGCGTCGACCTTGTCGGCGCGCACGCCATAGTTCAGCGTCAGGCGGTCGGTGATTTTCCATTCGTCCTGCAGGTACACGCCGTAGGTTTTCGCGGTGATGGGCGGCGCGTTGTCGACGATCGTGATCGGCGTGGTGCTGGTCTGGTTACCGTCGGCGTCCGCCGGAAACACCAGCGACGTGTTGTTGCTCACCGGTCGCTCGCTGCTGGCGTACAGGCCGTAGCGCAGCGTGTGCTTGCCGCCCGCGACCGGGGTCGAGAAGTCGGCTTGCAGCGTGTTGTCGCGGTTCGCGCGATGGATGGTTCCGGCAACGCCGTTGAAGACGAGGTCGCCGATCGGATCGGGGTGGTAGTCGACGCTGGTGTAACGCTGGCCCAGCGACACCTGGTAATCGGTATTGCCGAAGCCGCCCTGCAACGCGACGATCCCGAAGCGGTTGATCTCGCGCTGGCGCTGGTCGAGCGTGGCGGAATCGGCACCACTCACGCCGGCAAGTTGGTAGCTGGGCGCCTGTCCCGGGTTGTTGGGGATTTCGAAGCGGTTGTTGGCAACCCCGAACATGAAGCTGACGCGGGCGTTTTCGTTGATCAGGTAGGAGAGATACCCGAAGCCCTTCAGCTGCTGGCTGTGATCGTGGATGGCGTTGTACGACTTCGTCGGATTCTCGATGCCGTTGTCGTTCTTCTGGTAATCGCCGGTGAGGAACCAGCTCCACTTGTCCGTGCTGCCGTGGAGCGACAGTTCCGGATTGAACGTGCCGTGCGAACCGACGATGACGCCGACCCTGCCGCCGTAGTTCTCGTTTCCGCCGTCATCGTCCTCGTCGTCGTGATGGCGATGGGCGCCACTCTCGGTGACGATCTCGACCACGCCAGCGGTGCGGTAACCGTATTGTGCCGGCAGCGCGCCGGTCAGCAGCTGCACGCGTTCGATGATGTCCGGATCGATCATCTGGCCGAAGCCCGAAATGCTTTCCGGCAGGGTTACGCCGTTGATCCGGTATTGCATGTCGCCGTGATCGCCGCGCACGTGCATTTCGCCAAAGGAATCCTGCACCACGCCCGGTGCCTGCAGCAGGATCTGGTTGACCGGCGTGGCGTCGCCGAGCGGCAGGCGGTCGATCGCGGCGGCATCCAGCACGTACTGGCTGGCACCAATGCTGGTGGAGATCTGGTTGCGCGACTTGTCGAGCCTGGCACTGACCTCGACCGAGCCCAGGACGCTTTGTGACGTCTCCTTCCGCGCCGGGCCAGCCTGCGTTTGCGCCGGATCGGTCGGGGCGGGCGATGCTCCCCCTGTCTGGCTGGATTGGGCGGCTGCGGGAGTGACGCACGCAGCAAGGGCGAGGCCGATGGCCAGGGCAAGCGAAGTCTTGTTCATCATGGGGGGTCGGGCAAAGGTTTCTGAAATGTAATGTTATTCTGTAACAATACAAGCTGAACGCATCTGCCGGAAGTCATGGCCGGCTCAATGAAATTCACCCCAAGGCGGGGCCGCAAGATCTCCATGCCTGCGCAATCATCCGTTGCAGGATGACCGACGAAGCTTTGCGCTGCCTTTCATGGCGCGCGGCACCGTGCTGGTCTGGCCGGCAAGACTAAAATCCACGAATGCAGACGATTTCCATACATATCGATGCCGGCGATCGGTACCGGCGCTTGCGGCAAGGGTGAAGTGGAGCGCGAATCTTCAAGAACGGCGCATGTGCTGCTGCTCGTCTCCGTCGTCCTGGTTGGCCTGAACCTGCGGCCTTTCATCACGGGCATCGGTCCGCTGGCGACGCAGATCGGGACGCAGACCGGTCTCGACCTGCAAGGCATGGCGCTGTTGACCTTGGTGCCGATGCTGCTGATGGGCGTGATCGCCTTCGCCGGCCCGGCGCTGCAATCCGGGATCGGCGCACGGCGTTCGATCATCGCGGCGCTCGTTGTCGTTGCCCTGGGTTCCTTCCTGCGCCTTTACGTGACCCGTGGCTGGCAACTTGTCGGCACTGCGGCGCTGCTCGGACTGGGCGTGGCAGTGGTGCAGGCGGTGTTCCCGGGCGTGATCAAGCGCAGGTTCCCGCTGCACGTCGGCGTGGTGATGGGCCTGTATTCCGCGATGCTGATGGGCGGTGGTGCCTTGGGTGCGCAAGTTGCGCCGCTGATCGCGACGGCCGCGCACGATTGGCATGCCGGCCTGGCGTGGATGGCGATACCGGCGCTGATGGCACTGGTGCTGGTGGCAGCCAGCCTGCCGGACGACCGCGAGCAACAATCCGGCGGAAGTTCGGCGTCGGCATTCCTCAAGCTGCCGCGCACCTGGTTGCTGATGGCCTGTTTCGGCCTCGTCAATGGGGGGTACTCCACCGTGGTCGCGTGGCTCGCTCCCTACTACCAGGGACTGGGATGGAGCGCGGCCAGCAGTGGCGGCCTGCTGGCGATCATGGCGACGGCCCAGGCTGCGGCTGCATTGGTGCTGCCGATCCTGGCGCGGAATCATCCGGATCGTCGTCCCTGGCTGTGGCTCACGCTGCTGATGCAGGCGGCGGGCTTCATCGCGCTGGCATTGCGGCCGGAAAGCGTGCCTGCGTTCTGGGTGGCGATGCTGGGGGCGGGGCTGGGCGGCTGTTTCGCGTTGTCGATGATCGTGGCGCTGGATCATCTGCATGATCCGTCGCGGGCAGGCGCATTGTCGGCATTGATGCAGGGTAGCGGTTTCCTGGTCGCCGCGATGCCGCCCTGGATCGTCGCGGTGCTGCACGACATGACCGGGAGCTTCCTCGCAGGATGGATGTTGCACCTGGCCTGCGTCGTCATCGTCATCGTGTTGTACTGGCGCGTCACGCCCGGGAGCTATGCCACTGCCATGGACGATATCCGATGACCGATGCCACGATCGATTCGATGAAGGATGAGCACTGGATGCGCCGCGCGCTGGAGCTGGCCGCGCGCGCGGTGTCCGAAGACGACGAAATCCCGGTCGGCGCGATCGTGGTATCGCCCGAAGGCGAAGTGATCGGTGAAGGCTGGAACCGCAATATCGCCGAACACGATCCATCCGCGCACGCCGAGATCGTGGCGATGCGCCGGGCGGGGCAGGCACTCGGCAATCATCGCCTGGTCGGCTGCACGCTTTACGTCACCCTGGAGCCGTGCGCGATGTGCGCGATGGCTGTCGTGCATGCGCGAGTCGCGCGCGTCGTTTACGGCGCGACCGATCCCAAGACGGGCGCAGCAGGCAGCGTGTTTGATCTGCTCGCTGATCCGCGCCACAACCACCGTGTCGAAGTCACGGGAGGCGTGTTGGCGGAAGAGGCGGGGATGCGCCTCACCAATTATTTCCGGGGCAAGCGCGGCAAATCGCCGTTGTGAGTTTCAGTTCCGGCGGCGCGACAATTCGTGGTCGAGCTCGCGATCGAAGCTGCGCACCGCGAGATTGACCTCGCGCCACAACGAATAACTGGCGACAAGCAGGAAGCTCACGCCGAGAACGGCCATCAGCGTCGGCAGGGCGCCCAGGCGGAATCCCAGGCCTGCGTCCATGGCAAGCGCAAGGCTGGTGCCGACGAAGCAGGCGAGCGCGACATAGAGCATCTGGCAGGCGCGCAGGACGAGATGCGCGCGCCGGCGATGGCGGCTGATCTGCAGATCGCGCTCCTCGCGGTCGGGCGCTTCCGCTTCCCAGGTCACGATCAGCGAGCGCAGGCGATCGACCACGCGTGCAAGGCGATTGTTCGCTGCGGTCAGCAGCGCCGCGGTGGCGGTGAGGAAAAACGCCGGCGCCAGCATCGCGGTGAGGACGACGTAATGGATGGAGTTCGGGTTCGAGAACATCGGGCCGGATTCCGCGGGGGCTGGGCTATCATGCGACGTCCCGAAGGAATGCGCGAGCCCATGAGCGAAGATCACGCGGAACAACGATTGATCTGGATCGATCTCGAGATGACCGGGCTCGACACGCTGCGGGATTCCATCCTGGAAATCGCCACGGTGGTCACCGACGCGCAATTGAACGTGCTCGCCGAAGGTCCCGAGTTCGCGATCGCGCATCCGCTGGCGACGCTGGAAGCGATGGATGAATGGAATCGCACCCAGCACGGCAAGTCCGGGCTGTGGCGGCGCGTGCTGGAAGAAGGCGTGTCGTTGGCCGAGGCCGAAGCGAAGACGCTGGAATTCCTGCGCGCCTGGGTGCCGGCGAGAGCCTCGCCGATGTGCGGCAACTCGATCTGCCAGGATCGCCGTTTCCTGCACCGCCAGATGCCGGAACTTGAGCGCTGGTTCCACTATCGCAACCTCGACGTCAGCACGGTGAAGGAACTGGCGCGGCGTTGGGCGCCGCAGGTGCTTGCCGGATTCACCAAGGAAAGTGCGCATACCGCGCTCAGCGACGTCCGCGATTCGATCGCGGAGTTGCACTACTATCGATCGCGCTTGGGCGCATTCGTCGCCGCGACCGCTGCGTGATCCATCAAGGGGAAGGGGAAATGCTGGCAAAACTCGCAGTGGTGTTCGCGCTCGCCATGCCGGGCACCGCGCTTGCAGATGGTGCAGAAAAAACGCCGATCCACGATGTCGTGACTGCGGGAAACACCTGCAGCATTGCGGCGGGGAGCGCGATCGCCGGAACGCCGTATCCCGGGCACGATGCGGTGCTGAAGACCGGCAAGCTGGCGATCGATGGCACGGATTACCTGGTGGATTTCAACGCCATCCCGGACATGCGTGATTACACCGTGGCGGTGAATCTCCACGCGACTGATCGCGGCGTGGACGATTCCTATGTCCTGTTCACCCGCGATGGCCTGGTGCCCTATACCGCCGCCTACCTGATCACCAAGTTGCCCGATGACCTGAAGGACGAAGGCAACGCGATGGAGGCGACGATGGCACTGGAGGAGGGCAACGCCGGCGACCACAAACCGTCCTTCGACAGCGCCAATACGCCGCTTGGGGCGGGAATGGAGATGATCGCCGACGGACGCGTGGGATCTGCCTGTTTCCCGACGTCGCCGTTCCAGTTCGCGCAGCCGGCGGGACCGGCGTCGGTGGGCATCAGCCGTTTCGTGGTGCGCAATGGCACGGTGATCGAATACGCATTGGTGTTGCCGCTTCCTGCAGGCATCGAACAGGACGAGGGCGTTGCGCGTGCGCGCGCGGCGATGGATGCATTCCAGAAAGGTTTGGTGTTGAAGCCCGCGGAATGACGCGTTTACAGCACGGGCGCCATCATCGCGATGGTGTTCTGCACCAGGCGCTGGTGGAACGGCCACGCGTGCACCTCGTCCAGCATCACCGGATGTGACGCGGCGAGATAACCCGACTGCCGTGCGTGGATTGCAGCGACGACATCGCTATCCACGATCAGCATGTTGTTCTCGAAATTGAGTTCGAGGCTGCGGCGATCCATGTTGGCCGAACCGACCAGTGCGAGCTCGCCATCGATCGTCAGCGATTTGCTGTGGAGCAGGCCCAGCGGATATTCGTGCACCGCGACGCCACAGGCCAGCAGGTCGGCGTAGGTGCTGCGGCAGGCGCTGCCGACCAGCCATGAATCGTTGCGGGCCGGGAACACGATCGTGGTTTTCACGCCACGTCGCGGCGCCGCGCACAGCGCGCGCAGGATCGCTTCGTCGGGCATGAAGTAGGGCGTGGTGATCAGCAGTTCGCGGCGCGCAGCGTACATGCAGGCGGCGAACATGTCGGACATCGCGTTGTGGCGGGTGATCGGGCCGGTCTCGAAGACCTGGGCCACGACGTTTTCCGGGAATCGTTCCGGCATCGGTTCCGCTACCGGCAGTCCGCCTACGCCCTGTTCGCCGCTCTCGGCGATCCAGCCACTGAGGAACAGCGATTGCTGGTGACGGACGATCGGTCCCTCGCAACGCAGCAGCAGGTCGATCCACGGCGCGAATTCCGGCTTGACCCGGAATTCCGGATCGGCGCAATTCTGGCTGCCGCAGTAGGCGATGCGGTTGTCGATCACCACGATCTTGCGATGGTCGCGGAGGTCGGCGCGGCTGAATGCGAAGTGGCGCCAGCGCGAGATGTCGTCGAGGGTTTTCAGCAACTTGACGCCGGCATCCGCCAATTGCCGCCAGCGCGGTCCGTTGGCGAATGCGCGCGAACCCAGCGCATCCACCATCACCCGGCATTGCACGCCGCGTCGTGCGGCGGCGGCAACGGCATCGGCGACACGGCCGCCGGCGTCGTCATCTAGCCAGATGTAGAACGCGATGTGGACGTGCTCCCGAGACTGCTCGATGTCGGCGATCAGTGCGTCGATCGCGGCGCGGCAATCGAGTTTGGGCTGGTCGATCGGCGCGCCGGGGTGGCCGAGCAGGGCGATGCGATTGCCGCCGACCGGACGAAAGCTGTTGATCGAATGGCAAAGGTCGAAGAGCGCGTTGATCCGCGGCCGGGGATCGACCACGCTGGCGTCGTCATTTTCCGGCGCTTCCAGCAATCGCTCCATGCGGCGCAGGCGTTTCATCCGCGCGCGCCCGACGCTGGTTTCGCCCAGCAGCAGATAGGCGATCACGCCGAGCGCCGGCACCGACAGGATCACTGCGATCCACGCGACCCGTGAGGCGGGTGTGCGATTGGGGCGGGTGAGGGCGCGCGCAACCACCAGCAGGTGCGCGACGAAAATGGCGATGGACCAGATCCAGCCGGCGAGATCATGTCGTTGGAGCAGGTGCAGCCACATTGCCGTCTCCCGGGACAGATCTTGTCCTGGAACGATCGTATCCTGCCCGGAATGAAAAACGCCGCACGAGGCGGCGTTTTCCTTGGAGCGGCATGGCGACGGGTCAGCCGGCTTTCGACTTCGCCAGCGCCAGCCAGGTATCGACCACGGTGTCGGGATTGAGCGAGACCGATTCGATGCCTTGTTCCATCAGCCATTGGGCGAGATCGGGATGATCGCTCGGGCCCTGGCCGCAGATGCCGACGTACTTGCCCTTGGCGCGCGCGGCCTGGATCGCCATCGACAGCATCTTCTTGACGGCGGGATCGCGTTCGTCGAACAGGTTGGCGACGATCGATGAGTCGCGATCGAGGCCGAGCGTGAGCTGGGTCATGTCGTTCGAACCGATCGAGAAGCCATCGAAGATGTCGAGGAATTCTTCGGCCAGCAACGCGTTCGACGGCACCTCGCACATCATGATGATCTTGAGGCCATGCTCGCCTTGTTTCAGGCCGTTGCGCGCCAGCACTTCGATCACCGCGCGACCCTCGTCGAGCGTGCGCACGAACGGGATCATCACCCACAGGTTGTCGAGGCCCATCTCCTCGCGCACGCGCTTCACCGCGCGACATTCCAGCGCGAAGGCGTCTGCGAAATCCTTGGAAACGTAGCGCGAAGCGCCACGGAAACCGATCATCGGATTCTCTTCGTGCGGCTCGTACTTGCTGCCGCCGATCAGGTTGGCGTACTCGTTCGACTTGAAGTCGGACAGGCGCACGATCACCGGATTCGGCGCGACCGATGCCGTGATGGTGGCGATGCCCTCGGCCAAACGATCGACGTAGAAATCGACCGGCGAGGCGTAACCGGCCATGCGCGCGTCGATTTTCTTCTTCGTTTCGGCGTCCTGCCCGGCGTAATCGAGCAACGCCTTCGGATGCACGCCGATGTGGCTGGCGATGATCATTTCCAGGCGCGCGAGGCCGATGCCGGCGTTCGGCAGCTGGCCGAAGTCGAAGGCGCGTTCCGGGTTGGCGACGTTCATCATGATTTTCATCGGCGCCGGCGGCATGTTGCCGAGATCGGTCGTCGTGCGTTCGAAGGGCAGGTTGCCTTCGTAGATGTAGCCGGTGTCGCCTTCGGCGCAGCTCACCGTGACCTGCTGGCCATCGGTGATGGTGTCGAGCGCGTTGCCGGTACCGACGACGGCCGGCACGCCGAGTTCGCGCGCGATGATCGCGGCGTGGCAGGTGCGGCCACCACGATTGGTGACGATCGCCGAAGCGCGCTTCATGATCGGTTCCCAGTCGGGATCGGTCATGTCGGCGACGAGCACGTCACCGGGCTGCACGTTGTTCATGTCCTCGAGGCGACGCACCACGCGCGCGGTGCCGGCGCCGATCTTCTGGCCGATCGCGCGACCTTCGCACAGCACCGGACCGCGCTGGCCCAGCGTGTAGCGTTCGATCTGCGTCGCCTTGGCGCGCGACTTCACCGTTTCCGGACGCGCCTGCAGAATGTAGAGCTTGCCGGTGTTGCCGTCCTTGCCCCATTCGATGTCCATCGGGCGGCCGTAGTGCTGTTCGATCACCAGCGCCTGCTTCGACAGCTCGGCGACATCGGCGTCGCTGATCGAGAACTTTGAACGCAGTTCCACCGGTGTGTCCTCGGTGCGCACGCGCTCGCCAGGCTTGTCGGAATAGACCATGCGCAGCTGCTTGCTGCCGAGCGCGCGACGCAGGATCGCCGGCTTGCCAGCTTTGAGCGTCGGCTTGTAGACGTAGAACTCGTCGGGATTGACCGCGCCTTGCACCACCATCTCGCCCAAGCCGTAGCTCGAGGTGACGAACACGACATCGCGGAAACCGGATTCGGTGTCGAGGGTGAACAACACGCCAGATGCGCCGACATCGGAACGCACCATCTGCTGGATGCCGGCGGAGAGGAACACGTCCTCGTGGGCGAAGCCGTGGTGCACGCGATAGGCGATCGCGCGATCGTTGTAGAGCGAGGCGAACACTTCCTTGACCTTGAGCGCGACGTCATCGGCGCCGGTCACGTTGAGGAAGGTTTCCTGCTGGCCGGCGAAGGAGGCGTCGGGCAGATCTTCGGCAGTCGCGGAGGAACGCACGGCGACGGCCAGGTTGTCGCTGCCCGCGTCCTTGCTCATCTGCGCGTAAGCGGTGCGGATGTCGGCGTCGAGATCGGGCTGCAACGGCGCGTCGATCACCCAGCCGCGGATCTCGGCACCGGCGGCGGTGAGGGCGGGAACGTTGTCGACGTCGATGGTCTTCAACTTGTCGTAGATGCGCGCGTGCAGATCGTTGTGGGCAATGAAGGCCTTGAACGCATCGGCAGTCGTGGCGAAGCCGCCCGGCACCGAGACGCCGAGGCCGGCGAGCTGGCCGATCATTTCGCCGAGCGAGGAATTCTTGCCGCCCACCTGGGCGAGGTCGGACAGGCGCAGGTCTTTCAGCCAGAGGATGTTGGCGGCGGTCAAGGGAAGGCTCCGGACGGGGATTTGGGGGTGCCGATCGGCAATCCGGTTATTTTAGCAATCGTTTTCATCGACGGTCCGCCCCATGTCCGACACGCGTCCGGTTTTCTACGTTTCCGATGGCACCGGCATCACCGCCGAAACCATCGGCCACAGCCTGCTGACCCAGTTCACCGACGGCGAATTCCGCACCGACCGCCTGCCGTTCGTCGATACCCCGGACAAGGCGCGCGATGCCGCCGGGCTGATCCGCAAGGCGGGAGAGCAGGCCGGGCAACGGCCGATCGTGGTGAATTCCTGCGTCGACAACGAGCTCAGCGCCATCCTCGCCACCAGTGGCGCGCTGATGCTCGATGTATTCGCGCCGTTCATCGCGCCGCTGGAGCAGGAGCTCGGTCGCAAGCGCCAACCGCGCGTCGGCAAGGCCCACGGCATCGTCGATTTCGACCAATACCATCGCCGCATCAACGCGATGAACTACGCGCTGACCCATGACGACGGCATGCGCGTGGATTACAGCGACGCTGACGTGATCCTGGTCGGGGTGTCGCGCGCCGGCAAGACGCCGACCTGCGTCTACCTCGCGTTGCATCACGGCCTGCGCGCGGCCAACTATCCGCTGACCGACGAGGACCTCGAAACCGACCGGCTGCCGCCACGCCTGCGCCAGTACCGCAACAAGTTGTTCGGGTTGACCATCGATCCCGACCGCCTGCAGCAGATCCGCCAGGAACGGCGGCCCAATTCGCGCTATTCCGAGCTCGAGACCTGCAGGCGCGAGGTTGCCGCCGCCGACGTGATTTTCCGCACGGAACACATCCCGGTGCTGTCCACGACGCACGCCTCGATCGAGGAGATTTCCAGCCGCGTGCTGGAAACACTGGGCATCAACCGCGAAATGTATTGAAAAATGAACCGTTCGACGTTGCCGAACCGGGTGTAATCGCGTATAGGTCACCCATGGCCCTGGTTCATGCGCCCGCAGTCCGCATTCCCCAGATCAGCCGCTTCGGGCTGCTGATGGGCCTGTATGCGGAGAATCACGGCAAGCTCACACGCCTGCTGGCGCCAGCTCGTCTGCCGACCGGCAGCTATCTGTCGCACGGCGACGATGGCCTCGACCTGCGCCTCGATATCCTCGAACAGCACCGCTATACGACCGAGCTGCGGCTGACCTACACCGTGATCGATCCGGTCACAGGCGAACCCGATCCCTCCGCCTACGTGCGCCTGTATCGCGATGCGCGCCAGGCCGAAGCCACCCATTGCCATATTGGCCGTCGCTGGCAGGACGTGGTGGGGATGTATCCGCCGCCGCGCGCGATCATCGACCATCGCCTGCGCATGAACGTTTTCCTCGGCAAATGGCTGGACCTGCTCGCCATCCGCGGGCATGGCCATGCCACCCTCAAGCGCATCGATATCGAATCCGTTGTCGAAGAGGCTTGACGGATTCGTTTGACCCCTTATACTGGCGAGCTTCCCTCTGTGGGGCCATAGCTCAGCTGGGAGAGCGCCTGCATGGCATGCAGGAGGTCGGCGGTTCGATCCCGCCT
>JAFEBZ010000066.1 GCA_018242405.1 Pseudomonadota bacterium | reverse complement strand
GTCCTTGGTCCAGGCGACGATGGAGGGCGTGGTGCGGTCGCCTTCGCTGTTCTCGATCACGCGTGCCTTGCCGCCTTCCATGATGGCGACGCAGGAATTGGTGGTGCCGAGGTCGATGCCGATGATCTTTGCCATGCTCGTGGTCTCTTTCGATTCGAATATTTGGGACGGACGCGCCGTCGATACGTGCTAGATAGGGCTGGTCCCGTCCCTTTCAAGTGGGATTCGGGACAATCGTTGGCGACGGCTCAGTCGTGCGGGGCGACGACGACCATCGCCGGGCGCAGCAGGCGATCGTTGAGCAGGTAGCCCTTCTGGAAGACGACGACAATCCCGCCCGGGGCGATGCCCGGCGCCGGCTGCTGGCTCACCGCGTTGTGGTGTTCGGGATCGAAGGCGTCGCCCGGCTTGGGCGCGACCTCGGCCAGGCCGTTGCGCTCGGCCACCGAATGCAGCTGCTTGAGGGTGAGCTCGAGTCCGGCGCGCAGCGGGTCGTCGGCAGCGGCGGCGGCCAGCCCGGCTTCCATGCTGTCGAACACCGGCAACAAATCGGCCAGCAGCTTCTCGTTGGCGAAGCGACGGGCGTTCTCGATATCGCGGGCCATGCGCTTGCGCTGGTTCTCGAGATCGGCGCGTTCGATCAGCGATTGCGCGCGCAACTGCTCCAGCTCGCCGTTCAGGGCTTCGATGTGGTCCTCGGGGGTGGCATTGTTCTCGGCCACCTGCTCGGGCGAGAGGCCATCCTGGAGGTCTTCGGGATTCGGTGTTTCCGTGCTCATGTCAGCGCAGCGCGTCCTTGGGGTCGATCATTGTGAAGGACATGCGGCAGGACGCAACGAATTCAAGGGCGATCGCTGCTGATCGGTTCCGATCAGCAAAAATGACCCGGTATCGCCCCGAATCAGCCCCGGTCGGGCCGCATCGCCTCGCCGAGGACGCCGGCAGTTGCCTGTACCAGCGGGATCACCTGGTCGTAGGCCATTCGTCGCGGGCCGATCACCCCAAGCACGCCCAGCACCCGGCCGGCATTGCCGTAGGGCGCGGCGACCAGGGCCATGTCGTCGCCCATCGGCGCCAGCCCGGTTTCCTCGCCGATGAAGATGCGCACGCCTTCGGCATGCAGGGTGCGGTCGAGCAGTTGCAGCATGTCGCGCTTGCGCCCGAAGGTCTCGAACAGGTCGCGCAGGCGGCCGACATCGGCCAGTTCCTGCACGCCCATCAGCCGGGTCTGGCCGGCCATCACCAGTTCGGACTCGCCGCCACGTTCGTCGAAGCTGAGTTCGGCCAGTTCCAGCGCCTGCGACATCAGCAGATGGAGTTCGTCACGGGCGGCACGCAACTCGCCCAGCAACTGACGCTTGACCTGGGCGATCGGCAGTCCGGCGAAATGTGCGTTCAGGTAATTGGCAACGCGCTCGAGCTCGACCGGATCGAAGGCCTTGCCAGTGCGGACCACGCGGTTCTGTACCTCGTTGTCGCTGAAGACGAGGATCGCCAGCACCTCGTCGCCACCGAGCGCCACGAATTCGATACGGCGGAACGGCACGCTGCCCCGCTGCGGCGCACTCACCACGCCGACGAAATGACTCATCGCCGACAGCAGCTCGCCGGCATTGCCCAGCAGCTGGCGGGTCCCGGCGTGGGCCGGCAGCAATTCCTCGCGCAGGCGACGCAGCTCGCCATCAGCCAGCGGCTCGACCTGCAGCAATGAATCGACGAACACCCGGTAGCCCTGCGCGGTCGGGACGCGACCCGCGGACGTATGCGGCGAGGCCAGCAGGCCCAGGTCCTCGAGATCGCCGAGGATGTTGCGGATGGTGGCCGAACTGACATCCAGCCCGGCACAACGCGCCAGCGTCTGCGAACCGATCGGCTCGCCGTCGCGTATGTAACGACCGATCAGCGTCCGCAGCAATTGCCGCGCGCGCGGGTTGAGATCGTCGGATCCGGGAAGAGCCATGTCCTCGATATACGGGCGCGACGCTGCGCTTGCAAGCGCCCAGTCTCGGCGAATGCGACGACAGCCCCTAGAATCGACACCATGCTCGCCCGTCTGACCATCCGCGATTTCGCCGTCATCACCGCCACCGAACTCGAATTCGGCAGCGGAATGACCGTCATTTCCGGCGAAACCGGCGCCGGCAAATCCCTGCTGGTGGACGCGCTGGGTTTCCTGTCCGGAGAACGCGCCGACGCCGCGATGGTCCGCCACGGCAGCGAGCGCGCCGAACTCCAGGCCGAATTCACCGTCAGCGATGCCACAGCCGCACGCGCGTGGCTGCACGAACAGGAACTGGACGATGGCGACGCCTGCCTGCTGCGCCGCGTGTTGCGCGCCGATGGCGGATCGCGGGCGTGGATCAACGGTCGTGCGGTGACGCTGGCGCAACTGACCGAACTCGCCGGATTGCTGGTCGAGATCCACGGCCAGCACGCGCATCAGTCATTGCTGTCGAAACCGGCGCAACTCGTACTCCTCGACAATGTCGGCAAGCACGATGCCTTGCTGGCGAATGTCGCGACAACTGCTGGCGATTGGCGAAAGCTGCAGCGCGAACGCGAGCAACTGACTGCGCGCGGTGATGTCGCCGATCGCGTTGCCCTGCTCCAGCACCAGCTGCAGGAACTCGAACGCGATCCGCTGGAACCTGCTGCCGTCGCCGACCTTGCCATCCGTCATCGTCGCCACGCCAACAGCGCTGCCTTGCTGGAAGCCACCAGCGCGGCCAGCAGTCGTGTACTGGGGGATGACGAGACCGACGGCGCGCTGTCGCAGGTCCATGGCGCGCGCAGTGCCCTCGCCCGTGTGATCGGCGATGAGCCGCGTCTCGCCGATGTTGATGCGATGCTCGATGCTGCGGCGATCCAGCTCGACGAAGCCGCCGCCCTGCTCGATCGCATCCGCGACGACAGCCAGCTCGATCCCGCCGCCTTCGAACAGCTCGATCGCCAGCTCGCGCGGCTGCACGATCTCGGCCGCAAGCACCGTGTCGCTCCCGAAGCGCTGCATGAAGTGCGCGAACGCATCCGCGACGAACTGGCCGGGCTGGAACACGTCGACCAGCGACTGGAAACACTCGATCGCGAGATGGCGCAGGCCGAAAGTGGCTGGCAACAAGCTGCGGCGGCCTTGACTACGGCCCGAGAGGCAACCGCGACATCACTCGGCGCTGAAGTCAGCCGCCTGATGGGTGAACTCGGCATGGCTGGTGGCGTGCTGAAGATCGACCTCGAGGCGCAGCCCGGCAGCACGCCCGATCCGCACGGTGCCGAACGCGTGGAATTCCTCGTCACCGCCAATCCCGACCAGCCGCCGCGCCCGTTGCGCAAGGTCGCATCGGGCGGCGAGTTGTCGCGCATCGCGCTGGCGATCGAAGTCGCCGCACTCGACGGCGATGGCGTGCCGACGATGGTGTTCGACGAAGTCGACAGCGGCATCAGCGGCCCGGTCGCGGCGGTGGTCGGCCGCCTGCTGCGCCAGCTCGGCAAGCGTTGCCAGGTGATGTGCGTGACGCATCTGCCGCAAGTCGCCGCGCACGGCCACCAGCACTATCGCGTCAGCAAGTCGGCGGATTCGGGCATTACGCAAAGTGCGCTCGACACGCTGGACGCGCAGGGCCGCACCGAGGAACTCGCGCGCCTGCTCGGCGGCGCGACGGTCAGCAAGGAAGCACGTGGCGCGGCGCGCAAGTTGCTGGAAGACGCGAACGCGGATTGAGTCAAAAGCATCGCCCGGCTGAGCGCCTTTAGCGGTTATCCGCACGGCGCCGCCGGTGGATGCTTTCAGGGGGAGTGAGAGAGCAACAGCCTGCGAGCTGTTGCTTTTCACGTCTCCGCCAAGCAACAACACGCGCGCTCAGTGGGTGGCCAGTCCGGTAAGCGGGCGTTGCGCGTCATGGATGACGCGCACGAGCCCCCATGGACGGGTTTACGGCGTCCCGCGCACCGGAGCTGGCTGCCCGCTGAGACAGCGCGTGCTTGATGCTCTATTTCTTCCTCACATAAAGCACCAGCGCGTGATCTTCCAGCGCGTAGCCGTGCTTCGCCGCGATCTCGCGCTGCAGCGCCTCGATCTCCGGCGAGGTGAACTCGGTGATCTTGCCGGTTTCCACATCCACCATGTGATCGTGGTGGGTGCCGCGATCGAGTTCGTAGACCGCGTGGCCACCCTCGAAATTGTGCTTCAGCACCAGCCCTGCGGTCTCGAACTGGGTCAGCACGCGATACACCGTCGCCAGCCCGACGTCTTCGCCGCCCTCCAGCAACGCGCGATAGATCTCCTCCGCCGTCATGTGGCGCGGCTTGGCGCGCTCCAGCAGTTCGAGCACGCGCAGGCGTGGCTGGGTCACCTTGAAGCCCAGGCTGCGCAAATCGCGGGTTTCCATCACATTCTCCGGTACCAGTGGCTGAACCGCCGCCTGCCGGCGCGGGGCGACGACGGGGCGGGACGTGTATCATCCCTGAAATTCGTGACACCGCCTGTTCACATGCGCACATTCCTGCTCGCCTGCATCGCCGCCATCGCCCTGACCGGCTGCTTCTATCGCCAGCCCGTCTATCAGGGCAACCTGATGGAGAAGACCAAGGTCGACCAATTGCAGGCCGGCATGTCCAAGGACCAGGTGGCCGAACTACTGGGCCTGCCCTCGATCCAGGATCCGTTCCACCACAGCCGCTGGGACTACACCAGCACCGAGCGCGTGGGCCGTACCGGCAAGACCCAGGTCAAGAATTTCACCGTCTACTTCGAGAACGACCTGGTCACCAAGTGGGACGGCAATTATTTCGCCGAGCAGGATGAGCAGCTGGCCAAGGAAGCCAACAAGCGCTTCGGCAACAACCTGCGCAAGAACAAGAAGAAGAACGGCGGCGACGACAGCGACAGCGGTCAGTAAGTCAGCGCAGCGTCCGGAGCTCTTTCCGGGCCGCGTCACGCTGGACCTGGGCACGCGCACGGCGCGCGGCCTTGGGATCGACCTTCAATCCACGCAATAGCTCAACGCGATCGCCATCGACAAGCACGTGATGCATCGTCACCCGCTGGCCGAACACCGCGACTCCGGCAACATCTTCCAATACGGTGAATCCGGCCGCGGCGACTGCGTCTTCCAGATGCGCACCGACGGGCAATTCCACCACCTTGCGCTCGCAGCGATGCGGCCAGGCCGCGACGACTTCGACCCTGATGGTTGTCGCCATCAAGGCAGCCCCGCCTTGTTGGCCGCGCGAATGAAATCATCGACCATGCGATCGGCGAGGCTTTGCAGGCCCAGCGCCAGCACCGGCCCCAGCAGCGACGAAGCCGGTTCGAACTTCAACTCAAGCGCGACCTTGCAGGCATGGGTGTCGAGCGCGGTGAAGCGCCAATGACCCTCCAGCGTCTTGAACGGGCCATCCACCAGGCGCATGTCGATGCGCGCCGGGCGCTCGCCGGTGTTCTCGGTCTTGAACCAGGTCTTGAAACGGCCGAGACCGACATCGAGACGCGCGACATAACGCCCGTCTTCCTGCCGTTCGACGGCAGCGGCCTGGCACCAGCCGAAGCGTTCCGGATAGCGTTCCGCGGCATCGACCAGGTCGAACATGGTCTCGGCGGAATGGGCCACGAGGGCACTGCGTTCGATGGTGGTGGTCACATTACAATAGGCGCATGAGCAAGACCAAGGATAAGGCAAACGGTGGCACCATCGCGTTGAACAAGCGTGCGCGCCACGAATACCACCTCGAACAGCGCGTCGAGGCGGGCCTCGCCCTGCAAGGATGGGAACTGAAGGCGATCCGGGCCGGCCGCGCCAACATCGGCGACGGCTACGCGCTGGTGAACCACGGCGAGATCTTCCTCGTCGGTTCGCAGATCACCCCGCTGATCCAGGCGTCCACCCATGTGATCGCCAACGATCGCCGCGATCGCAAGCTGCTGCTGCATCGCCAGGAGATCGACCAGCTGGTCGGTCGCGTCCAGCGCGATGGCTACACCCTGGTGCCGACCGCGCTGTACTGGAAAGGCAACAAGGTCAAGCTGGAGATCGCCCTTGCGCGCGGCAAGCAGACCCACGACAAGCGCGAGGCCAGCAAGGAACGCGACTGGAATCGCGAGAAACAGCGCCTGCTGCGCCGGCACAACAAGGACGCCTGAGCCCGGTCAGATCTGGTGGTCGTCGTCTGTTTCGTGAAGATTGCCGGGTAGCGTGAACGTGAAGCGCGCACCGCGACCGACTTCGCCATGCGCCTGCAGGGTGCCGCCGTGGCGCTCGACGATGCGCCTCACGGTGGCCAGGCCGATGCCGTAGCCGACGAATTCCGACTCGGCATGCAGGCGCTGGAACGGCTGGAACAGCTTGCCGGCATAGGCGGGATCGAAACCGACGCCATCGTCCTCGACGAAATAGCGTCCATCGGAATCGCGCCCGAAACGGATGTGCGCGGTTTCCCGGCCACGGGTGAATTTCCAGGCATTGCCGATCAGGTTCTGCATCAGCGTCCGCACCAGCGACGCATCGCCGTCGGCATGCAGGTCCGGTGCGATCTCCGTCTCGACCACGCGCTGCGGATCGGCGGTCCGGAGCTCATCGACGACTTCGCGTGCCAGCGCCGTGAGATCGAGCGGCTGGCGTTGCAGTTCGCCGCGGCTGACGCGGGAAATCGTCAGGATCGCGCCGATCAGATCGTCCATACGGTGCGCGCCCTCGCGGATGCGCGACAGATAGCCGCGCGCGGCTTCGTCCAGTGCATCGGCGTGGCGATCGGACAACAAGCGGCTGAATCCGTCGATCGCGCGCAACGGCGCGCGCAGGTCGTGCGACACACTGTAGGCGAAGGTTTCGAGTTGCTGGTTGGCCTCGCTGAGTTCGCGCGTGCGCGCATCCACCCGCAACTCGAGCGTGCGGTTGAGCGCGCGGATGCGCGCCTCGCTGCGGACGCGATCGGAGATGTCTTCGGCCTGCACCAGCAGGCTGATGTCGACGCCATCGCCGGGGGGGATCTGGCCGTACACCAGCGAAACATGCCGCAACTCGCCATTCCTGCGGGCGAAACGGCGGATTTCCCGGCGCATTCCACTCTCCTCGCCCTGCTCCACCAGGCCGACGCTGCCATGATCGAGCAACGCGGCGAAATGCACGCCGCGCAAGGCGCCGATATCGCGCTCGAACAGCTTCGTGAAGGCGGGATTGACATCGACGATGTCGCCCCGGTCGTCGAGCAATGCCATGCCGATGCCGGAATGCACCATCGAGCTGCGGAACAACGCCTCGCTGCGCGCATAGGCGCGCGTCATGTCGCGCGCCAGCACCTGCGCACGCGCCTGCGTTCGCGCCAGCAGGAATGCGATCAGGCCGGTCGCGAGCGCCAGCGGCAAGCCCGACCACAGCACCCATTGGCTGCGCTCGACGCCGGCATCGTCGTCACCGAAGAACTCGAGCCGCAGCACCCGACCGTAGATGGGAATGCTGCGCATGATCGGGCCACGAAACGTCTTGCCGGAGAGTCCGGGATCCTCCGCCAGCACGACGGGCTTGCTGGCGGCGGTCGCATCGATGATCCGCAATCTCAACTTGCGCTTCACCGACCTCAGCGTCATGTCGATGAACTTGGGCATGCGGAACGGGATATAGACCCAGCCCGCCATCCCCGCCCGCCGCGCGGCGATCGTTGTCGGGCGCTCGCCGCCGCGATAGACCGGGGTGTAGAAGATCATGCTGCGCACGCCGGGATCGCCATCGTCGAGGAACAGCTCGACCGGACCGGACAGCCAGGGGCGTCCGCTTTCCATCGCACGCTGCATGGCTTCGCGACGCGTCGCCTCGATGTACATGTCGCGACCGATCAGCGACTGGGTCGCGCGCGTTGCCGGCGCAAGATAAATCACCGGCGCGTATTCCGGGCGTATCCCCCAGGGCTGGATGTTGATCAGGTTGCCGGTGCGCGCCTTCCAGTCCTGCTGGAAACGCTGCAGGTCGACACGATCGATATAGGGACCATAGCCGAGGCCGACCACGGCGGTATAGCGTTGTTCGAGATCGAGACCGGCGACATAGCTCTGCCACTGCTCGTCGGTCGGCAAGGCGTCGCCGGCCATCAGCGATGCACCACCGCGCATGATCAGTTCCAGCGCGTCGAGGCGCTGGCGTACCAGCGAGTCGACCAGGTCGGCCTCGGAGTTGAGTTCGGCCATCGTCTCGCGATGGGCCACCGTCTGCTCGTTGCGCCAGATCAGCAACACCATGATCGCGGCGCAGATTCCCGCCAGCACGCCGAACAGCATCGGCGCGTGCCGGTTGAATTGATCGTGGGAGTCGCCCTGGCTCGGCATTCAGCGATTCTGCCCTATACTGCCCCGGTCGGCGAGACAACGGTTCCCGGGGATGCACTGGATTCGACGGGGGTTGCGAAATCGCTTGGCGCATGCCGAGGGTGTAGCTTTCCTCGTTAATCCAGCTGCAAAAACTCAGACGCCAACGACGACGTCTACGCTCTGGCCGCTTAAGGCCTAGCCC
>JAFEBZ010000065.1 GCA_018242405.1 Pseudomonadota bacterium | reverse complement strand
TTTGGGTTCCTCGGGAGTATCCAGCAGGTGGGCCGCGACAGGAGCGGGTGTCGCGGTGCGCGGGAGGGACAGCGGGCCGGTCGCGTTGGATGGCATGGGCGAGGACGCCGGCGTGACCTTCAATTCGCTGCGGGCGACGATGCCGCAGGGACGACTGGATGGTCGCGGTCGCGTTGGCTGGGCGCCGGCACTGAACTGGAAAGCGGATACCACGTTGTCGGGATTCGATCCCGGCTACTTCCTGCCGGAATGGAAGGGCGCGTTGAACGGCCGCATCGCCACGACCGGCAACACCCGCAACGATGGGCGCATGGACATCACGGTTGATGCGCAACAACTCGGCGGCAAGCTGCGTGATCGCGCGATTGCCGGACGCGCCAAACTCGACGTGCGGACCGCTGCGACCGCCAAGGACGCGATGGAATTCGGCGGAGACGTCGCGCTGACGCTCGGTGGCAGTCGCATCGACGCCAAGGGCCGTATCGATCGTGCTTTCAACGTCAATGCCAATCTCAATCCGCTGCGTCTCGACGATCTGTTGCCGAACGCCGCCGGCACGCTGGCGGGAACCCTGAAGATCACAGGGCCACGCAACGGCCCCGACATCGACGCCGATCTTTCCGGAAACGGCTTGCGCTATGGCAGTTATCGCGCGGCGACCTTGAGCGCGCGCGGACGCCTGCCGTGGCAGAACGGCAGCGGCAACCTTGCGATCACCGGCACTGGTATCGAAGCGGGCATGAGCTTCGATCGCCTGGAAGCGCACGCGACCGGCGCGATGGAACATCTCGCGCTCACCGCCAATGCCAGTGGCGGCATGGGCCAGTTCGCCGTCACTGGCAATGCCCAAAAGCAGGGCAATGATTGGCGCGGCACGTTGTCGACATTGCATCTCGCGCCGGTGAAGGGCGCGGCATGGCAGCTGCAATCGCCAGCGCAATTCGCCCAGCACGGCAGCAACTGGACGCTGTCGCAGAGCTGTTTCAGCTCGACGGCGGGCGGCAGCCTGTGCGCGAACGCAGAATGGCCGCGACGCGGCGTGCAGGTGGAAGGGCATGGCTTGCCGTTGGCACTCGCGTTGCCGTATCTGCCGCCGCGCAACGACGGCAAGCCCTGGGACCTGCAAGGCGAGATCGCAATGACGGGTGGCGTGCAGCCGGTCGGCAGCAGTTGGCGTGGCAATGTCCACCTGACGTCGCCGCAGGGTGGCGTGCGCGTGCCGGTGCAGCGCCACGTCACCGCGTTCCAGTGGCAGAACCTGACGCTGGACGCGACCTTCGATCCCAATCGCCTGCAAGGAAAATTGAACGCCGGCTACAACGGCAACGGCCATATCGCTGCCGACATCACGACCGGATGGGACGAACACGCACCACTCACCGGAAGCATCGATGTCGATACTCGCGATCTCGTCCTGATCGAACTGTTCTCGCCCGACATCGTCGAACCACAGGGCCATCTCGCCGGCCACATCCTGCTGGCGGGTTCGCGCGCGGCGCCGCGCATCGGCGGCAATGCGGTGCTGAGTGAATTCCGCACCGACCTGCCCGCGCTCGGACTGGTGATCGACAACGGCACGGTGAAGATGGAAGCGCAGGCCGACGGCAACGCGCACATCAGCGGCAGCCTGCGTTCCGGCACCGGCATGTTGAACGTCGATGGCACGCTGGGCTGGCTGGGTCAGGACACGCCGCTGCAACTCACGATCAAGGGCAGCAACGTGCTGGTGTCGGACACGCGCAACCTCAAGGCGGTCGCCGATCCCGACGTGCTGGTGAAGTTCCGCGCCGGCCAGCCGTTGACGGTCACCGGCACCGTCGGCCTGCCATCGGCGACGATCGATCTCGAACGCCTGAGTGGCGGTGCGACGCGTTCCGGCGACGTGGTGATCCTCGATCCGGTCGATCCCGAACGCAGCAGTTCCGGCACGCCGCTCGACCTCGATCTCAAGCTGACGCTCGGCGACAACGTCAACATCAGCGGTTTCGGATTGAAGGGCCAGCTCGGGGGAAGCCTGCGCGTGCGTGCACGCCCGGGACGCGACACGCTCGCCACCGGCACGCTCGATGTGAGCGGACGTTATCGCGCCTACGGACAGAATCTCACCATCACCCGCGGACGCCTGGTGTGGTCGAACGATGCGGTCGGCAATCCGGTGCTGGACGTGGTCGCCGAACGCGATCTCGGCGATGTCACCGCCGGCATTTCGGTGAGTGGTCGCGCGTCGCGACCGCAGGCGGACGTGTGGAGCGATCCCGCGAGCAGCCAGGACGATGCGCTGGCACTGCTGGTGACCGGGCATTCGCTGTCCGGGCTCGACAGCAACGCGCAGAGCGAAGTGAGCGCGATGTCGGCGGCGATGAGCGCGGGCGAGGGGTTGCTGGCGTCGCAGCTGGGCTCGAAGATCGGCCTCGACGACGCTGGCGTGATGCAGTCGCGCGCGCTGGGCGGCAGCGTGCTCGGCGTCGGCAAGTATTTGTCACCGAAGATGTATGTCGGTTACGGCGTGTCGCTGCTCGGCACCGGCCAGGTGCTGATGCTGAAGTATCTGCTGCGCAAGGGTTTCGATATCCAGATCGAATCGAGCACGGTGGAGAATCGCGCGTCGGTGAACTGGAGGAAGGAGAAGTAAGTCGCGCGCTGGCTGGGCGAAAGGCTCACCACCGGCGGCGCCGGAGCGGTTCGTCCGTATGGCCGACCATACGAGGCATGGATGCCGAGTCGAGCCCCCATGGATGGGTTCACGGCGTGTCGGCCATATGGATAACCGCGGAAGGTGCTCAGCCGGGCGATGATTTTCACCCGGCCAGTGCGCGATTTACTTTGAACATGCGATATCAAAGCGCCGCGCCTGCATCAGTCCGACTTCCGCCAGATCGAACGTTGCACCGCCATCGAAGCGCAGGCGCAACTCGCGCCATGCCTGCGGATGCGCGACGCGGAATGGCCGCAGCTGCCGCGACCACGGGAAAGTTTCCTGTGTGCGGCGATCGATATCATGCCATGCGCCATTGCCGTTGCGACCCTGCAAGGTCCAACCCAGATTGAGCGCATCGGCATGTTCGCCGGTCGTAAGCGTGTAGAAATCGATCTTCTGCGGTTGGTCGAAGCGCAGCCGCACTTCGCGGTTGCCGCCAGAGATCGCGGCACCGGTCAGCGCGTCGCCATCGACCAGCGCTTTCGCGGAAGCACCATTCGCGAACGTTGAAAACGCCAGTCGCGACGCCAGATCGCACAGCGACTTCGGTGCCTGTCCGGCAGGCGTCAGCGACGGCGCAAGGTCGCGCACACCGCTGCCCCAGTGCGACGGCCTCGCGCCCATGGTGAATTCCAGCGTACCGCCGTTGGCGATCGCAGAATGCGGCAGCCACGCCTTCGTCCACGGCTTGCCGTTGACCTTGAGCGACTGCACATAGACGTTGTGCAGGCTGTTGCCATGCGCGATGACGTGCAGCGTGCGACCGTTGTCCATCGCCACGTCGACGCGGTCGAACGCCGGCGAACCGATCGCGTACTGCGGTGCGCCCATCCGCAGCGGATACAGCCCGAGCATCGCGAACACGTACCACGCCGACATCTCGCCGTTGTCCTCGTCGCCGGGATAGCCCTGGCCGATCTCGCTGCCGAGATAGAGCCGGCGCAGGATCTCGCGCGTCAGTGCCTGCGTCTTCCACGGCTGGCCGACGCTGTCGTACAACCACGCAAGATGGTGCGAGGGCTGGTTGCTGTGCGCGTACATGCCCATGCGCACGTCGCGCGCTTCGGTCATCTCGTGGATCACGTCGCCGTAGCTGCCGGAGAATTCCTTGCCTGCGGTTTCCGGTGTCGCGAACAGCGCGTCGAGTTTTTTCGCCAGCGCTTCGCGCCCGCCATACAGTGCCACGAGGCCGTTGCTGTCGTAGACCGCAGGGAAGGCATAGGTCCAGGCATTGCCTTCGGTGTAGTCGCCGCCCCAGACGCGCGGATCGAAGGCGCTCGCCGGTTTTTGCCAACTGCCGTCGGCTTGGCGACCACGGAAGAATCCCGTCGTCGGATCAAACAGGCGCGTGTAGTCGAGGGCACGACCACGGAAGTATGCGGCCTCATCGCCGTAGCGACGGGCATCCTTTGGATCGCGCGAAGTCTTCGCCAGCGACTCGGTCAATTGCGCGATGCCGAAATCGTTGGGACCGCCTTCCAGGCTCCACGACAATCCTTCGCCGATGCTGGTGTCGATATAACCGCGATAGGGCGATGTCGCCATGCCCTTGCGACCGACGTTCGGCGCCGGTGCGATCGTGGTCGCGTTGCGCAACGCCGCGGCATAGGCTTCATGTGGATCGAAACCGCGAATGCCTTTCAACCAGGCATCGGCGAAAGCGACGTCGGAGCTGGTGCCGACCATCAGGTCGGCATAGCCGGGCGACGACCAGCGCGCGACCCAGCCACCGTCGCGGTATTGCTGGAGGAATCCGTTGACCATCTCGCCGGCCTGCTTCGGCGCGATCAAGGCATAAGCCGGCCACGCGGTGCGATAGGTATCCCAGAAACCGTTGTTGACGTAGAGCTTTCCGGGCAGGACACGCGCGGAGGTATGTTGCGCGTCGCCGCCGGTGTTGTCCTTGCTCCAGCTGCTCTGGTCGGCGTGCATCCAGCGCGGCTGCGCATTGCTGGCGGTGTTCTCGTGCGCACTGTTGGGATAGAGGAACAGGCGGTAGAGATTGGAATACGTCGTCGTGCGCTGGTCGTCGCTGGCACCGGTGATGCGGACGCGACCGAGCACCGCATCCCAGGCGGCCTGCCCGCGATCGCGGATGGTGTCGAACGTGGCGTCGCCGATTTCAAGATCGAGATTGTGCCTGGCCTGTTCGACGGAAATCAGCGAGGTCGCGATGCGCATGCGCACTTCCCGGTCGGCGCCGGGCATGAAGTTGATGTATCCGGTGGGGCGTCCGGTCTTGATCGCACCGCTATCGCGCCACGGTTGATCGAAGCGCGCGTAGATGAACATCCGCGTCGCGCCGTTCGACAATCCGCTGCGGGTATCGGTATAGCCACTCAGCGTTTGCGTCGCGGTATCGAGCGTCAATCCGCCGCGGGCATCGACATTATCAAACAGCAACGTTGTGCCGCCCTTGCCATCGCTGGCGGGGAAACGGAAGCGGAACAGCGCGGCATGATCGGTCGGGGCGATTTCGGCAGTGATGCCGTTGTCGAAACGCACGCCGTAGAGATAGGGGCGCGCGATCTCGTTGTCGTGGCTGAACGACAGTGCTCGTTTCCTGCGGTCGGCTTCTGGTTCACCCGTCGCCAGCGACGGCATCACCTGGAAGGTCTGGCGATCGCCCATCCATGGGCTGGGCTCGTGGCTCAGCGCCAGCGCCTGCAGGCGCGGTCGGTTGTCGCCGTCATTGCCTTCGTTCCAGCGATAGAGCCAGCCGAGCGTGCCGGCATCGGTGGCCGGCGTCCAGAAGTTGAAACCGTGCGGAAGCGCGGTCGCCGGGAAATTGTTGCCGCGCGAGAAGGTGCCGTTCGATTGGGTGCCGCGGGTAGTCAGCACATCGTCGGAAGGATGCGTGTTGACGATGCGTGGTTGCGACGTGATCGCGAGATCGTCGATCCATCCTTGCGCCTTGCCGCCATCCACCGGCTGCAGTTCCAGTTCGATCGCGCGGATGCGATGGCCGCGCAACGAAGCGATATCTCCCACATGCACCTGCTTGCGCGCCCATTGCTGCGGATACAACGTCTTCGATGCGGCCTGTTCTGCTGCAGTGATGTCGGCACCATGCTGGTCGCGGACGCCGAGTTGCGACAGGCGCCGACCATCGTCGAAGACCAGATCGATGCCGATGCCGGTGGACGCGACAGTATTGCCGTCAACGATTTCCGGCAGCACCAGCCACGACAGCGTGGTGTTCGCGTCGACAGGAATATCCACCGCGAACAACTGCGCACGGCCACCGGCACCATGACCCTGGTAGCGCAAGGCATGCAGGCCGCTGTAACCGGCCTTGGTCTTGGCGTTGTATGGAGCTTCCGGACCATCATCGATGGCGAGCGCGATGTCGCCGGTAGTCGTCTTCAACTGCGGTTGCGGCTCATTCGCTTCGAATGAACTCGCGAACGCCGGCGCAGGCCGCGATTGCGCGCTGGCGTGGACAGAGAGCGCAGCGAGGATGAAGACGGAAAGGGTTCGTGCGCGCATGGCCATGTGATGTGTCCTTATCCGTGTGCGCGCAGCACCGACAACACGTCGTGGCAGGCGCCCATGGTGTGGTAGTCGGTCTTGCCGGCGGGGCTCTTCTCGTCGCTGTACTTGCGGTTCTCGCGATCGAGGATGCGATACCAGGCACCGAAACGGTGATCGATCATGTGCTGCCAGGCGTATTGCCACAATTTGCGGTACCAGTCCCAGTAGCGTTCGTCGCCGGTGACGGTGGCGAGACGCGCGGCGGTCGCGATCGATTCCGCCTGCACCCAGAAGTATTTGTCCTCGTCGCAGACGAAGGTTTCGCCATCAGCGAGCAATCGTCCTTCGACGCCGGGTGCGCGCAACTTGTCCGGCGCAAACCCATAGACCATGCCGCCGAATTCCTCGTCCCACGATTTGCGCATCGCTTCGTCAAACAGGAAACGCGCCTTCGCCACCAACCACTCCGGCGCATCGCCGTTTTTCGATAGATGCGCGTGCAGGATCATCAGCAGCTTGGCCCATTCGGTCTGGTGGCCGGGCTGGAAACCCCAGGGCTTGAACAGATGCCTGGGATCGTCGCGATGGAAATCCCAGTCGACATTCCACTCCTTGTCATAGTGTTCCCACACCAGCCCGTCGGCCTTGTCGGCCTGGCGTCGCGTCATGTGGTCGGCGAGCAGCAGGGCGCGATCGAGATAGCGCTGTTCGCCACTGGCTTCGTAGGCCGCGAGCATCGCCTCGCACATGTGCATATTGGCGTTCTGGCCGCGATAGTCGGAGAACTGCCAGTCGCGGGTCGCCTCATCGCGATAGAGACCGGGGCCGGCTTCCCAATAGCGTTGTTCCAGCAGATCCCAGACTTCACCCATCCACGCGCGCGCGTCTTCGATACCAGCCTTGAGTCCGCAGCTGTAGGCCAGCAGCATGAAGGCCGCGCCATAGCATTGCTGGCTGAGGTCTTCCGGCTTGCCGTCGCGGATCGTCCACGCGTAACCGCCGCTGTGCGGATCGAAATGCACCTCGCGCAGATAGCGCAGTCCGTGGTGGACGGCATCGAAGTACTGCTGGCGCAATGTCGCGTCCTCGCGGAACTCGTTGGCGGCCATCGCGTAGTTGAAGACGAAGCGCGTGCTGCTGACCAGATGGCGATGGCTGCGGTCGTAGATCGTGCCGTCGTCCATGTAGTAGTGGAAGAAGCCGCCGGCGGGATCGATGCAGTGCGGATGGTAGAAGGCCATCGTCTGGCGGATGTGTTCGCGCAAGGCGTCGGGAGTGCGGAAATCGGGCAGGGGCGGAATTGCTTGAGCGGACATGTTCATGGCATCAATGTTTTGAAGGAGTTGAAGAAAGCGCGTCGGCGAGGCTGCGAACGCGCAGTGCGGCCTGCAACTGTTTCGGCGAGGCATTGCCGTGAACCTGCAGCGTGACGGTTTCGCCCGGCAGCAGGGTGAATGCGTTGTCCGATGGCGTGGCGTCGAGATCGCCGAAATCGAGCCAGACACTGCGCGCGATATGCGTGGCGGTCAGGCGCAAGGTCTTGCCATCGCGCGACCATGCACGACGCAGGCCGGGATCGGGCCAGCTGATCTCTTTCGCGTGGGCGAAATACACCACGCCGCGCGAAGCCGGTTCGCCATCGACAGAAAGATCGAACGCCGCGACTACGCGTTTCGGATCGACGCCGCGCAGCAATTGCGCATCGTCGAACGTCATCGCCACCGAAGCGCTCAACGGCGGCAGTTTCACCGAGATCGTTTCATCGCGCAACAGCTTGCCGTCGAGATCGAACAGGCGCATCCGCAACTGGCCATGGCGTTCCGTGGTGCGATCCGACAGCAGCGTCACCGTGGTGCGACCGTTTTGCCGCAACGCGGCTACCGCGACTGGCGCATAGAAACGACGGGCGGCGTAGTTCAGCGGTTTCCAGCGGCCGAACCAGTCGATGCTCGACCACGACGCACCCGGCCAGACATCGTTGAGCTGCCAGTACAGCGAGCCCATCGTCACCGGACGGCTGGCGCGGTGGTGCAAGGCCGCCAGTGAGATGCCGTCCATCTGCATCACCTGGCTGAGATAAACGAAATCGGCGAAATCGCGCGGGGTGCCGTATTCGCGCGTGATGTACAGCATCAGGCGTTCATTGCCCTTGCCGGCCATGAACTTCTGGTGCACGACGACCACCGGACTGTCGATCGCCAATGCCTGTTTGCCGGCGAAGGCGCGAATGGCATGCATGTCCGGCCATGCCTGCAGTCCGTATTCCGACATGAAGCGCGGGGTGATCTCGAGATACTTTTCATACGGATACGCCGGGCCGCCCCAGACTTCCCAGTAATGGCGGTCACCGGAGTCGTTGATGTCGGCCTTGCCGGCGAGATCGTCGGCACTCGGGCTGCTCGGCCAATAGGCGATGCCGCCGCCTTCCTGTTGCACGACTTCGCGCAGGTCACGATCGAACAATTGTTGCCAGCCGTCCCAGACCTTCTTCGCGAATTCCGGATCGGCCGCGGTGAGTTCCTTGCCGTGGCCCCAGTATTTCCAGGCGATTTCTTCCTCGTTGTTGCCACACCACAGGACGATGCTGGGATGGTTGCGCAGGCGCTGCAGCTGGTCGCGCGCCTCGGCAACCACATTTGCCCGGAACGCGGGATCGTAGGCCGGTTGCATGCCGCCGCCGAACATGAAGTCCTGCCACACCATCAGCCCGAGTTCGTCGGCGGCGTCGAAGAAGGCGTCGCGCTCGTAATAGCCACCGCCCCAGCTGCGCAGCATGTTCATGTTGGCGTCGCGCGCGGACTGCAGGATGCCACGAATCTGCGCGTCGCTGGGTCGTGGCGCGAACATGTCGAAGGGAATCGAGTTGGCACCCTTGGCGAACACCGGGACGCCGTTGACCACGAATTCGAAACTGCGCCCGGAGGCATCTTTCTCGCGGCGCAGTTCGACGCTGCGCAATCCGGTGCGGCGACTGAAACGATCGCTCACGCGACCATTCGCCAGCACTTCCGCTTCGTAGCGATACAGCGGTTGCGCGCCATACCCGTTCGGATACCAGCGCTGCGGATGGTCGATGCGCACCGGAATGTCGACAGTCGTTGTCGTTGTCGCGTCCACTTCGCGATCACCGGCAGCGGAACGCCTGCCATCCGGCGCGACCTGCCACAGGCGCACGCGATAGTGCGCGCTCGCCGCGGGATCGATGCGCACGCGCGCGGTCAGCTCGGCGCGTTCGCCATCGACATGGTCCTGGCGGATTTGCAGATCGTCGATGCGCGCGCCGCTCCAGCTTTGCAGCGACACCGGCTGCCAGATGCCGGCGGTGACATAGCGCGGGCCCCAGTCCCAGCCGTAGTGGTAGCCGGGCTTGCGCACGAAGTTCGCGGTCATCGCGTCCTTCGGTTCGTCGCCATAGGGCGAGGTGTAGTTGCCGGCGATCTTGTGCGGCATCGCCTGTACCTGCGGCAGCAGGGTGGCGATCGGCGAATGGAAGACCACGCGCAAGGTGTTGCCGTGCGCTTTCAACTTTCCGTGCGCCGGCACTCGCCAGGTGCGGAAACTGTTGTTGGCGGAAAGGATGCGTTCACCGTTGAGCCAGACATCGGCGAGGGTGTCGAGCCCCGTGAATACCAGTTCGTTGCGAGTCGCGCGCAATGCTGCGGCATCGACATCGAAACTGCGGCGATATTCCCAGCCGGCCAGGCCGATCCACTGCAATCCCGCTTCGGGCGCACCGACGTAGGGATCGGGAATCTGGTGGTTGGCGAGCAGATCGGTATGCACCGTGCCCGGCACTGTCGCGCGTCGCCATGTCGTCATCTGGCGATGGTTGGTGGCCTGCTTGTCATCGGGTTGCAAGCGGAAGGTCCACGCACCGTCGAGATGCTGTATCGATACACCGCTCGCAGCGTCTTTCGCGTGTGCCGGAAACGACAGCGTCGTTGCCAGCGCCAATCCGATCCAGTTGCGCAATGCCATCACGCCATCGCCTTGCAGTAGTGATCAATGAAGACCTGATGATCGGGCATGGCGTCCACCGCACGGGCGACATCCTGGCGCGTGCGATCGACGAACTGTTCCAGGCGGTCCGCGGGCAGTTTGTCCACGATCGGATGATAGCCACGCGGAATGATGCGCTGGCCCAGCATCACCTGCACCCAGCTCGGCAGCGCGAAGAAATCCTCGGCGTTGCGGAAGTAGCGGCCGTCGAGGCGGAACAGGTCGATGGTCTCGCGCAACGGATCCGGAATCGCCATCGTCCGGCAGTGGTCCCAGAACGGCGTGTCGTCGCGTTCGGTGGCGTTGTAGTGGAGGGCGAGGAAATCGCGGACGCGCTCGTGCTCGAACACGGATTCGCGGTTGAAGCGATCACGCAGCAGCGGATCGCAATCGCGATCGGGGAACAGGCCGAGCAGGCGCTGGACCGCCGACTGCGCCAGATAGATCGCGGTCGATTCCAGCGGTTCCATGAAACCGCCGGCGAGACCAACGGCGACGACATTGCGATTCCAGAATTGCTTGCGCCGTCCCGGCGTGAAACGCAGCGGACGCGGATCGGCCAGCGCGGGTGCGTCGAGCGTCGCCAGCAGGGTCGCCGCGGCCTCGTCGTCGCTGATGTACTGGCTGGAATAGACGTAACCGTTGCCGACACGGCGCTGGGTCGGGATCCGCCATTGCCAGCCGGCCGGCCGCGCGCTCACGCGCGTGTATGGCGTCAGCGGTCCGGCGCTTGCGCTCGGCGCGACCATCGCACGATCGCAGGGCAGCCATTGGCTCCAGCTTTCGTAACCCGTTTTCAGGGTCTGTTCGATCAGCAGGCCGCGAAAGCCGGAGCAATCGATGAACAAATCGCCTTCGATGCGTTCGCCGCTTTCCATGACGATCGCTTCGATGAAGCCATCCTCGCCACGCTGGACGACATCCATGACCTTGCCTTCCGTGCGTTGCACGCCGCGACGTTCGGCGAGACTGCGCAGATAGCGCGCATAGAGTCCGGCGTCGAACTGGTAGCCGTAGGCGATGTTGGCCAAGGGCGAATCCGGCGGTGCGTCGGGCGGACTGATCGAGAACTTGTCGAGCGGCGCGGCGACGGTCGGCAGCGAATAGGCGCCGATCTCCGGCGCGCGACCGGCGAGGAACAGTTTCAACCAGTATTGATGGAAGGGCAGCGGCCCCAGCGAGCGGCCAATCGTGCCGAAGCCGTGGACATAGCTGTCGCCGATGCGTGCCCAGTCGTTGAACTGGATGCCGAGCTTGAACGTGCCTTCGGTTTCGCGGATGAAGTCGGCTTCGTCGATGCCCAGCATCTGGGCATTGAAGGTCTTCATGAAAGGAACGGTGGATTCGCCGACGCCGACGATGCCGATCTCCTCGGATTCGACCAGGCGCACCGACACCGACTTGTCGAGATAGGTCACCAGTGCAGCCGCGGCCATCCAGCCCGCGCTGCCACCACCAACGACGACGACCTTGCGGATTCGGTTGTCGCTGGTCGTCATCGTGCATTCCTCTCAAAAGAAAAAAGCCGGCAGCCCGGGGAGGCAGGCTGCCGGCGCCGGAGTACCCCGCATCGCGCATGGCGACGCGGGGCGGGGGAGACTTCAGAACTTGTACGTCACGCCAAGATACGCGGTACGGCC
>JAFEBZ010000064.1 GCA_018242405.1 Pseudomonadota bacterium | reverse complement strand
GCGACGAAGTCCCGGAAGTGCAGTACGTCAGCGGATCACTGCGCGGCGGCACCCAGGTGGTGAATGGCGAGAACAACGCTTCGACTTCCTGGCAGGGCGTCGACAACGACTGGTTCGCGATCAACGACTGGCAGATGGCCAGCGGCGACGGTTTCGATCCGCGCGATTACACCAGCGCCGCCAAGAAAGTGGTGATCGGCGAAACCGTGCGCAAGGAATTGTTCGGTGACGCCACCGGCGTCGGCCAGAGCATCCGCATCGGGCGCGTGCCGTTCACCGTGGTCGGCACGCTCGCGGCCAAGGGCCAGGGCGGTTTCGGCCAGGACCAGGACGACATCGTGGTGGTGCCGCTGGAAACCGCGCGCCGTCGTCTCTCCACGTCCAACAGCATGCCGCCCGGCGCGGTGCAGGGCATCAGCGTCGGCGTCGATTCGGCCAAGAACCTCGACAGCGCGCAAAACGCCATCGAAGGCCTGCTGCGCCAGCGCCACAAGATCCAGCCCGGCGCCGACGACGATTTCGCCGTGCGCAACATCAGCCAGATCGTGGCGACACGCACCGCCACCACCAACCTGATGTCGAAACTGCTCGGCGCGGTTGCCGGCATCTGCCTGATCATCGGCGGCATCGGCATCATGAACATCATGCTGGTGTCGGTCACCGAACGCATCCGCGAGATCGGCCTGCGCATGTCGGTGGGCGCGGGCCCGACAGACGTGCGTCGCCAGTTCCTCGCCGAAGCGATGCTGATCTCGTTGATCGGCGGCGTCATCGGCATCGTGCTCGGGGTGATCGGCGCGTTGATCGTGAGCAAGATCGGCGACCTGCCGATCGATCTCAATGCCCAGGTCGTGCTGCTGGCGGCGGCGTTCTCGATGGCCACCGGCCTGTTCTTCGGCTATTACCCGGCACGCAAGGCGTCGATGCTGGACCCGATCGAGGCCCTGCGCTCGCAGTAACGCCGGACCGACAAGGCAAGCGCGTCGTGTCCGGTGGCATGACGCGCGTATGGCAGAATCGGCACCATGGCTGATTCGATTGGACACCTCCCGCGCGGACCGCGCGGCATCTACCGCGCCACCTTGTGGTCGCTCAAGGGACTGCGCGCGGCGTGGCTGCACGAATCCTCGTTCCGCCTTGAAGTGGTGCTGTTCGTGATCCTGGCGCCGCTCGGCTTCCATCTCGGCACGTCCGGACTGGAGCGCGCGCTGCTGATCGGTTCGATGACGCTGGTGATGGCGATGGAGCTGCTCAACTCCGCAGTCGAGGCGGTGATCGAGCGTTACGGCCCGGAAATCCACGAACTGGCGGGACGCGCCAAGGACATGGGATCGGCGGCGGTGTTCGTGTTGATGATGAATGTCGTGCTGACCTGGAGCCTGATTTTGCTGCCGCGCCTGCTGGAACAACATTGATGGATCTGTCCTTCCTGTCCGACCCTTCCGCGTGGATCACGCTGGTCACGTTGAGTGCGCTCGAAATCGTGCTCGGCGTCGACAACCTCGTCTTCATTTCGATCGCGGTGGGGCGCTTGCCGGAAGAGCGTCGCCCGCTCGCGCGCAAGATCGGCATCGCCGTGGCCTGCATCACCCGCGTCCTGCTGCTGATTTCGCTGGCCTATCTGGCACGGATGAGCCAGGACCTGTTCACCGTGGCGGGAATGGGCATTTCGATCCGCGACCTGGTGCTGATCGTCGGTGGCCTGTTCCTGCTGGTGAAGGGGACGATGGAAATCCGCGAACTGATCAGCGGCGGCGAGGACGAGGATCCGCGCACAACGCGCGCGTCGTCGGCGTTCTCCATGGTCATCCTGCAGATCGCGATCATCGACATCGTGTTCTCGCTGGATTCGGTGATCACCGCGGTCGGCATGGCGCGCGACATTCCGATCATGGTGATGGCGGTGCTGGTCGCGGTCGCGCTGATGCTGCTGGCCGCCAACCCGATGGGCCGCTTCATCGACGCCAATCCGACGGTGAAGATGCTGGCGCTGGCCTTCATCCTGTTGATCGGCGTGGTGCTGATCCTCGATGGCCTGAGCGTCCACGTGCCCAAGCCTTACATCTATTTTGCGATGGGCTTCTCGGTTTTGGTCGAGTGGCTCAATCAGTTGATGCGGCGCAGTGCCCGCACGCACCATGTTCCCGGCAGTGGGGACTGGTGATCCGTCGCTGTATTCACTCAAAATGAACGTTTGCTCGCCGACGATTGCCCAAACGAATACGTTCGGCCCGGCCCGCTTTCCTGACTGGAGATGATCCAATGACAACCATCCGCGTCGTGTTGCTGCTCGTGCTGGTCTCGCTGTTGTCCGGCTGCGGTTACAACACCATCCAGCGCAAGGACGAAGGCGTGAAAGCGGCCTGGTCGCAGGTGATCAACCAGTACAAGCGTCGTGCCGACCTGGTGCCGAACCTGGTCAATACCGTGAAGGGCTATGCCACGCACGAGGAAAAGGTGCTGACGGAAGTGACCGAAGCGCGTTCCAAGGTAGGGGCGATCAACGTCAACGCCGACGATCCGCAGTCGCTGGCGCAGTTCCAGGAAGCGCAAAAGGGCTTGCAGAGCGCGATCGGCCGCTTGCTCGCCGTGTCCGAAAACTATCCGCAGTTGAAGGCGGACCAGGGCTTCCTGCAATTGCAGGCGCAGCTGGAAGGTACCGAAAACCGCATCGCGGTGGAGCGCAAGAACTACATCGACACCGTGCAGGACTACAACACCTATGTCCGCCAGTTTCCGGTCAACCTGACCGCGAAGATGTTCGGCTACAAGGTCAAGCCGAACTTCACCGTCGAGAACGAACAGCAGATCCAGAACGCGCCGACGGTCGACTTCGGTGGTGCGGCGCCGGCATCGTCGTCGCAACCGGCCCCGGCGCACTGATCGACGCGCCCACGCAGGAGCGCGACGCATGAACTGGCGTCGTCTTGCCGCCGTCTTCCTGTTGCTCGCCTGCAGCCTGATCGCGCAGGCGCAGCAGGGACTGGCGACGATCCCCGCGCTCGATTCGCCGGTGGTCGATACCACCGGCACGCTTTCGGCGGCCGACAAGCAGGCGTTGCAGCAGCAGGCGCTCGACTTGCAGCAACGCAAGGGCAGCCAGCTGCAGATCCTGATGGTTGCGAGTACGTCGCCGGAAGACATCGCCGACTATGCGCAACGCGTGTTCCAGCAATGGAAACTCGGCCGCGAGAAGATCAACGATGCCGTGCTGATCGTGGTGGCGAAGGACGACCATCGCGCCCGCATCCAGACCGGTTATGGCCTCGAAGGCGCGATCCCCGATGCCATCGCCTGGCGCGTGATCCAGGAATACATGGTGCCGAAGTTCCGCCAGAACGATTTCGCCGGCGGCATCAAGGACGCCAGCGCGCAGATCGTCAAGCTCATCGACGGCGAGACCCTGCCGCCGCCCGCGGCGCAATCGCAGCAACCGCGTGACCACGGGCGCAACTGGGTGGGCGCATTGATCGCTGCCTATGTCGCCGCGATGATCGCGCGTGCGTTGCTGGGCTGGTTGCCGGCCGGCATTCGCGGCATCGGTACCGCAGCTGCGGGTGGTGGCGTGGCCTGGTTGTTCGGTGGTGGTTTCATCGCACTGGCGGTGATCGGCGCTTTCCTCGGATTGTTCGTCGGCCTGATGAGCGCATCGATCAGTCGTTACGCCAACCAGGGTGGTTGGGGCGGCTGGGGTGGCGGCGGTTTTGGTGGCGGAGGCGGTGGCTTCGGCGGCGGAGGTGGCGGCGGCTGGAGCGGTGGCGGCGGTTCTTCGGGAGGCGGTGGCGCCTCGGGGGGCTGGTGATGGTCGCGCCCGGACGCTTGTGGCGACATCTTTTCGCGCGACCCGTGCGCACGCTGTTCCCGGCCGACAGCCTGCAGCGGATCGCTGCATTGATTCGTGCCAGCGAAGCGCGCCATCGTGGCGAGATCGTGTTCGCGCTGGAAGCGGACATGCCGGTGCACGCGTTGTGGCACGACGTGTCCCCGCGCGACCGCGCGTTGCAGGCATTCTCGAACCTGGGTGTATGGAATACCGCCGCCAACAACGGCGTGCTGATCTACCTGCAACTGGCCGACCGTCGCATCGAGATCGTCGCCGATCGCGGTTTCGACGACCTGGTGAGTGGCGAGCAGTGGCGTGGCATCTGCCAGTTGATGGAGGAACGGCTCGCCGCCGGCGAACCCGAGGCCGCGGTTGCCGAAGGCATCGAGGCGATCACCGCGCTGCTGGCAATGCATTTCCCGCAGCGCCCGGGCGAGGTGGATGAAGACGAGCTGCCCGACGCGCCGGTAATTCTCCGTTAACCGTGTCGACTCGGGCAAAATAGCCCTTTGACCCACTGGTCCTCGCCGATGCCGCTGCTCCACGATATCAATCCGGTTGCACTCAATCTTGGTCCACTGCAGGTGCATTGGTACGGGTTGATGTACCTGCTCGCCTTCGCGCTGGCGTGGTGGCTGGGTCGTCGGCGCATCCGCGCGGGCTTCCTGCCCGGCGTCAGCGAAGCCGGATTCGGCGACCTGATGTTCTACGGCATGCTCGGCGTGATCCTCGGCGGGCGCATCGGCTACATCCTGTTCTACGACTTCGGCACCTACCTGCAGCATCCATTGCAGGTGTTCGAGGTGTGGAAGGGCGGCATGAGTTTCCACGGCGGCCTGATCGGCGTGATGCTGGCGATGTGGTACTGGGCGCGCAAGCAGGGCATGCATTTCTTCGATGTCGCCGATTTCATCGCGCCGCTGGTGCCACCGGGACTCGGCTTCGGTCGCATCGGCAACTTCATCAATGGCGAGCTGTGGGGCAAGGTCACCGGCAACGGTTGGGGCGTGGTGTTTCCGCAATCGCTGCCCGCGCCGTACAACACGATGAGCGCGAACGAATTGCAGGTGCAGCTCGGTGCAGGTGCGCTCAATCCGTTCGCGCGCCACCCGTCGCAGCTCTACGAAGCCTTCCTCGAAGGCCTGGTGTTGTTCCTGGTGCTGTGGTTCTTCTCGAAGAAGCCGCGCCATCGTTTCGCCGTGTCCGGCGTGTTCCTGCTGCTGTACGGCGTGTTCCGTTTCATCATCGAATTCGTGCGTATTCCGGACGAGCAGTTGAAGTACCTCGCCTTCGGCTGGCTGACGATGGGCCAGTTGCTCAGCGTGCCGCTGATCCTCGCCGGCCTGTTCCTGTTGTGGATGTCGCGCAGCGCGCCGGTATTGCGGGCGAATCAAGCGCCATGAAGCAATACCTCGACCTGTTGCGCCACGTCCGCGAGCACGGCAACGACAAGGCCGATCGCACCGGTACCGGCACCCGCAGCGTGTTCGGCTGGCAGATGCGCTTCAACCTCGCCGAAGGCTTTCCGCTGGTCACCACCAAGAAGGTGCATACCAAATCGGTGATCCACGAATTGCTGTGGTTCCTGCAGGGCGACACCAATATCGGTTACCTCAAGGACAACGGCGTCAGCATCTGGAACGAATGGGCCGATGGCGATGGCGAGCTCGGGCCGGTCTACGGCAAGCAGTGGCGCAGCTGGGCGACCGCCGATGGCGGCGCCGTCGACCAGATCGCATGGCTGGTCGACGAGATCAGGCGCAATCCCGATTCGCGCAGGTTGATCGTCAATGCCTGGAACGTCGGTGATTTGCCGAAGATGGCGCTAATGCCCTGCCACACCATGTTCCAGTTCTATGTGGTCGACGGAAAACTGAGCTGCCAGCTCTACCAGCGCAGTGGCGACATCTTCCTCGGCGTGCCGTTCAATATCGCCAGCTACGCGCTGCTGACGCATATGATCGCGCAGGCTTGCGACCTCGAGGTCGGCGATTTCGTCCACACGCTGGGCGACGCGCACCTGTATTCCAATCATTTCGAGCAGGCCGACGAACAGCTGTCGCGCGCGCCGAGGCCACTGCCGACGCTGGAATTGAACCCGCAAGTCCGCGACATCTTCGGATTCCGTTTCGATGACATCGCCATCCGCGGCTACGACCCGCTGCCGGCGATCAAGGCGCCGGTTGCCGTCTGATGATCGTTTCCCTGATCGTCGCGCTCGATCGCGAACACGCCATCGGCAAGGACAACGCCCTGCCGTGGCGCTTGCCGGATGACCTCAAGCGCTTCAAGGCGCTGACGCTGGGCAAGCCGGTGTTGATGGGGCGCAAGACCGCGGAATCGCTCGGGCGCGCGCTGCCGGGGCGACGCAATCTGGTGCTGACGCGATCGGGTAACGTTCCGTTTGATGGCATGGAAGCGTTCGCGACGCTGGAATCGGCGCTGGAATCAGCGAGCGAAGTCGAGGAGATCTGCGTGATCGGCGGTGGCGAAATTTTCGGCATGGCCTTGTCGATCGCCACACGCATGCACCTGACCTGGGTGGATACGGAAGTGAAGGGCGCCGACGCACATTTCCCGCGCTTCGATCCGGCACAGTGGCGCGAAACATCGCGCGAAGCACACGCAGCCGACGCGCGCAACGAATACGCGTTCGAGTTCGTCGATTATTCGCGGATCGCTACGACCTAGTCGTCGGCTTGCGCGGCTTCGGCAGCCGGCACCACGCGACCCTTCACCTGGCGGATCCGCAGTTCCTCGGAATCGAGCTGCAGCGCGGTGAGCTTGCCGCCCCAGACCGCGCCGGTATCGATGGCGTGGACACCGAGCCCGATCATCAGGCCCAGCGTGCTCCAGTGACCGCACACGATCGACAGTTCGCGCGGCACGCGCTCCGGCGATTCGTACCACGGATACATGCCGGCGGATTGCGTGCCTGGCGTGCCTTTCTCCTCGAAAGCAACGCGTCCGCGCGGCGAGCAGTAACGCATGCGCGTGAACACGTTGATGATGGCGCGATGGCGTTCCGGGCCGGTCAGGCGCGGATTCCATATCGGGCGGTTGCCGTACATGGTCTTGAGCAGTTTGCGGAAGCCGTTGCCCTGCAGGCGCGCTTCCACTTCGCGGGCAAGCGATTCCGCTTCGTCGATGCTCCAGCGCGGCAGCAATCCGGCGTGCACCATCGCCCAGCCGAGTTCGCGATCGACGTGGAAGAGTTTTTGCTGGCGCAACCAGTCGAGCAGGACGCGGGCGTCGTCGGCGAACACCACGCGCTGCAAATCGGCGTTGACCCGGCGTTGCTCCTCGGGGCGACGTTCACCGATCGCGATCAGCGACAGATCGTGGTTGCCGAGGACGATGCTGGAATTCGCACGCAGCGAATGCACCAGCCGCAATGTCTCCAGCGACTCGCCGCCGCGATTCACCAGATCGCCGCAGAACCACAGCTTGTCGCGCGCGGGATCGAACCGGATGCGTTCCAGCAATCGTTGTGTCGCGTCGTAACAGCCTTGCAGGTCGCCAATCGCCCACACCGCCATCGCTGGCCTCCTTGGGCGTCAGTGCAAAGTACGTGGAATGGTCAGGGTGAACGCCGGGATCTTCGCCGCGAATTCGGTGCCGTCGTCGGCGACGATGTCGTAGCTGCCCTGCATGGTGCCGATCGTCGTGCCCAGCACCACGCCGGAGACGTATTGGAAACCATCGCCCGGACGCAGCCACGGTTGTTCGCCGACCACGCCATCGCCGTGCACTTCCTCGACATGGCCTTCGCCGTCGGTGATCAGCCAGTGGCGGCGCACCAGCCGCGCCGGCACCTTGCCGCTGTTGCGGATGGTGATGGTGTAGGAGAAGACGAAGCGGTCTTCGTCGGGCGACGATTCGTCGTCCAGGTAACTGGTGTCGACGTCTACGTCGAAGGCATAGTCGTCCATCGCGTTCATGACGACAGTGTACGGTGCTGGGGTGAACCCTGCGCCAGTGGCGAATCAGGCCTGTTGCGGAAGGTTGGCGAGGCGCACGAAACCGGCGACATCGATCTGTTCCGCGCGCGCGTCCGGGCGCAGGCCGGCGGCCTTGATCCGGGCCGAATCGGCCACGCCGTTCAAGGCGTTGCGCAGGGTCTTGCGGCGTTGCCCGAAGGCGGCGCGCACTACGTCGGCGAAATGGCGGGGATCGCGGATATCGATCGTCGCCGGATCGTGCGGCACCAGCCGCACCACCGCCGAATCCACTTTCGGCGCGGGCCGGAACGATCCGGGCAGCACCACGAACAGCGGCGTCACCGTGCAATACGCCTGCAGCATCACCGACAGGCGGCCATAGACCTTGCTGCCGGGGCCGGCGGCCATGCGATCGACCACTTCCTTCTGCAGCATGAAGTGCATGTCGGTGATCGCTGCGGCGTGATCGAGCGCGTGGAACAGGATCGGTGACGACAGGTTGTAGGGCAGGTTGCCAACCAGGCGGATCTTCTTCTCGCCGGCCAGCTTGGTGAAATCGACCTGGAGCACGTCGCGGTGAATCACTTCCAGTTTGCCGTGCGGGCGTGCGGCTTCGGTCAGCGGGAAGATCAGGTCGCGATCGAATTCGATCACGGTCAATTCGCCGTGGCGATCGAGCAGCGGGAAGGTGATCGCGCCCTGGCCGGGGCCGATCTCGACGAGGGCATCGCCCGGTTTCGGGTCAATCGCCTGCACGATCTTGTCGATCACGCCGCGTTCGTGGAGGAAGTTCTGGCCGAGGTGCTTCTTGGCGCCGGGACGGAAGCTGGCGGATTCGTTCATCGCATGAGGTTCCGTTGTCCGGCGAATTGCGCGCATTGCGCCACCGCCGCGAATAGGCTGTCGGGCGATGCGCGGCCGCTGCCGGCGATGTCGAGCGCGGTGCCGTGGTCGACGGCGACGCGCGGATAGGGCAGGCCGAGGGTGATGTTGACCGCGTGCTCGATGCCGGTCGACTTCAGCACCGGCAGTCCCTGGTCGTGATACATCGCGACCACCACGTCGAATTCCGCGACTTTGTCGGGCAGGAAGGCGGTATCGGCGGGCAGCGGGCCGTCGAGTCGCAGCCCGCGCGCGCGCAGGCGTTCCAGTGTTGGAATGATGATGTCGAGTTCCTCGCGACCGAGATGCCCGTCTTCGCCCGCGTGTGGATTGAGGCCGAGCACGGCGATGCGCGGCGTTGCGATGCCGAAGTCGCGCTGCAGTGCTGCATGGGTGATCGCCAGGATGCGTTCGAGTCGATCCGCGGTGATCGCGTCTGCAACACCGCGCAGGGGCAGATGCGTGGTCACCAGCGCGACGCGCAGGCCGGGGCGCGCAAGCATCATCACCACGTCGCAGTTCGCCTGGCTGGCGAGTCGTTCGGTGGTGCCGGTATAGGCGATGCCGCCGTCGTTGATCGCGGCCTTGTGGAACGGCCCGGTGACGAGGCCGTGCATGCGGCCTTCCAGGCAATCGCGTGCAGCGGCGTCGAGCGCGGCGATCGCTGCGGATGCATTGG
>JAFEBZ010000063.1 GCA_018242405.1 Pseudomonadota bacterium | reverse complement strand
GACACGCCGACCGTGGACGTGGAAACCACGGATACATCGGTGCAGGCGCCAGAAGCGCCGCTGCTGATCGGTGAAACGCCGGCGATGCAGGCGCTGTTCCGCAGCATCGGGCGCGTCGCCCAGGCGCCGTTGAACGTGCTGATCACCGGCGAAACCGGCACCGGCAAGGAACTGGTGGCACGCGCGATCCATCTCGAATCACCGCGTTCGTCGCGCGCGTTCGTTGCACTCAATACCGCGGCGATTCCCGCCGAATTGCTCGAATCGGAATTGTTCGGCCATGAAGCCGGCGCCTTCACCGGTGCGGCGCGGCGTCATGTCGGGCGCTTCGAACAGGCCGATGGCGGCACGCTGTTCCTCGACGAGATCGGCGACATGCCGGCGCCGCTGCAGACGCGATTGCTGCGCGTGTTGGCCGAAGGCGAGTTCTTCCGCGTCGGCGGGCGTGAACTGATTCGCGTCGATGTCCGCATCATCGCGGCGACCCACCAGCCGCTGGAACAGCTGGTCGCGCAAGGACGCTTCCGCGCCGACCTGCTGCATCGCCTCGACGTGGTGCGCCTTGCGATTCCGCCCTTGCGCGAACGTCGCGACGACATCCCGCGCCTGGCCGAAGGATTCCTGCAGCGCGCGGCGCAACGGTTGGACGTGGCGCCAAAACGCTTCACCCGCGCCGCGCTCCAAAAAATGCAGGCGCATGACTGGCCGGGCAATGTGCGCGAACTGGAAAACTTGTGCTGGCGACTGGCGGCGATGGCGCCCGATGCACGCATCAGCATCGATGACCTGCAATTGAGTTCGGCGCGAGCGCAGCTCACAGGTGACGATTGGGAGCGGGCGCTCGCCGATTGGGCGCAGGCGCAACTCGCAACGGACGTCGATGATCTCCATGCAAAAGCACGCGCGCGTTTCGATGCGGTCATGCTGCAGGCCGCGCTCGATGCCAGCGATGGGCATCGTGGCCATGCCGCCGATCGTCTCGGGCTGGGGCGCAACACGGTGACGCGCAAGCTGGGGTCGTCGCGCAAGCGACGTTGAGGTCAGCGCTGCAGCAATCGCGCGCCCAGTGAACCCAGTTCGCGGAAGACCGGCAGCATCGTTTCACCCAACGCCGAAAGCGCGTAGGGCGAGATGTCGCCATCGGTGGATTGCGCCACCAATCCGGCGTTCTCCAGTTCGCGCAGGTTGCGCGTCAATTCCTTGGCGCTGATTCCGGGGATGGCGCGCAGCAGGTCGTTGAAACGTTGTTGCCCGTGCAGGAACAGCGCGCGCAGCACCAGCATCTTCCAGCGTCCACCCACCGTGTTGATCGCCTTTTCCAGCGGGCAGGTCGATGCCGCGTCGGGAACGAAGGACAGCGTTTCGCCGTCGGCGGCGATCTGGATTGCGGGCTGGGGCATGCGGTTACCTCGTGGTGCGTTGATGCCGGATGCGGTCGCTTCGATAGTACCCGCACACTTCAAACCGGGGATGACCCATGAGTAATACCGTTCTTGTCACTGGCGCGACCGGCACCACCGGACGCCGACTGGTTCCGATGTTGCGCGATCGCGGCGTAACCGTTCGTGCGGCAAGCCGCAACGGGGGCATCGGTGGCGTGGCATTCGATTGGCACGATGCCGCGACACATGCGCAAGCCCTCGCCGGCGTCGATGCGATCTACCTGATTCCGCCACCGCTGATGGAAGATCCGACGCCGGTCGTCGCGCCGTTTCTCGCCGAAGCCGTGGCGGCGGGCGTGAAGCGGGTCGTGCTGCTGTCGTCGATGGGCGTGGCGTTTCCGGGCGAGCCGGCGGACAGCGGTCGTCGCAAGCTGGAAGCGGCGGTCCGCGGCAGCGGATTGCAGTGGACGATCCTGCGGCCTTCCGGCTTCATGCAGAATTTTTCCGAAGGCTTCCTTGTGCCGGCAGTACGTCATGGCGGGATTCCCAATCCGGCCGGCAATGGCAAGGTCGCGATGATCGATGCCGAAGACATCGCCCGTGTTGCAGCAGCAACGTTGATCGATCCCGCAATGCATGCCGGACAAACCTACGATCTTACCGGTCCGGAACTGCTCGATTTCGACGATCTTGCGCGCGGGATCGCGCAGGTTACGCAACGTCCGGTGGCCACGATGCCGATGGAACCGCAGCAGTTCCTCGCGATGGTCGAGCAGGCCGGCGTACCCGCCGACTATGCGGCGATGTTGTTGCGCGACCAGGTGGCGATCCGCGATGGTGCGGCCGCGATCGTCGCCGACACGGTGGCGCGCATCAGTGGTCGTCGCGCGATCGATTTCACGACATTCACGGCGCAGGCGGCGCCTGTCTGGATGAGTTGAATAGCGCGCATTGGAAGATTGGCCGCGATCAGCGCATGCTGGTCGCTCCCCCAACGACATGGAGCGCACCATGCGAACCATCGCGATTTCCGCCCTTCTCCCGACGATCGTTGTGCTGGCCGGTTGTGCAGCTGCAGGTTCCAGTTCAACCGCTGCCAACACCACGGCTTCCACTCAGGCGCATGCGACGCTTGAAGCACGATCCGGCAGCAAGGTCGCCGGTACCTTGCAGCTCAGCTATATGGATGGAGGCGTCCACGTCAGCGGCCAGGTGAGCGGACTCGCGCCGAACAGCGACCATGGTTTCCACATCCACGAGAAGGGCGATTGCAGCGCCGCCGACGCCAGCAGCGCCGGTGGCCATTTCAATCCGACTGCGCAGCCGCACGGCAAGATTGGTTCGTCGCCGCATCATCTCGGCGATCAGATGAACATCCACGCCGATGCCAATGGCGTCGCGATGGTGGATGCACATTTCGCAGGTGTCAGCCTCGGCAGTGGCCAGGACAGTGACGTGATGGGGCGCGCGCTGGTCGTGCATGCCGCGCCCGACGATTACACCTCGCAACCGGCGGGCAATGCCGGCAAGCGTGTTGCCTGCGGAGTGATCACGAAGTAGGCATTTCGCAGTGCGATGAATGGCGCTTAATGGAATGTTTCTCGCGCCAATGCAAGCTGTCGCCTCCATCCACGAAGCGAGGCATGAATGATGCGATTG
>JAFEBZ010000062.1 GCA_018242405.1 Pseudomonadota bacterium | reverse complement strand
GATTCGTTCGCGCACGACCCGCACGACTTCTTCGCGACCGGCTCGCGCGTCGGCGGCTAATCCCCGCCCACGCACGACAGAACCATCGATCCACGAGGACGCCCGAGAATGGCATTCAGTACCGGCAACAGCAGCAGTGGACCCATGGCGGAAATCAACGTCACGCCCCTCGTGGACGTGATGTTGGTGCTGCTGATCATCTTCATGATCACCACACCGCTGATGAATCACAAAACCAAGGTCGAATTGCCGCGCGTGCTGCTCGCTCCGAAGGCACACGTGGATGAGAAGACCGCGCCGGTCAGTTTGTCCGTGCACAACAACGGCGACCTGTTCCTGGATGACCAGCCGATCAGCAAGGGTGGTCTCCAGGATCGACTGGCGGTGATCGCGCAGCGCAAGCCGCAACCGTTGCTCAGCATCCGTGCCGACCGCGATACCAAGATGCAGGTCCTCAAGGAACTGACTGCTATCGCGACCCAGACCGGCATGCTCAACGTTGGCTACGTCACCATCCGGCCGAAGCCGGGCGACCAGAAGTAAGGAGGCCGACACATGGCATTTGCATCCAATTCCGGTGGCGGCGCGATGTCCGACATCAACGTCACGCCCCTCGTGGACGTGTTGCTGGTGTTGCTGATCATCTTCATGGTGACCATGCCGACGCAGACCTATCCGATCAAGCTCGACCTGCCGCAGGCGTCGAAGGAACCACCACCGCCGCCGAAGAAGGCGCCGATCAAGTTGCGCATCGATGGCAACGGGATGGTGTTCTGGAACGAGGCGCCGGTTGACCTGAAGGCGCTGGAAGGCCAGATGAAGGATACGGTCGCGGAAGATCCCACCGATACGCCGCTGCTGCAGATCGAAACCGCCAACGAAACGCCTTACGACGTTTTCGCCAAGGTGCTTTCGGCAGCCAAGAACGCCGACATGGAAAAAATCGGCTTCGTGCAGAACTGAAATTCAAGCGGGGACCCTGTCCCCGGTCTTGTCGACGATGCCGCCCCCAGAGGGCGGCATTTTTTATGGAATCAGGAATTCCTGATGCAGTCGAGATAGGCGCGGACGGTGCGATCCAGTCCGGCGTACAACGCTTCCGAAATCAAGGCGTGGCCGATCGACACTTCCTGCACGCCGGGGATGCCGCGCAGGAAGTCGGCGAGGTTGGATAGCGCAAGATCGTGGCCGGCATTGATGCCGAGGCCGACCGATTGGGCGATCCGTGCCGACTGCGCGCAGGCATCGAGTGCAGCGGTGGCGTTGCCGGCAGCGTGCGCCTCGGCGAAGGGCCCGGTGTAGAGTTCGATGCGATCGGCGCCGCAGTCGCGCGCGCGCGCAATCGCCCGGTTTCCACCAGCGTCGACGCCGGCATCGGCGAACAGACTGACGCGGCAACCGAGGGATTTCAGTTGTGCGACCAACGGCGAGAGCGCGGCGATGTCGCGCTCGAAATCGAAGCCATGGTCGGAGGTGAGCTGGCCATCGCCATCGGGGACCAGCGTCGCCTGCGCGGGACGCACGGCTTCGCACAGCGCGAAGAAGCCGGGATAGCCGGGACGTGGCGGCGCGAACGGATTGCCTTCGAGGTTGTACTCGACGCGATAGTCGGCGCAGACGCGGGCGAGCGCATGGACATCGGCTTCGCGGATGTGGCGGGCATCGGGGCGCGGATGCACGGTGATGCCCTGGGCGCCGGCATCAAGGCAGGTGCGGGCGGCGCGCACGACATCGGGTTCGCCACCGCCACGCGAATTGCGCAGCACGGCGATCTTGTTGACGTTGACGCTGAGTGCGGTCATGTCGGATCGGGTTCGTCGCGCAAGGGCGTCAGCATCGGCACGGCGAGGCCGGCGGCCTTGGGATCGATCGGCTGCCTCGCCGGCGCGTGCACTTCACCGGCGTAGGGATTCCAGCCTTCATCGCGCAAATTGGGCTGCGGCTTCTGCGGCAACGCAGGTGGAAGTGCCGTAATGGCTGCCGGTTCAGCGGGTGCCGATGGCGTGTCGATCGCAGGTTGCTGGATCAGGGCAGCGCGTTCGACGACGCGTTGCGCGGCGGCACGAAGTTGCTCGATATCCGGATTCGAGGCGGCAGGCAACGGGCTCGACGCAGCGGTCGTGGTGGCGGCGAGCTGGGCATCGCGCATGCGCCGCACGTCTTCGACGGTCAGCGGGGTATCGTCGATGGCGACGCTGCGTTCGGGGAACAGCAGTTTGTAGCGCAGCCAGGCGAATCCTCCCAGTGCGGCCAGCGCGACCAGCATGCACACCGCCATCAGGACCGGGGAGTGCACGCTCCAGGCGACACAGAAGACAGCCAGCGACAGCGCGAGCAACAACCAGGACATGGGAACCTCCACGAGCCGTATTCGTCGACCTTGGCCCGGAAGTGTATCGAGCCGCGGTCAGAGCAGTGGCGAGAACAGACGAGCAAGCGCTTCGGGCAGACGTTCGGTCAGGAAGGCCTGTGGACGGGGGTGGCGGACGCGGGGCGCATGGGCGAATTCGCCTTCGATCTGGCGCGCCAGTTGGGCGGCAACGCCGGCGTCCTCGAACAGGACCGAGACTTCGAAGTTGAGCCGGAAGCTGCGATTGTCGAAGTTGGCGCTGCCGATGATGGCGACGTCGTCATCCTTGAGCAGGGCCTTGGTGTGGAGCATGCGCGGGCCGTATTCGTAGATCTTGACGCCGGCGTCCAGCAGGCGGTCGTAGTAGGAACGCGCGGCGAGGGTGACCCAGCGGCTGTCGCTCATTTTCGGCACCATCAGGCGGACGTCGAGGCCCGACAACGCGGCGGACGACAGCGCCATCAATGCAGCTTCACCCGGCACGAAGTAGGGCGTGACCAGCCACGCGCGCTGGCGCGCTGCATGGATCGCGCTGACGTGCAGGCGATGGATCGCTTCCCAGTTGGAATCGGGGCCGGAACTCAGCACCTGTGCGCAGATCGGGCCGGGATCGAGCGCCGGCAGGTTGCGCGCGATCTCGGAAATGAAATCGTGCTGGCCGGTGGCGTAGATCCAGTCCTCGACGAAGACCTGCTGCAATTCCAGCACCACGTCG
>JAFEBZ010000061.1 GCA_018242405.1 Pseudomonadota bacterium | reverse complement strand
GGGGACCGGGGACATTCCGTGCGATTTCGAGGCGATGCGCGCGCTCGCGCGGCGGCGCCTGCCGCGCTTCGCGTTCGATTTCATCGACGGCGGCGCGCTGCGCGAAAGCGCGCTCGCCCGCAACGCCGCCGCGCTCGACGCGATCCGCCTCGTCCCGCGCGTGCTGACCGGAGCAACGGCGCGCGACCTTTCGACCGGATTGCTCGACCGACGCTACGCCATGCCGTTCGGGGTGGCGCCGATCGGCATGGCCAACCTGGTCGCGCCGGGCACCGATCTCGCCCTCGCCCGCGCCGCCGCCACGGCCGGCATCGGCTACGTCCTGTCGACCGCCGGCACGACGGCGCTGGAGACGATCGCCGAGGCCGCGCCGGAAAGCTGGTTCCAGCTCTATGTCGGGCGCGATCCCGCTATCACCGACGACCTGCTGCGCCGCGCGGAGGCGGCGGGCTATCCGGTGCTGGTCGTCACCGCAGACGTGCCCGCGCCGGGCAAAAGACTGCGCGACCTGCGCAACCGTTTCACGCTGCCGCTGCGGCCCGGCCCCGGCATGGCGCTCGACCTCATCCGCCACCCCGGCTGGGCGCTGGCGATGGCGACCGGCGGCGCGCCGCGCTTCGCCAACCTCGAAGCCTATTCGCCGCCCGGCAGCTCCACCAGCTCGCTCGCCGAGCTGATGGCCGGGCAAAGCTCGGCGCGGCTCGACTGGGATCTGCTCGCGCGCATCCGCGAACGCTGGCCGCGGAAGCTGGTGCTGAAGGGCGTGCTGCATCCCGATGACGCGCGGCGCGCGGTGGCGCTGGGCGTGGATGCGATCGGTATCTCGAACCACGGCGGCCGCCAGCTCGACGCCGCCCCCGCGCCGGTGGAGATGATCGCACCGGTCCGCGCGGCGGTCGGCGGCGCGGTGCCGCTGATCGTCGACGGCGGCGTGCGCGGCGGCGAGGACATCATGCGCTGCCTCGCATCCGGCGCGGATTTCGTGCTGCTCGGCCGCGCCTTCCTCTATGCGGCGGCTGCGCTGGGCGGGGCGCGCGGGCCGGCGGCGCTGATCGCGCTGCTCGGCGACGAGCTGGATCGCGCGATGACCCAATCGGGATGCCGGCGCATCGCGGAGATCGACGGCGCGCTGCTGCACCGGCCGGGCGATTCTTGTGGAGGGCCGGGCGCCTGACTCTTATATCCGATGCGGCAATGCCGCGGCCAGGGAGGCGATGACGATTTGGGACCGCTGAAAGATTATATCGGCTTCCAGCTGCGGCGCGCGCAGGACGTCTCCTTCCAGGCGTTCGCCAAGCGCGTCGGCGAGGCGGACCTGAGCCCCGGCCATTTCGCGATCCTTTCGGTGATCAACGAGAATCCGGGCCTCAACCAGACCGCGCTGAGCTATGCCACCGGGCGCGACAAATCGACGCTGACGCCCGCGCTCAAGAGCCTGGAGAAGCACGGCTTCATCTCGCGCGACCGCTCGAAGCTCGATCGCCGCGCCTATCACCTGAACCTGACGCCGGCGGGCAAGAATTATCTCCAGAAGCTGGTCGTCCACGCCGAGGCGCACGACCGCATCCTCGACGAGATCGTCGGCGAGTTCCACAAGCCGCTGCTGATCCATTTGCTAGAGAAGATCATCGACGAACTGGGTCGCGACACCGGCGACGACGCATCGGCGAACGGGGCGCGATAGAAAGGCCCCGGCCGGGAAAGCGTCAGCCTGCGGCAGCCGGGTGCAGTTGGCGCGGATCGATCTCGCTGTCGAAGGCGACGCCGATACGCCCCTCGATCTGCCATGCGACGCGGCCAACGACCCAGCCGATTCCGGCCAGCTCGATCTCCACCGCCGCATCGGGCGCGAGGGGGCGCGGCACTTCCGCCATCAGTCCACCGGCCGAGACGTTGCGGATACGCACCTTCGTCGCGCGCTTCGCATCGCCGACCCGCAGCCGCGCGTTGAGCGACACGCTTTCGCGCCCGCGCTCCTGCCCGTCGAGCGGAGCGGCGTCGGCGAAGGCGCTTTTGCCGAGATGCTTCATCGACACCTCAATAGGCCGCCAGATATTGCCAAACCGGAACGCGCACGAGCTAACAAATCCTTAAGGTCAATCCTCGCGCGAGACCTTTTCCTGCCGCTCATGGCGCTCCTGCGCCTCGACGGTCATGGTCGCGATCGGCCGCGCTTCCAACCGGCCGAGGCTAATCGGCTCGCCGGTCACTTCGCAATAGCCATATTCGCCCTCGTCGAGCCGGCGCAACGCCGCGTCGATTTTCGCGATCAGCTTGCGCTGGCGATCGCGGGTGCGCAGTTCGATCGACCAGTCCGTCTCGCTCGAGGCGCGATCGTTGAGATCAGCCTCGCGCAGCGAATCGACCTGCAGTTGCGAGAGCGTGCCCTGCGCCTCGCGCAGGATCGCTTCCTTCCAGTCGAGCAGCTTGGCGCGAAAATATTCCTGCTGCCGCTCGCACATGAAGGGTTCGTCGGGACGCGGCCGATAACCGTTCCCGTCGTTGGCGGCCTCGCGACCATGGTCGCCCTGTCCCGTCCGATCGTATGCCGTCGCCATCGACCTTCTCCCGCCCCGTGCCGGCGTTCTCGCTCGCCGTGCACCGTCCGAGCGCGCCTATAGTC
>JAFEBZ010000060.1 GCA_018242405.1 Pseudomonadota bacterium | reverse complement strand
GGCGTGAAAACCGCGAAGGCGGAAACCGTCGTCCTCGACTCTGTTGAAATCGGCGGCCTGGCACGTCATGACCTCGAGGTTGCTACCCGCGACTACAGCGGGAAGAAAGTCCCCGCGGAAAAGTTCCAGGGCATTCTCGCTCGCGAGTTCTTCAGCGACGGGTTGCTCGTCATCGATTACCCGCGCAAGACGCTCCTGTTCTCCCGATCCCTGGCACTGGATCCCACTGGCCGTGATGTCCTCCACTACGACCGCCCGTTCCGGGTTCCGATGTCGATCGGCAATCTCCGGACCGAAGGGAACCTCGACACCGGGGCAAACGTGACATTCATGCTGCCGAAATCGACATTCCTCCAGGTCGGCGACAAGCCACTTGAAAGCGCCGGCGATGGCACGCTTTCGAATACGGTCATCGCGACCGGGGAATCCACTGTCCACGGACCATTCCGGTTCGGCAACATCCAGTTGCAGGACCAGCGTGTTCGCGTCTCCGATCGCATCGGCGAGATTTACGTCGGCGCCCACACCTTGCGCAACATGACGCTGATGATCGACCAGCGCTCGAAATCCATCGCACTTTGCCAGTGAGCCGTTCGACGGATTGCCGCTAGAATGCCGGCATGAACCGACTCTTCGCATCCTGCCTGGCCATTCCCCTCCTGCTGCTGCCTTGCCTCGGCATGGCGCAGGAACCCGTCGTCACCAAGCCTGCGGGCGTCGTCGTCGAGCGGACATTCTGGGTGAAGGCAGGCAAGGAACGGCAGTTCGCCATGCTGTTCGATCGCACCCAGTTGCCACGGTTGAAGGCCCTGCTCAACGACCGCCAGATCACCTCCTTCAGTACGGCGTCGCCGCTCATCCACACCGGCAACGATCAATGGGCATTCCGAGTGAGGATCAGATGGAGCAGTTGGGACGCGTTCGCCAAGGACGCCTCCGCCCGCGTCGACCAGAAATCCAACCCGACGCTGACCTACGAGCAAGCCCTGTTCGGCGATCTGGTGATCGATCGCAAGGACACCGTGATCCAGGAAGACAATTTCGGCGCTGCGAATTGACGCCGACACATCCAACCATCCCCCGACACCAACAGGAATCCCCCATGTCCAACCCGGCCATCGAAAATCTGCAACGCATTTTCAGCGAACGCCTCGGCGCACTCGAACATATCCTCGATGTCGGCAGCCAGCACCTCCCCGACTTCAATGCTGCATTGCAGGAACGATTGGCTCCCGACATGTTCCCGCTCGGCACGCAGATCGCCATCGCCTGCAACCAGCCACGCGGATTCTCGCAATGGTGCGCCGGCCAGCCGATCGACAACCTCGGTCGCGATGTCGACACCCTCGAGGCCGCGCGCGGGCACATCCGCGATACCAAGGCACTCGTCGCCGGCATCCAGGCCAACGATGCCAAGCTCGACGAGATCAAGCGCATCGGCCTCGGCCCTGGTCGCTATTGCGAGCTGCCGGGACACCAGTACGTCAGCGATTACCTGATGCCGAACCTATACTTCCACATCACCACCGCCTACGACATCCTCAGGCATCTCGGCGTGCCGCTCGCCAAGCAGGACTTCATGTCCTACCTTGCCCCGCACGTCCGCATGGAAGGCTGACATCAACTACTTCGCACGCCTGCCCGCCGGGAAAATCGCGTTGTGGTGCTACCTCGCCTGGTATCTGGCGACGGTCGCGACGCATTTCGATCCGTCACCTGCGATCTGGCTGAGTTCGCTCGGCATCAGTGCGATCATCGGCATCGCCCTGCTGCTGAGCGTCTCCGGCAAACCGGATCGCTGGCAAACCCTGCGCCTGTTCATGATGCCGTTCTGCGTGTCCAGCTTCTCATCGCTGATCAAGGGCAAGGGCTATGTCTTGGTCTTTCCGCCGACGCTGCGGGAAAACCTGTTGCCAGTCGGTTGCTGCGTGGCATTCCTGTTGTTCGTGGCGATCGCCAAGGCGTGCATACTGCCGAAACAATCCTGACGTCGGGGTGATCCGTGGGCAATCGCCGCTATCGCACGCTTGACGAGTTCTATCCGTTCTATCTCTCGCAGCACCAGAACCACACTTGCCGTCGCCTGCACTTCGCCGGCACGTCCATCGCGCTCGCGCTGATCCTCTACGCACTGGCAAGCGGTCGCTACGGATTCCTGCTGCTCGCACTGGTGCAAGGGTATGCCTGGGCCTGGATCGGTCACTTCTTCTTCGAACACAACCGCCCCGCGACCTTCACCTATCCGCTGCTGAGTTTTGCCGGCGACTGGAAACTGTGGCTGGACATGCTGCTGGGCCGCATCCGCTGGTGACAGTCGCTGCTCGGTTCCGAGACGCCACCTGAACGCGAGCGGCCAAAGTCACATCCGGCACTTCCGTTCCCCCGATCGCCGCCGGATACACTCGCGCGAACTCCCGATCCCCTGCCCCCGTGCCCGCCGACACCGACAATCCCTCTCTGCGATCCCGCTGGCCGCATCTCTCCGCAATGGCTGCACTGGCAGTTGCCATCGCGGCCTGCTCGTCGGAAACCCCGGTGCGTCGCGAGCGCACGCCCGAGGATGTCCGTGCCACGTTGCAACGATTGATTCCGGCGTCCGTGAAAGATCGTGCCGGCTGGGCCGCCGATATCCAGGCCGCCTACCAGGTGCTGGGCGTCCCTCCGAGCAACGACAACCTGTGCGCGTCACTGGCGGTGATCGAACAGGAGTCCGGCTACAAGGTCGATCCGCCGGTGCCCGGACTCGGCAAGATCGCGCGCGAGGAAATCGACCGCCGCGCCGGCAAGTTCGGCATTCCCAGCCTGGTCGTCAGTGGCGCCTTGCTGGTGAAGTCTTCCGATGGCCGCAGTTACGCCGATCGTATCGATAACGCGCGCACCGAAGGCGAACTCAGCCGCACGTTCGAAGACCTCGTCGCGCGCGCACCCATGGGGCAACGCCTGCTCGCGCGCGCGAACCCGGTGCATACCGCCGGGCCGATGCAGGTCAGTGTCGATTTCGCTGAACGCTTCACTGCAACGCATGCTTATCCATACGCCAACGCCGACACCGTTCGCCACGAGCTGTTCACCCGCCGCGGTGGCACCTACTATGGGATTGCGCACCTGTTCGCCTATCCCAACCACTATCAGCGCCACATCTATCGCTTCGCCGATTTCAACGCCGGCCAGTACGCCAGCCGCAACGCGGCGTTCCAGAATGCGGCGAGCGTCGCTTCCGGCGTGAAGCTGGCACTGGATGGCGATCTGGTCACGCCCGACACCGTCAGCGCGACCGAAACCGTGGTGCGCTCGTTGCGCGGATCGCTGGGCATGGACGATGCCGCGATCCACGCTGCCCTGCAGCGCGAAAGCAGCGCCGACTTCGAAGACACGCCGCTCTACAGGCAGATGTTCGCGCTCGCCGAACAACGCGCTCGCCATCCATTGCCGCGCGCGATGATTCCGCAGATCAATCTGGTCGGCCCGAAGATCAGCCGCAAGCTCACCACCGAGTGGTACGCCAATCGCGTCGAATCGCGTTACCGCTCGTGCATGGCGCGCGCCGGCGGCTGAGCCGGGCATGCGGCGACGCGCGTGAACGCGAGATCCTCGTAGTCGGAGCTGAAATCGCCGTGCGGATCAAGCTTCGACATTTTCAACGTTGTCGTGCCTTTCGCCGCAGTGAAATCGAGCCATGCATCGACATCGAGCGTCGGATCATCCCAGTGCACCATCGCCCGCGGACCGGCCATGTGCAGCAGTCCGGTCATCTTCGGAGACTTCAATGCAGTGAAGCGCAGCCCCTCGCCATCCGGACAGATCGTCGCGTCGCCCAGCCAGGGATCGCGGTAGCGTCCGGTGATGATTGCGCGATCGCTGCGAGTCGCCAGCCGGTGCTGCGGCTCGACCTTGGCCGGTTTCGCTGTAGCCGCCGCCTTCGCCGCCAATGCGTCCAGCGCATCGGCATAGTCCGCCACCGTCTTGCCAAGTTGCGGCGCGGTGTAGTGCTTCACCAGCGCCTGGTTGAGCATGGTGCGGGCATCGTCGGCATCGCCATTGATCATGATGACGAAGCCGACGTGTTTGTCCGGC
>JAFEBZ010000005.1 GCA_018242405.1 Pseudomonadota bacterium | reverse complement strand
CGTACATCGGTCGCAAGCTGAAGAAGCGCCAGTTCCGCAGCCTGTGGATCGCGCGCATCAACGCCGCGTCCCGCATGCATGGTCTGTCCTACAGCCGCTTCATGAACGGTCTGCTCAAGGCCGGCGTCACCCTCGACCGCAAGGTCCTGGCCGACATCGCCGTGCATGACATGCACGCGTTTGGCGTGCTGGCTCAGACCGCCGCCAAGGCGCTGGGCATGGAAGTGACGCAGCCGGAAGGCCTGCCCAAGTCGTACGTCATGGAACCGGCCAAGCCGGCCAAGGCGAAGAAGTAAGGCGATACATCGCCGACGCCGCTCGCCCTCGCGATCGGCATCTTCGGATGATGGGGAAGGGCGCGAGTCCTTCCCCATTTTCATTTGTGGCACAGGCACCGATTATTCTTTGCACATGAGCGAACTCGACACACTGCAACAACAGGCGCTGGCCGACATCGCCGCCGCCGCGTCACCCGATGCGCTGGAACAGCTGCGCGTCGCGCTGCTGGGCAAGAGCGGCAGCATCACCAGCCGCCTGAAGGCGCTGGGCACGCTGTCGCCCGACGAGCGCAAGGTGCAGGGCGAGGTGGTGAACCGCGTGCGTACCGTCGTCACCGACGCGATGACCGCACGCAAGCAGTCGCTGGACAGCGCCGCGCTCGATGCGCAGCTTGCCGGCGAAACGCTGGACATGACGCTGCCCGGACGCGACGGCGCGATCGGCGGCATTCATCCGCTCAATCGCGCGCTGGAACGCATCGTCGACATCTTCGCGCGCCTCGGCTACGAACTTGCCGACGGTCCCGAGATCGAGGACGACTGGCACAACTTCGAAGCGCTCAACTTCCCGCCGCACCACCCGGCGCGGGCGATGCACGATACCTTCTATTTCGGCGACGGTCGCCTGCTGCGTACGCATACCTCGGGCGTGCAAGTGCGCTACATGCAGGACATCAAACCACCGTTGCGAATGATCGCCGCCGGCAAGGTCTATCGCAGCGACAGCGACCAGACCCACTCGCCGATGTTCCATCAGGTCGAAGGTTTGCTCGTCGACGAGCACGCGACCTTCGCCGACCTCAAGGGCACGATCGCGGAGTTCCTGCGCGGCTTCTTCGAACGCGATTTCGAGATGCTGTTCAAGCCGACCTACTTTCCCTTCGTCGAGCCAGGTGCCGACGTCGTCATCAAATGGGATACCGGCGACGGCGGCTCGCGCTGGCTGGAAGTGCTGGGCTGCGGCATGGTCCACCCTGAAGTGCTGCGCAACGTCGGCATCGATCCCGAGCGCTACACCGGTTTCGCTTTCGGCATGGGCGTCGAACGCCTGGCCATGCTCCGTTACGGCGTCAACGACCTGCGTGCGTTCTTCGAGAACGACGTGCGGTTCCTGAGGCAATTCGCATGAAGTTTTCCGAACGCTGGCTGCGCGCACTGGTCCCGACCACGACGACGCGCGAACAACTGGAATCGACGCTCACCGCGATCGGTCTCGAGGTCGAAGGCAGTGAAGTGCTGGGACAGGACCTCGATAACGTCGTGGTCGCGCAGATCCGCGAATGCGTGCGCCATCCCGAAGCCGATCGCCTGCAAATCTGCACGGTCGATGCCGGTTCGCACGGCGTGCTGCAAATCGTCTGCGGTGCACCGAATGCACGCGCCGGCCTGAAGGCACCTTTGGCGATGGTCGGCGCGCAGATCGGCGACATCACCATCAAGGCGGCCAAGCTGCGCGGTGTCGAATCGAACGGCATGCTGTGTTCGGCCAAGGAGCTCGGCATCGACGCCGATGCCTCCGGATTGCTGGAATTGCCGGCCGATGCGCCGGTCGGTACGGCGATCGCCGATTACCTCGGATTGCCGGATGCGGTGATCGAACTGGGCCTGACGCCCAATCGCGCCGACTGCTTCTGCCTGCGCGGCATCGCCCGTGATGTCGCGGCGGCCACCGGCACCGCGCTCGCCGAGCAGGCGATTGCCGCAGTTCCTGCGCAGTCGACTTCGACGCTGGCGATCACGCTGGATGCCGGCGCCGATGCACCACGCTATGCCGGTCGCGTGATCGAAGGCGTCGATGCCAAGGCCGCGACGCCGCTGTGGATGGCCGAACGCCTGCGCCGCAGCGCCATCCGCCCGGTCAGCTTCCTCGTCGACGTCACCCAGTACGTGATGCTGGAACTTGGCCAGCCGATGCATGCCTTCGATCGCGATCGTTTGCAGGGACCGATCGGCGTGCGTCATGCCCGCAAGGATGAAAGCCTGAAGCTGCTCGACGGCCGCGACGCCAGCGTCGACGACGGCTTCCTCGTCATCACCGACAACGATCGCGCAGTGGCGCTCGCCGGCGTGATGGGTGGCTTTGATACCCGCGTCAGCGACGACACCCGCAACGTGTTCCTGGAAGCCGCGCATTTCGCACCGGCGGCGATCATCGGCCGTTCGCGCAAGCTCGGCATGCACACCGATGCTTCGCATCGCTTCGAGCGTGGTGTCGATCCCGAGCTGCCGCGGCAGGCGATCGAACGCGCGACCGCACTGATCCTCGAAGTTGCCGGTGGCACGCCGGGCCCGGTCAGCGAAGTCAGTCGCGATGCCGACCTGCCGAAACCGCAACCGGTAACGCTGCGTCGCGAACGCCTGGCCCGCGTGCTCGGCGTCACGATCGCGGATGCCGATGTCGAACGCATCCTGCGCTCGCTCGGATTCACGGTGAATGCGAGCG
>JAFEBZ010000059.1 GCA_018242405.1 Pseudomonadota bacterium | reverse complement strand
CCATCGTTTTTGATTTATCCACTCTCTAAAAGCAGTGGACGAATCCCGAACCGGAACTGCATCCATGCGCTTGACCCTGCAACGCGAAGCCCTGCTGAAACCCCTGGCGCAAGTGGTGAACGTGGTTGAACGTCGCCAGACCCTGCCCGTGCTGGCCAACCTGTTGGTCCAGGTCAAACAGGGCGGCCTGTCCCTGACCGGTACCGACCTCGAAGTCGAAATGGTGTCGCGCTCGGCCCTGGACGAAGGTGCCGAGGACGGCGAGATCACCATTCCCGCCCGCAAATGGTTCGACATCGTTCGTGCCCTGCCCGATGGCAGCAAGGTGACGATGACCCAATCCGGCGACAAGATGAGCGTGCAAGCCGGTCGCAGCCGTTTCAGCCTGGCCACCCTGCCCGCCAATGACTTCCCCTCGATCGATGAAGTCGATGCCACCGAACGGGTCGAGATCAGCGAGTCCGCGCTCAAGGAACTGATCGATCGCACCGCCTTCGCGATGGCCCAGCAGGATGTCCGCTATTACCTCAACGGCCTGCTGTTCGATCTCCGTGATGGCCTGTTGCGCTGCGTGGCTACCGATGGCCACCGCCTCGCCCTGTGTGAAGCGCAACTCAATGGCGACAGCCGCTCCAAGCGCCAGATCATCGTGCCGCGCAAGGGTGTGCACGAGCTGCAGCGCCTGCTCGAAGGCGGCGATCGCGTGCTGGAGCTGGAACTCGGCCGCAATCACCTGCGGGTCAAGCGCGACGATGTCACCTTTACCAGCAAGCTGATCGACGGCAAGTTCCCGGACTACGAAGCGGTGATTCCGATCGGCGCCGACAAACTGGTGACGATGGATCGCGAGGAATTGCGCGCCGCCCTGCAGCGCGTCGCCATTCTCTCCAACGAGAAGTACCGCGGCGTGCGCCTGGAAGTGACCCCGGGCCAGCTGCATATCAGTTCGCACAATCCCGAGCAGGAAGAAGCCCAGGAAGAAGTCGAGGCCGATACCCGCGTCGAAGGCGTGACCATCGGCTTCAACGTCACCTATCTGCTGGAAGCCCTGTCCTCCCTGCGCGATGAAAAGGTCGTGCTGGCCCTGCGCGATGCCAATTCCTCGGCACTCGTCCGTGAAGCCAGTAACGAGCGTTGCCGCCACGTGGTGATGCCGCTGCGCCTGTGACCGCTTCGCCGTGACGGAAACAGGTTCCACGTGGAACACGCGCAACGCCCGGCTGGTCCGGGCGTTGTTGCTTGAGCGGGTCATGCCATGAGGCGTGCCCAATGAGGCTCGAGCAGCTCGACATCCATGATGTCCGCAGCATCCGGGAAGTCCGGCTGACGCCTGGGCCGGGACTGAATTTGTTGATCGGCAGCAACGGGGCCGGCAAGACCAGTGTGCTGGAAGCCCTGCACTTGCTGGCCTATGGGCGCAGCTTCCGTGGCCGGGTCCGTGACGGCCTGATCCGTACCGGAGCGCCCGCCCTGCAGGTTTTCGCGCGCTGGTCCGAGCAAGACGATACGCGCCGGCATCAGGTCGGCCTGCGCCACGCCGGCAATGAATGGCAGGGTCGGCTGGATGGCGCCGACGTCGTCCAACTCAGCGAGTTATGCACAGCCCTTGCCGCCGTGACCTTCGAGCCCGGTAGCCATGCCCTGCTCTCGGGTGGCGGCGAACCGCGGCGGCGCCTGCTTGATTGGGGGTTGTTCCACGTGGAACCGGAATTCCTTCCGGTCTGGCGGCGCCACGCCCGAGCCCTCAAGCAACGCAACGCCCTGCTCAAGTCTGGTGGTGGCAATGCGGCACTGGATGCCTGGGATTCCGAGCTGGCCCAGGCGGGAGAAACACTGGATCGACATCGCCGGAGTTATGTCGAGGCGCTGGAATCTCTGGTTGAGCGTTGGGCGCGGGAGCTGATTCCCGAACTGGGTCCGGCGCAACACACCTATCTGCCGGGTTGGCGACGCGATGAACTGACTCTGGCGGATGCCTTGCTGGTCAATCGTGAGCGCGATCGCCAGTTGGGCCATACCACGGCCGGTCCGCATCGGGCCGATCTGTTGCTTGGGTTTGCAGCGCGTCCAGCCCGCGAACCGCTGTCACGTGGCCAGAGCAAATTGGCCGCCCTCGCCTTGCTCCTTGCCCAGGCCGAGGATTTCCATGCCCGCCGCGGCGAATGGCCATTGATCCTCCTTGATGATCTTGCGTCCGAGCTCGACCGCGACCATCGCCATGCCCTGTTGACGGCGCTCGTGACGAGCGGCGCCCAGGTGTTCATCACTGGAACCGAGCTCGACGCCCTCGAGCTCGATCCGGCTTGGCCAACGTCCATGTTCCACGTGGAACATGGTGGGGTCCAGCCCGCCTGAAAGCCTGTTCTCGCGCGACTGAATCGAGTATTCGATATTTGCGCAAACCACGGCAAAACAAGCGCTTCTGCTCGATCCCGAACCCCTTGGATGGTATGATCGAAGCTATCGAATGACCGGCGCTGGCGGCCCTCCACGAGCTGCCTCGCCCAGACATGGGACCTGCATGACGGACACCTCCGAGGGCGCTTCGAACGCCCCCCAGAACACCAATTACGACTCCTCCAAGATCACCGTCCTGCGCGGCCTGGAAGCAGTCCGCAAACGTCCCGGCATGTACATCGGTGACGTCCATGACGGTACTGGCCTGCATCACATGGTGTTCGAGGTTGTCGACAACGGGGTGGACGAGGCGCTGGCCGGCCACGCCGACGAGATTCTCGTCACCATCCATCACGACGGCTCGGTGTCGGTGTACGACAACGGCCGCGGCATCCCGGTCGATATCCACAAGGAAGAGGGTGTTTCGGCAGCCGAAGTCATCATGACCGTGCTGCATGCCGGTGGTAAGTTCGACGACAACAGCTACAAGGTCTCGGGCGGCTTGCACGGCGTCGGCGTCAGCGTGGTCAATGCGCTGTCCGACAAACTGACCCTCGACATCTGGCGCGATGGTGGCCATTACCAGCAGGAGTACCGCCTGGGTGAACCGGTGTCGCCGCTGAAGAAGCTGGGCGAGCAGGGCGACAAGCGCGGCACCTTGCTGCGTTTCTGGCCGTCGGCCGACATCTTCACCGACGTCGAATTCCACTACGACATCCTGGCGCGCCGCCTGCGCGAACTCAGCTTTCTCAACTCCGGCGTCAAGATCATCCTGACCGACGAGCGCGGGGAAGGGGAGAGCACCACCTTCCAGTATGAGGGTGGCATTCGCTCCTTCGTCGAACATCTGGCCCAGCTCAAGACCCCGCTGCATCCGAACGTGATTTCGGTGACTGGCGAGCAAAGCGGCATCACCGTGGACGTCGCCCTGCAGTGGACCGACGCCTACCAGGAAACGATGTTCTGCTTCACCAACAACATCCCGCAGAAGGACGGCGGTACCCACCTGATCGGGTTCCGCGCGGCGCTGACCCGCACGCTGACCAATTACATCGAGCAGAACGGTATCGCCAAGCAGGCCAAGGTCTCGCTGTCGGGCGACGACATGCGCGAAGGCTTGATCGCGGTCCTGTCGGTCAAGGTGCCGGATCCCAGCTTCTCCAGCCAGACCAAGGAAAAGCTTGTCTCATCTGAGGTGAGACCGGTCGTTGAAAGCACATTCGGCGCACGTTTGGAGGAGTTCCTCCAGGAACACCCCAATGAAGCACGTGCGATCGCCGGCAAGATCGTCGATGCTGCGCGTGCCCGCGAGGCAGCGCGCAAGGCCCGCGACCTGACCCGGCGCAAGGGCGCGCTCGATATCGCCGGGTTGCCCGGCAAGCTCGCCGACTGCCAGGAAAAGGATCCGGCGTTGTCTGAACTGTTCATCGTTGAGGGTGACTCGGCCGGTGGCTCCGCCAAGCAGGGTCGCAACCGCAAGACCCAGGCGATCCTGCCGCTCAAGGGCAAGATCCTCAACGTCGAACGCGCGCGTTTCGATCGCATGTTGGCCAGTGCCGAAGTCGGCACGCTGATCACCGCGCTCGGCACCGGCATCGGCAAGGACGAATACAACCCGGACAAGCTGCGCTATCACCGCATCATCCTGATGACCGACGCCGACGTCGACGGTTCGCACATCCGCACGTTGTTGCTGACGTTCTTCTACCGGCAGATGCCGGAACTGATCGAACGCGGCCACGTCTACATCGGCTTGCCGCCGCTGTACAAGATCAAGCAGGGCAAGAACGAGTTGTACCTGAAGGACGATGCCGCGCTTGACGCCTATCTCGCCAACAACGCGGTGGAAGGCGCGCAGCTGATCCCGACTGTGGGCGAACCGCCGATCGAAGGCGCCGCACTGGAAAAACTGCTGATGGCGTTCGCCGATGCGCGCGCATCGATCGCCCGCAATGCCCATCGCTACGATCCGGCGGTGCTGGAAGCGCTAGTCGATTTCGTGCCGCTGTCGTCCGATACAAATGTCGCGCAGGCCGATCTCGATGCGCTGGCCGCCAAGCTCAACCAGAGCGGACTCGGCAAGCCGCGTTACACGCTGAAATTGCAGGCGGCCACGGAATCGCGCCCGGCGGCATTGCTGATCACGCGCCTGCACATGGGCGAGGAGCTGACGCAGATCATGCCCGTCACCGTGTTCGAGCAGGGCGAACTGAAGCCGTTGCGTGATGCCGCGACGCAGTTGCATGGACTGGTGCGCGATGGCGCGCAGATCGCGCGCGGCAATCGCGCGCAGGCGATCGAATCGTTCGCCGATGCCCAGGCGTGGTTGCTCGAGGAAGCGAAGAAGGGTCGCCAGATCCAGCGCTTCAAGGGCCTCGGCGAAATGAACCCGGAACAGTTGTGGGAAACCACGGTGAACCCGGACACGCGTCGCCTGTTGCAGGTCAAGGTCGAGGACGCGGTCGCCGCCGACCAGATCTTCACCACGCTGATGGGTGACGTGGTCGAGCCGCGGCGCGAATTCATCGAGGACAATGCGCTGAAGGTGGCGAACCTCGACGTCTGAGTCATTGACGCGTTCTTGATCAGCCGTCGCCTAGAAAAGAAAACACCACACATTGCAGGGATGCCTGTCATGAACAAACCGAATCTCCGCGTCGCCGCGCTTGCTGCAACCTTCGGATTGTTGACCGGCTGCGCCACCACCACCACGATGTCGCCGACCGGGCGGCAGCAGGTGGTCGGGGGCGTGTCGCAACCGCAGCTGGACCAGATGGGTGCGCAGGAATTCGCCAAGCTCAAGGCGCAGAAGCCGCAATCCCAGAATCCGCGCGAACGTGCCTACGTCAATTGCGTGGTCGATGACCTGGTGCAGCAGTTGCCGTCGCAATGGCAACGCTACCGCTGGGAAACCGTGGTGTTCGTCGATCCCGAACCCAATGCGTTCGCGTTGCCGGGTGCGAAAGTCGGCGTCAATACCGGCATCTTCAAGGTTGCGCGTGACCAGGACGAGTTGGCCACGGTCATTGCGCACGAGATCGGCCACGTGATCTCCAACCACCATGCCGAGCGCTATGCCCGCGCGCAGAATGCCCAGGCGGGCCTGACGCTTGCAGAGATACTCGGTGCACTGGCCGGGATCGATCCCAACGCAGTCGGGCAGATTGGTGGCGCGGTTGCGCAGACCGGCTACCTGCTGCCCAACAGCCGTACGCAGGAATCGGAAGCGGATGTTGTCGGTCAGCAATTGATGGCGCGCGCTGGTTTCGATCCGCGCAAGGCCGTGAACCTGTGGCAGAACATGATCGCCGAGGGCAGCGCGCGCCCGCCGCAATGGCTGTCCACCCATCCGGATCCGCAGGCGCGATTGGGTGAACTGGGCAGGCGGGCAGGGGGATTGATGCCGGTGTATGAACAGGCACGCGCGGCCGGACGCCGACCAAAATGCGGTTAAGCTAGGCCCCCTCAAGATTGAACCGCCGCCGCACCGGGGAAACGAAAGTGGTTCGCTGCAACTTGCCATGGCAACAGGCCACGGCAACAACCTTTCGTCATTCAGTCAGGAGTTGTTCCATGCGTAGCACGGCCCATTTGTTGTCATTGTCCATCGTCGCAGTCCTGGCATGTTCCGCCACCGCGCTGCCTGCCTCGGCCCAGGACAACTCGCGTTCCAGTCATGGCAAGGAAGAGGCCAAGGAAGCGCCGCGTTATCCCAATGCGACGCGCAAGGAACCGAAACCGAAGATCTCCGACGAGGGCAGCAAGCAGCTGAATGAAATCAGCAAGGCCTACACCGCGCAGGATTTCGCCAAGGTGCGCAGCCTGACCGACGCTTTCCTGCCCAAGGCCGGCACGCCGTATGAAAAAGCCATGACGTATGAAATCGCCGGCAGTGCGGCTTTCGCGCAGAAGGATTACGCGACTGCCGCCACCGATTTCCAGGAAGTCGTCACGGCGAATGGCCTCGACAACAACGGCCATTACGATTCGATGAGCAACCTGGTGGCCAGCCTCAGCAACGCCGGCAAGTATCCGGAAGCGCTGAAGGTGCTGGACCAGTTCATCGCCGAAACCAAGACCACCGATCCGCAGTACGCGAACATGCGCCTGTCGCTGTTGTCGCATACCGGCAGGGCGGGTGATGCCGAGGCCGCCTTCAAGCAACGCCTGGCCAAGGACCCCAACGACCACACCGCGTTCCAGAACCTGCTGGCCACCTACCAGCAACAAAACAAGAACGCCGAAATGCTGGCGCTCCTGCGCGATCGCTACAAGCAGGGCCTGCTGACCGGTGCGGATGATCTCCGCGCCTACTACATCACCTTGTTGCAGGATCCGACCGCGAACTGGAAGGAAGCGCAGACGGTGCTCGATACCGAAGTCGCCAAGGGCAGCATCCCGAAGAACGACCAGACGGCGACGGCTTACAGTGTGGTCGCACAGGGCGCATTCGGGCAGGATCAGTGGAACATCGCGCTGGCCAATTACGCCAAGGCCGCGGGCATGTCCACCACCGGTGATGCCGACTTGAACCGTGCGCGCATCCTCTCCGGCCAGGGCAAAAAGGCCGAAGCAAAGGCTGCGGCGCAGGAAGCCTTGAAGAAAGGCGTGAAGAATCCTGCCGCTGCGCAACGGTTTCTCAAGTAACAATTTCTTAAGCAACTGCAATCGATTTTCACTGTCGAATATGTGGAATGCAGCCCCGGAGTTGGTATAAGCTTCGGGGTCCCCGTCGCCCGATGGATGGCGGGAACTGCGTTCCAGTCGGCGTCGTGCCCCCTCCCAGAGTTCTCGAATGACGGAAACCATCGCCCCACACCAATACCGACACGACGACGATGGCGCCGTCGGCCTGAACTGGCCGCGCATCGCCGGCATGTCCGCTGCGCTGGCGGTGCACGTCGCTGCCCTGCTGTTGTTGATGTCGCCGGTCTCACCGCCACAGTCCGATGCCGACAAGACCGAGCGCGTGGCTGTGCAGATGATCAAGCCGCCGCCGCCGCCGCCGCCGCCGCCGCCGAAGGAAATCGTGCCGCCGCCGCCGGCGCCGAACCTGCCGCCGCAGCCGCCGCGTCCGTCGCCGCCGGTTCCGCCGACGCCGCAGCCGCCGATCATCAGCGACACCGCGAACGCGAATTCCTACCAGGCGCCGCCGCCGGCTCCTCCGGCACCGCCCGCACCGCCGCCGCCGCCGGCTCCCCCGGCACCGTCGGGCCCGAAGGTCAACAACAACGACCTCCGTGGCAACCTGTGCGGCCAGCCTTCGCAGACGCCCTTGCAGGTCGCGATCGGCAAGGCCGCGGCCAAGGGTTTCAGTGGCGGTACCGCGCGCGTCACGGTCAACTACAACGCCGATGGTTCCGTGAGTGGAACCAGCATCGCGGGTTCCTCGGGCGACCGTGACCTCGACCGTGCTGCCACCAGCTGGGCACGCGGCGTCAAGATCTGCGCTGGCGCTGCCGGCCAGGGTGTTCTGCCCATCGTGCTCAACGTGGAATAAGGCCGCGCGGCCTTACCACACCCCTTTCCCACTTTTCGTCGACAAAGGTAAGCGCAATGCTTCTTCAACAAGCCGCTCCCGCCGCCGCTTCCGGTGGCAACAACGCCGCTGCTCTGCAGCAGATGGGTTTCGCCCAGCTGGTCCACGGTTTCGATGCCGTCGGCTGGATCGTCTTCCTCACCCTGATGATCTTCTCGCTGTTGTCGATCTACTGGATCGTCATGAACTTCATCAAGAACGCCCGCATTCGCGGCAGCGCCGATCGCGTGGTCAACACGTTCTGGGAAACCCCGAACGCGCAGGATGCCGTCCGCTACATGGAAGAACAGCCGCGCAACGAGCCGTTCTCCAAGATCGCGCTCGACGCCGCCCAAGCTGCCGCCCACCACCAGCGCAGCGAAGGCTCGCGCCTGGCTGAATCGCTGAATCGCTCCGAGTTCGTCGACCGCGCCCTGCGCCAGGCCGTCACCCGCGAATCGATGGTCCTCGAGTCCGGCCTGACCGTGCTCGCCACCGTCGGTGCGACCGCTCCGTTCGTCGGTCTGCTCGGTACGGTGTGGGGCATCTACCACGCGCTGATCGCCATCGGCGCCAGCGGCGACGCCTCGATTTCGGCCGTGGCCGGTCCGGTGGGTGAAGCGCTGATCATGACCGCGATCGGTCTGTTCGTCGCGATCCCGGCGGTGTTGGCGTACAACTTCTTCAGCCGCCTGAACCGCACCACCAACGCGAAGTTCGATTCGTTCGCGCACGACCTGCACGACTTCTTCGCGACCGGCTCGCGCGT
>JAFEBZ010000058.1 GCA_018242405.1 Pseudomonadota bacterium | reverse complement strand
TGCGAACGGGTGTCGCGACCGATCAATCCGGTCGGACTGTACGTGCCGGCGGGCAGCGCGCCGTTGCCGTCGACGGCATTGATGCTGACCATTCCGGCCATGCTCGCAGGTTGTCCGGACATCGTGCTGTGTACGCCGCCACGCAAGGATGGCAGCGTCGATCCCGCGGTGCTGGTCGCGGCGCGGCGCGTGCCCAATGTCCGCGTGTTCAAGCTGGGCGGCGCCCAGGCGATCGCGGCGATGACCTTCGGGACTGCATCGATCCCGCGTTGTGACAAGCTGTTCGGACCTGGCAATGCCTATGTCGATGAAGCCAAGCGCCAGGCCTCGCAACGCAGCGATGGCCCCGCGATCGACATGCCGGCCGGTCCGTCGGAAGTGCTGGTGATCGCCGATGCCGGCGCCAATCCGCGCTTCATCGCCGCCGACCTGTTGTCGCAGGCCGAACACGGTCCGGATTCGCAGGTACTGCTGTTGTCGGATTCGCCGGAACTGCTTGATGCGGTCGCGAAAGCGATCGACGACGAGCTTCCGACACTGCCCCGCGCCGAAATCGCCCGCAAGGCACTGCGGGCATCGCGCCTGATCCAGGTCGGCGATCCCGCGCAGGCGATCGCGATCAGCAATCTCTACGCGCCCGAGCACTTGATCCTGTCGCTGCGCGATCCGCGCGCCTGGCTCGACCAGGTGACATCGGCGGGCACGGTGTTCATGGGCGACTGGACGCCGGAATCGCTGGGCGATTACTGCAGCGGCAGCAACCACGTGCTGCCGACCGGTGGTGCCGCACGGGCATGGAGCGGGCTGAGCGTCGGCAGTTTCATGAAATCGCTGAGCGTGCAGACCGCGAGTCGCGACGGCCTGCGCACCATCGGTCCGTGCGCGGTGACATTGGCGAATGCCGAAGGCTTGCAGGCGCACGCGCTGGCAGTGACGGTGCGCATGGCGGAATCGGCATGAGCACCGCATCGACCCTGTTGCGCGCGGACCTGCGCGAATTCGCCGGCTACAAGTCGGCGCGCAGCGATCGCATCACCGGCGATGTCTGGTTGAATGCGAATGAATCGGCGTGGGCGAACGCGGGAGATGCCGATGGTGCTTGTCGCCGTTATCCCGAGCCGCAGCCGCAGGCGTTGTGCCAACGCATGGCCGATCTGTATGGAGTGACGATCGACGATGTGCTGGTCGGTCGCGGTAGCGACGAGGCCATCGACGTGCTGGTACGCGCGTTCTGCGCGCCGGGGCAGGGTGCGATCGTCACCGCGCCGCCGGTGTTCGGCATGTATGCGGTGTGCGCGCGCCTGCATGGCGTTCGCGTCGTCGAGGTGCCGCTGGTGGATATGGCAGATGGACTGGTCACCGATATCGATGCGATGGCGGATGCGGCGATCGCCGGCAAGGCATCGCTGGTCTTCGTCTGCTCGCCGGGCAATCCATCGGGTGAATTGGTGAATGAAACCGCGATCGTGCAGCTGCTGCGGCGGCTGGAAGGCCGTGCCATCGTGGTGGTGGACGAGGCCTACGTCGAATATGCATCGCGGCCGTCGCTGGTTTCCCTGATTCCCGATCACGACAACCTCGTCATCCTGCGCACCCTGTCGAAAGCGCACGCGCTGGCATCGGCGCGGATTGGCGTCGCGATCGCCCGGCCGGAACTGATCGCGATGATCCGTCGCTGCCAGGCCCCGTATCCGTTGGCGGGTCCGGCCGTCGCGCAGGCGTTGCAGGCGCTGGAACCGGTTGCGCTCGCTGCAACCACGGCGCATGTGGAGGAAGCGAAGGCGGAGCGTACCCGAGTGCAAGCGGTGCTTGAGACCATGACGGGAATTCGTCGCGTCTATCCATCCGCAGGCAACTTCCTGCTGGTACGCTTCGATGATGCCGAAGGCGCGTACCGCGCATTGCTGGCGTCTGGCGTGGTAGTGCGCGACATGCGCGCGATGCCGCAACTGGACGACGCACTGCGCATCACCATCGGCCGCCCCGAAGACAACCAACGCATGCTGGCCGCACTCCGGCCGGCCAAGGACCTTGCCGCATGAGTCAGCCCATCCTGTTTGTCGATCGCGACGGCACCCTGATCGAAGAACCTTCCGATTTCCAGATCGACCGCTACGAGAAGCTGCGCTTCGTCGAAGGCGTGATTCCGGCGATGCTGGAACTGCGCGACGCCGGCTACGAATTCGTGATGGTGACCAACCAGAACGGGTTGGGTACGCCATCGTTCCCGCAGGCCGATTTCGACGCGCCGCACGCGCTGATGATGCAGGTGCTGGAAAGCCAGGGCATCCGCTTCCGCGAAGTGCTGATCGATCCCAGTTTCGCCCACGATCCGCTGCCGACGCGCAAGCCCGCGGTCGGCCTGGTGATGCACTACCTGCGCGAACGCAATTTCGATCCGCAGCGCAGTGCGATGATCGGCGACCGCGATACCGACATCCAGTTCGCGCAGAACATGGGCATCCGCGGCTTCAAGCTGAAGTCGCCACAGTTCGGGGAAGGCCTGGCGTGGTCGCAGATTCCGGCAGCGGTGCTCGGCGGCACGCGTGCGGCGACCGTTGATCGATCGACCAACGAAACGAAAATCGTCGCCAGCGTCGATCTCGACGCGCCGGGTCCGCAGAAGATCCAGACCGGCATCGGTTTCTTCGACCACATGCTGGAACAGCTCGGCAAGCACGGTGGATTTGCCTTGACGGTCGATTGCGAGGGCGATCTCCACGTCGACGAACACCATAC
>JAFEBZ010000057.1 GCA_018242405.1 Pseudomonadota bacterium | reverse complement strand
TGTGCGCCTATCGCGGTTGTCTGCAGCCGCCGACACGCCGTGAATACATCCATGTAGGCTCATACGCAGCATCCATGCTGCGTATGGTCGGCGCTACAGACGAACCGCATAGGCGCCGCCGGTGGGTGCTTCAGGGGGAGTGAGAGAAAGAGCAACAACCGCGCGAGCTGTTGCTCTTCACTCCCTAGAAAGCAACAACACGCGCGCGGAAGTGGGTGCGCCAGTCCGGTGCGCGGGCGTACGCGCCATGGATGGCGCGTCCGAGCCTACATGGACGTACTTGCGGCGTCCCGCGTAACGGAGCTGGTCACCCACGCACCAGCGCGTGCGAACAACCGCTGCACATTCGCCGTCGTGGCAGCAGCGATCACTTCCGGCGACTCGCCGCGCAACTCCGCGACCGCCGCAAGAATCGCGGTGAGGCGCGCAGGCTCGTTGCGCTGGCCGCGCCATCCCGCATCGGGCTGGTCGGGCGAATCGGTTTCCAGTACCAGGTATTCCAGCGGGATTGTCTGCACCAACCGACGCAGGCGTTGCGCGCGCTCGTAAGTCACCGGTCCGCCGATGCCGAGCAGGAAACCCATCTTCCACAGTTGCTCCGCCTGTTCCGTGCTGCCGGCGAAGCTGTGGACGATGCCGCGCAAGCCGCCGATCTTCTTCATGGTGGCGATCACCGCGTCGACCGCGCGCCGCGCATGCACGATCACTGGCAGATCGAATTCGCGCGCAAGCCGCAGCTGTGCATCGAAAAAGAATTGCTGGCGTTCGCGATCGAGTGTCTCGACGAAGTAATCCAGTCCGATCTCGCCGACCGCCACGCAGGCGGGATCTTGCAGCCAGTCGCGTAGCTGTTCGAGATGTTCGGGGCGATGTTCGTCCAGGTACATCGGGTGCATGCCGTAGGCGGGATGCAGCGCGTCCGGATATGCAGCGCAGGCTTCACGCAGATGCGGCCAGCCGGCGGCGGCGATCGCCGGTACCAGCTGTCCGATGACGCCGGCATCGCGGGCACGCGCCATCACCGCGCCGCGATCGCCGTCGAAAACATCGACATCGATGTGGCTGTGCGAATCGAACAACTCCACTGCGGTCAACGCCGGGTGGCGGTGCCTTCGACTGGCGGCTTGCTGTCGTTGGCTTGCGGGGCGTCGGGATCCTTCTTCTTCAACTTGGCGAGAAGCAGGGTGCCGAGGCCGAGGAGGATGTCATCCCATGGCACGAAGTTCGGGATGGCGAGGTCGACCAGGAACAGCAGGCCGACGATCACGAACAGCTTGGGATGGCTGAGCCGGCCCAGCCAGCGCATGAAAGGGGCGAGGAAGAAGGATCGAAAGCGCATCGGTCGGATTCCATCCAACGGCGGGATGGCGTCACCGTATCAGGTCGATTGCACCATCGCGCGACTGAAAATGAATGGGGACTGGATGTTTATCGCGTCGTCAGCTGGCATAGGCCGAAAGTCATCCCTCCGTTCAGGTGCATTGAGGTTAGATGGCCATGTCGCAGGCGGATGGTCCGCCATTTGGGAGATGACGATGAATATCGACAACAAAGTCCTCGGTGCTGGCTTGGGTTGCCTGCTGATCGGCGGTGGCGCCGTCGCCGCCTACCACGCGGCCACCTCCCAGCCATCGGCTCCGGTCACGGCTGCGACGACTGCGGCGCAGCCAGCCGACACGGCGACGGCACTGCAGCCGGCCGCTGCCGACAGCGCCAGCAACACCGTGCACGGCCAGGCGACGGACACCGCTGCCAACGCGGCAACGGACTATGCGTCGATCACCGACGTGCGCAAGGTCACCAGCAAGAACACCAGGTACGCCACCGTGCTCGACGTGACGCCGGTGAACGACAAGATCGCCCAGACGACGCCGCGTCAGGACTGCAAGGATGTAGTGGTCACCGAAAAGGCTCCCACCAAGGATCCGCACAACATCGCAGGTACGGCCATCGGTGCCGTGGTCGGCGGTCTGGTCGGTCATCAGGTCGGCGGTGGCAAGGGTCGTGACCTGGCGACCGTGGCGGGCGCGGTGGGTGGCGGCATCGCCGGCAACCGCATCCAGAATCGTCGCCATGAGAACGCGACCGTGCAGCGCACCGATCACCAGTGCACCACGGTTAACGACACCAGCTACACCAACAAGCTGATCGGCTATGACGTGACCTATCGCAATCCCGACGGCAGCGTCGGCAAGCAGCGCATGGCCAAGCGCCCGGGCTCGCGCATCGCGGTCGGTACCGGCACGGATACCGTCGGCTACGACGTGACCTATCGTTACGAAGGCAAGGACAAGGTGGTCCGCCTCGACCAGAAGCCGTCGACCGATCGCTTCCCGGTGGTGGACGGTCGCGTGGTGACGCGCCTGTAACCACATCAGCCAGCACGAAGCAAGCAATGACGGGAGCCGCAAGGCTCCCGTCCGCGTTGCGGCGGGGCGGTAGAATGGTCGGCTTCATCCATTCCCGGTGTTCCTCGCCATGGCCGCAGCCCTCAATCCCTACGATCTCTACGACGTCCGCTCCCTGTTGAGCGAGGAGGAGCGCGCGGTGCAGGATACGGTGGCGCGGTTCATCGATGAACGCGTGCTGCCGATCATCGGCGACTGCTTCGACAAGGGCGAATTCCCCAGGCACCTGATCCCGGAAATGGCCGAGCTCGGCCTGCTCGGCGCCACCCTGCCCGAGGAATATGGTTGCGCCGGACTCAACGGCGTCAGCTACGGCCTGATCTGCCAGGAGCTGGAGCGCGGTGATTCCGGCATCCGCAGTTTCGCCAGCGTGCAGTCGTCGCTGTGCATGTATCCGATCTACGCCTACGGCAACGAGGAACAGCGCAAGCAGTGGCTGCCGCAGATGGCCGCCGGCAAGGTGATCGGCTGCTTCGGCCTGACCGAGGCGCATGGCGGTTCCGATCCGGCCAACATGAAGACGCACGCCAAGAAGGACGGCAGCGACTGGGTGATCAACGGCGGCAAGATGTGGATCACCAACGGCAGCATCGCCGACATCGCCATCGTCTGGGCACAGACCGATGACGGCATCCAGGGCTTCATCGTCGAGAAGGGCATGAAGGGTTTCGATGCGCAGACGATCAAGCACAAGATGAGCCTGCGCGCGTCGGTGACCTCGGCGCTGTTCTTCGACAACCTGCGCGTGCCCGATTCCAGCCGCCTGCCCAACGTGAAGGGCCTGAAGGGGCCGCTGGGCTGCCTGACGCAGGCGCGTTATGGCATCACCTGGGGTCCGATCGGTGCGGCGATCGCCTGCCTCGACGAAGTGCTGAACTACACCAAGGAACGCGTGCTGTTCGGGCGTCCGGTCGCAGCAACGCAGGCGGCGCAGTTGAAGATGGCCGACATGGCGCGGCGCATCACCGCGGCGCAGTTGCTGTCGCTGCAGCTCGGTCGCTTGAAGGACGCCGGCAAGATGCAGCCGACCCAGGTATCGCTGGCGAAGTGGAACAACTGCCGCATGGCGATCGACATCGCGCGCGAATGCCGCGACCTGCTCGGCGGCGCCGGCATCACCACCGAACATTCGGCGATCCGCCACGCGCTCAACCTCGAATCGGTCATCACCTACGAAGGCACGGAAACCGTGCACCAGCTGGTGGTCGGCCGCGAACTGACCGGTATTAATGCCTTTTGATAGCGCCGTTCTGATCGCGATGAGCGCGACTTCCGATCACGCCGACTGGTTCGCGCGCCTGCGCGAGGGCGCGCCACGGATCGAAAGCGAACGGTTGCTCCTGCGTGTTCCCGAACTCGCTGACTACCCGCGCTTCGCCGAAATGTTCGCCGATCCCGGCACCCATCACATCGGCGGACCGCTGGTGCGTGGCGATGCCTGGCGACGCTTCCTGCAGATGCCGGGTGCGTGGTTCACGCAAGGCTTCGGCATGTTCTCGGTGATCGAGAAGTCGTCCGGATTGTTCATGGGCCAGGCCGGCCCGTGGTTTCCCGATGGCTGGCCCGATACCGAAGTCGGTTATGCCTTCCATCCCGACGGTCGCGGCAAGGGTTATGCCACCGAAGCCTGCACCGCGGCGATCGATTGGGCATTCGAGACGCTTGGCTGGACGAACGTGATCCAGTCGATCGATGCCGCCAACATCGAATCGCAGAAGGTTGCGCAGCGCCTCGGCGCGCGCAATATCGGTCGCGGCAGTTATCCGGCGCCGCTCGATACCCACCACATCGATATCTGGACCCAGACGCGCGAGGAATGGTTCGCGCGCAGGGCCGGATCAACCCAATGACGTCGTGAGACACCGCCATGTTCGCTCCCATCCCGAATCCGATTCCCGCGCGCATGAAGGGCGTCAACCGCGCCGAAATCTGCGACGTCAATTTCAGCGAATTCGTCAATGCCTGGGATGGGCCGAAGGATGCGCGACCGTCGCCGGACGAACCGATCCTCGATGGCAGCGCGCTTGATGCGAAGGGCTTTCGCGAACTGTTCGAGTCGCAACTGATCTCGCGCCACCTCGACCTGATGGCGCGCGTGCTGCGCGTGCAGAACAAGGTCTTCTACACGATCGGCTCGAGCGGCCACGAAGGAAACGCGATGGTTGCGCGTGCGGCGCGCCATACCGATCCGGCCTTCCTGCATTACCGCAGCGGCGGTTTCATGGCCGAACGCTTCCGCAAGCTGCCGGGCATGGACCCGATCATGGATTCGGCGCTGTCGTTCGCGGCGAGCGCGGAAGATCCCGCCTCCGGTGGCCGCCACAAGGTGTGGGGCAGCAAGCCGTTGTGGGTGTTGCCGCAGACCTCGACGATTGCTTCGCACCTGCCGAAGGCGCTGGGCACCGCAGTCGCGATCGAGGCCGCGCGCCGCATCGGCCACCAGCTGCCGATTCCCGATGATTCGATCGCGATCTGTTCCTTCGGCGACGCTTCCGCGAATCACGCCACCGCGCAGACCGCGTTCAACGCGGCGTCGTGGACGGCCTACCAGAAGTTGCCGGCGCCGGTGCTGTTCGTGTGCGAGGACAACGGCATCGGCATCTCGGTGAAGACGCCCGGTGGCTGGATCGGCGAGAGCTTCCGCAATCGTCCCGATCTCGATTACTTCACCGCCGACGGTCTCGATCTCGCCAGCGGTTACGGCGATGTGCTGCGTGCGGTCGAACATTGCCGCAAGACGCGTCGTCCGACCTTCCTGCATCTGCGCACGACCCGCATCATGGGCCATGCCGGCACCGACTTCGAAGTCGAGTGGCGCAGCGTCGACGAACTGGTGAAGGTCGAGGCGAGCGATCCGCTGTTGCGCAGTGCGGCGATCGCGCTGGAGTCGGGCCTGATGTCGAAGCAGGACATCCTCGATTTCTACGAATCGACGCGCAGGAAGTGTTTCGCTGCTGCCGAAGACGCCGATCGTCGCCCGCGCATCGAGACGCTGGAACACGTGATGCGTCCGCTGGCGCCGTACACGCCGGACAAGGTCGCCGCCGAAGCGGGGCGTCCGCCGTTGCCGGATGCGCGCATCAAGGCCTTCGGCAGTGAAGAGAAGCTGCCGGAGAAATTGCCGCCGCGCCATCTCGCCATCCAGATCAACAACGCATTGCACGATCTCTTCGCCAAGTATCCGGAGACGCTGCTGTTCGGCGAGGACGTGGCGCAGAAGGGCGGCGTCTATACCGTCACCAAGGGCTTGCACAAGGCCTTCGGCAATCGTCGAGTGTTCAACACGCTGCTCGACGAAACAATGATCCTCGGCATGGCCCAGGGCTTCGCCAACATGGGGATGCTGCCGATCCCGGAAATCCAGTATCTCGCCTACCTGCACAACGCGATTGACCAGATCCGCGGCGAGGCGGCGTCGCTGCAGTTCTTCAGCAACAACCAGTACGCGAATCCGATGGTGGTGCGTCTCGCCGGACTCGGCTACCAGCGCGGTTTCGGCGGCCATTTCCACAACGACAATTCGATCACCGCGTTGCGCGACATTCCCGGCCTCGTCGTCGGTTGTTCGTCGCGCGGCGACGACGCGGCGATGATGCTGCGCACACTGGCGGCGCTGGCGAAAGTCGATGGCCGCGTCAGCGTCTTCCTCGAACCGATCGCGCTGTACATGACCAAGGATTTGTACGAAGCCGGCGATGGCCAGTGGCTCACGCAATATCCGTCGCCCGAAAAGGTGCTGGTGGTGGGCGAGGAACGCGTGTACGAGCCCGAGGCGAAGGACTGCGTGATCTTCACCTACGGCAATGGCGTGCCGATGAGCCTGCGTGCCGCCCGCGAGATCGAGAAGAAATACGGCTGGAAAGTGCGCACGATCGATCTGCGCTGGCTGGTGCCGCTCAATCACGCGGCGATCGCGAAACACGCTGGTGAATGCGATCGCATCCTGGTCGTCGATGAAGGCCGCTTCAGCGCCGGCATCGGCGAAGGCGTGATCACCGCGATCACCGAAGCCGGGTTCGGCGGCAAGCCGCTGAAGCGCGTGGTCGGCGCGGATACCTACACGCCGCTGGCGGGCGCGGCCTTCCTGGTGATTCCGAAGGACGACGACATCGTCGCGGCGGCGGATGCATTGAAGTGAACGCGATTGCCAAGCCGCAACGATTCGCTTCGGTCGATGCCCTGCGCGGATTGACCGTGGCGGCGATGCTGCTGGTCAACGACCCCGGCACCTGGGATCACGTCTACGCACCGCTGGAACACGCCGAGTGGCACGGTTGCACGCTGACCGACCTGGTGTTCCCGTTCTTCCTGTTCGTGATGGGCGTGTCGGTGGCGCTGGCGATCCTGCCGCGACTGGAGCAGGGCGCGTCACCGAACGTGTTGCGCAACGCAGCGCTGTGGCGGGCAGTGCGCATCATCGTGTTGGGCCTGGTGATCAATGCACTGGCGGCGTGGTGGTTGCCGGGGCGCGAAATGTGCTGGCCCGGCGTGCTGCAGCGGATCGGCGTCTGCTTCGCGGTGGTGTCGCTGTTCGCCATCTACACGCCGAAGCGTGCGTGGTGGATCGCGATCGTCGCGCTGCTTGGTGGCTACACGTTGCTGCTGATGTCGGGCGGCACGCTGGCGAAGTGGGACAACATCATCGATCACATCGATGGCGCGATCTTCGGTCGCTACGTCTGGGACCACAACGCGCTGACCGGGCAGGTCCACGATCCCGAAGGCCTGCCCGCGACCTTGCCGTCGATCGCCAGCAGCCTGATCGGTCTGTGCGCAGGCGTGTGGTTGCGCGAGCGCCGGATGAAGATGCTGCTCGTCGCTGCCACGATTGCGCTGGTGCTGGGCTGGCTGTGGTCGCAGTGGATTCCGTTCAACAAGAACCTGTGGACGCCGTCCTTCGTGTTGTGGACGACGGGTTGGGCGATGCTGGCGCTGGTCGCCTGCCACAAGCTGGTTGACGTGCGTGGTTGGCCGCCGATTGGTCGGCGCTTCGGCGTCAACGCGATCGCCGCCTATGCCGGTTCCGAACTGATGCAGGTCACGCTGCCCGCGCTGGGCTGGCAGGACCCGATCTACAGTCACGCCTTTGCCAGCTGGATCGTGCCGTGGGGCGGCGACAAGCTCGCATCGCTGGCCTACGCCATCGTCTTCGTGGCGTTGTGGTGGGCGATCATGTGGTGGATGGATCGCAAGCGCATCTACCTGAAGATCTGACGCATAGTTCAGCGCGCCAAGCCGTCCAGCAGTGGAAGCGATTTCACTGCATGGCCACCGATCGTGGCAGGCGTCGCATCGAGTGACGCCACCGCCAGCGCAAGATTCCCGGCGCCGGAAATGACGGTTCCGATATCGCGCGTTCCATCGGACACGTGCGAGCCGTCGGCAATCACTTGGGTGCTTTCCAGCAACGTGAGTCCGCGCTTGGCCTGGCCGAGGAAATGCGTGCGCGCGACGATTTCCTGTCCCGGATAGCAACCTTTCTTGACGCTGTAGGCGCGCAGGCGATCGAGCGACAACTGTTGCGGCGTCCACTTCGGTTCTGCGTCGGCAGCGAAACGCGGCAGGCCGTGACGCAGGTCGGATGCGCGCCAGCGCAGCGACGTGGCATCGTTGGTCGCGAACGGCCGCGTGCCGATGATCCAGGTGCGTGACTCGCCATTCGCCGAGAGATCGAGCGAAGCGGCATCTCCACCCATGGAAGTTTGTGCATCGCCCGCGAAACTTCCGCCGACATGCAGGTCGTCGCGCACCCGCAATTTCACCTTGGCCCGGAACACATAGCGCTGCAACTGTTGCGCCAGCGCCGTGGCGGGTAGGTCGGGCAGCACGCACCACAGTGTCTCGGCATCGCGGCGGAGCAGGGCGAACAGCGCGATCAGCCGACCCTGCGGGGTCAGCCAGCCGTTCCATTGCCACTGGCCATCGGCCAGCGCGGAAAGGTCGTTCATGCACTGCGCCTGCATGAAGGCGGATGCATCACGGCCGGAGATTTCCAGCACGGATTGGCCGGGCAGGGCGAAGTCTGGGGAGTTCGGGTTGTCGGGCATGGCCGCCGGAACGTATCATTTACGGGTGATGGACGACGACATCATCGGCGAAGACGCTCTTCCGCCCAAGCCCGGCACACCGGAAACGGTGCCCGTGGCGACGCCTGCGACCTGCGAGATCGGGGGCCGTGACGGCCCGGAACCGACGCGGTACGGGGATTGGGAGAAGAACGGCCGCTGCATCGATTTCTGAGCCCCGCGCTTCGAAACAGGTCCGAGCGAACCAGACGAGGAACACGCCAATGGCGAATCCGCAACGCCCCCTTTCACCGCACATGCAGGTCTATCGCTGGCAGGTGCAGATGGTGAGCTCCATCCTCCACCGCGCCACCGGCATCGTGCTGGCGTTCGGTGCACTGCTTATCGCGTGGGGCCTGCTGGCATTGGCCGGCGGCCGCGGGAGTTGGGAATCATTCTCGCATTGCGCGAGTTCGCCGCTGGGCATGGTCGTGCTGTTCGGCTGGGCCTGGGCGTTCAGCTACCACCTGATCAATGGCATCCGCCATCTGGTGCAGGACGCCGGCTACGACTACGCGATCCCGCAATTCGTCCGCAACAGCTGGATCAGCGTCATCGGTAGCCTGGTGCTGGTGGCCGTGATCTTCGCCTGCGCGCTCAAGACCGGAGGTGCGGCATGAGCGAATTCCGCAATCCACTGAAGTCCGCACGCGGTCTCGGTTCGGCGAAGGATGGCACTTCGCATTTCATCAGCCAGCGACTGACCGCGATCGCGCTGGTGCTCACCGGCCTGTATTTCCTGATCCTGGTGGTGTGCAACGCTTCCGCCGGCTACGACGTCGTGCACGCGATGGTGGCGCGGCCGTTCAACGCGGTGGTGCTTGTCGCCTTCCTCGTTGCCATGTGCTGGCACGCCGCGCTCGGCATGCAGGTGGTGATCGAGGATTACGTCCATTCCGCGTGGGGCATCGTGCTCCAGGTGATCAACCGTTTCGTCTTCGCCATCGCGGCGATCGCCGGAATTTTCGCGGTGGTCCGCATCGCGCTCGGGAACTGAACTGATGGCCGCTTACAAGATCCACGAACACAAATTCGACATGGTGGTGGTTGGCGCCGGTGGCGCCGGCCTGCGCGCCACCTTCGGTCTCGCCCAGCAGGGCCTGAAGACCGCCTGCATCACCAAGGTCTTCCCGACGCGTTCGCACACGGTCGCGGCGCAGGGCGGCGTGGCCGCGGCGCTCGCCAACATGGGCGAGGACGACTGGCGCTACCACTTCTTCGATACGGTGAAGGGCAGCGACTGGCTGGGTGACCAGGACGCCATCGAGTACATGTGCAAGGAAGCGATTCCGGCCATCATCGAACTCGAGCATTACGGCGTGCCGTTCTCGCGCACCGAGGAAGGCAAGATCTACCAGCGCCCGTTCGGCGGCATGACCACGCGCTTCGGCGAAGGTCCGCCGGCGCAACGCACCTGCGCCGCCGCCGATCGCACCGGCCACGCCATCCTGCACACGCTGTACCAGCAATCGCTGGCGCACGACGCCGAATTCTTCATCGAATACTTCGCGATCGACCTGATCATGGATGCCGATGGCGCCTGCCGCGGTGTGCTGGCGCTGGAAATGGAGACCGGCGAACTGCACCTGTTCCGTTCGCACGGCGTGGTGCTGGCGACCGGCGGTTACGGTCGCGCCTACTTCTCCGCGACCTCGGCGCATACCTGCACCGGCGACGGCGGCGGCATGGCGCTGCGTGCCGGCCTGGCGATGCAGGACATGGAATTCGTGCAATTCCATCCGACCGGCATCTACGGCGCGGGCTGCCTGATCACCGAAGGCGTGCGCGGCGAAGGCGGCATCCTCCGCAACAGCAATGGCGAACGCTTCATGGAGCGCTACGCGCCGAGCGTGAAGGATCTCGCGCCGCGCGACATGGTGTCGCGTTCGATGACGATCGAAATCCGCGAAGGCCGCGGCGTCGGCGAGCACAAGGACCACATCCTGCTCGACCTGACCCACCTCGGCCCGGAAGTGATCCACGAGAAGCTGCCAGGCATCGCCGAGAGCGCGCGCATCTTTGCCGGCGTCGACGTCACCAAGGAACCGATCCCGGTGCTGCCGACCGTCCACTACAACATGGGCGGCATCCCGACCAATTACCACGGCGAAGTGGTGCAGCTGCGCAACGGCGACCCCGACGCGGTGGTGCCGGGCCTGTTCGCGATCGGCGAAGCGGCCTGCGTTTCGGTGCACGGCGCCAACCGCCTCGGTTCGAACTCGCTGCTCGACCTCGTGGTGTTCGGTCGTGCGGTCGCGCATCGCGCCGCCGAACTGATCAAGCCGAATTCGGCGCACGGCAAGCTCGCCGACGACGCGATCGATCCGGCGCTGTCGCACCTCGACAAGGTCCGCAATGCCAATGGTTCGACGCCGACCGCGGTGATCCGCGATCGTATGCAGCGCACCATGCAGGCCGATGCCGCGGTGTTCCGCACCGGCGAAACGCTGGCGGAAGGCGTCAAGAAGATCCGCGAAATCCACGCGTCGTTCGCCGACGTCAAGGTCAGCGACAAGTCGCTGGTATGGAATTCCGATCTGATGGAAACGCTGGAGCTGGAGAACCTGCTCGATCAGGCGCTGGTGACGATCGTCTCCGCCGAGAATCGCCAGGAGTCGCGCGGCGCCCACGCCCGCGAGGATTTCCCGAAGCGCGATGACGCCAACTGGATGAAGCACACGCTGGCGTCGGTCGATCGCAACGGCAACACCTCGATCGACTATCGCCCGGTGCACATGCACACGCTGACCGATGACGTCGCCGTGATTCCGCCGAAAGAACGCAAGTACTGAGGGAGCGCAGACATGGCTGAATTTTCTCTCCCGAAAAACTCGGTGGTCGGCAAGGGCAAGCACTTTCCGGCGGCAGGCGCCAAGCGCACGCGCACCTTCAAGGTCTATCGCTGGAGTCCGGACGACAGCGCCAATCCGCGCACCGACACCTACGAGATCGATCTCGACAAGTGCGGGCCGATGGTCCTCGACGCGCTGATCAAGATCAAGAACGAAATCGATCCGACGCTGACCTTCCGCCGCTCCTGCCGCGAAGGCATCTGCGGTTCTTGCGCGATGAACATCGACGGCACCAATACGCTGGCGTGCACGCGCGCCATCGACGACTGCCGCGGCAAGGAAGTACCGATCTATCCACTGCCGCACATGGAGGTGGTCAAGGACCTGGTGCCGGACCTCACGCACTTCTACGCGCAGTACGCATCGATCAAGCCATGGCTGCGCACGCAGAGTCCGGCGCCGTCGCGCGAGCGCCTGCAGTCGAAGGACGATCGCAAGAAGCTCGACGGTTTGTACGAGTGCATTCTCTGCGCCTGCTGCTCGACCTCGTGCCCGAGCTACTGGTGGAACGGCGAGCGTTACCTCGGCCCGGCGATCCTGCTGCAGGCCTATCGCTGGATCATCGATTCGCGCGACGAGGACACCGGTGCACGCCTGGATGATCTCGAGGATCCGTTCAAGCTGTATCGCTGCCACACGATCATGAACTGCGCGCGCACCTGCCCGAAGGGCTTGAATCCGGCCAAGGCGATCGCGGAGATCAAGAAGCTGATGCTGGCGCGTCGGGTGTAGCACGCGCCGGCGTCTGTGGTGACGAAAAAGCCCGGCGACGCCGGGCTTTTTATTTGACGCGGTTGGGTAGTGAAAAGCACCGCCCGGCTGAGCACCTTTAGCGGTTATCCGCAGTACCCGACACGCCGTGAATCCATCCATGGAGGCTCGACTCGGCATCCATGCCTCGTATGGTCGGTCACTGCGGACAACCGCACG
>JAFEBZ010000056.1 GCA_018242405.1 Pseudomonadota bacterium | reverse complement strand
TGCCGCCGCGGCGTTCGGCGGTTTCGCCGCGACCGCCCTGCGCGAGGCCGTCACCACGCCCGCCGATGCCCATACGCCGCCCGCTGCGACGTTGCCGACCGCAGCCACCCTGCCGTCGGCGATCGCCGGGCAACCGGTGCCGTCATTGGCGCCGATGCTGCAGAAGGTGTTGCCGGCGGTGGTCAGCGTGCACAGCAAGCAGGTGCAACGGGTGCAGTCGCCGTTCGGCAACGATCCGGTATTCCGTCGCCTCTTCGGCATCCCCGAGGAGCGCATGCTGGAATCGCTGGGGTCGGGCGTGATCGTCGATGCCAAGCAGGGCCTCGTCCTCACCAATCACCATGTGATCGAAGGCGCCGACGATGTGTCGGTGACGCTGGCCGATGGCCGCACCCTGAAGGCGGTCTTCCGCGGTTCCGACGCCGATACCGACATCGCGCTGATGCAGATCCCGGCGCAGAACCTCACCGCGCTGCCGATCGCCGACAGCAGTCGTCTGCGCGTCGGCGATTTCGTGGTCGCGGTCGGCAATCCCTTCGGAGTCGGCCAGACAGTCACGTCGGGCATCGTGTCGGCATTGGGCCGCAACAATCTGCCCGGTCTCGGCTACCAGAACTTCATCCAGACCGATGCCTCGATCAATCCCGGCAATTCCGGCGGCGCGCTGGTCGATCTCAACGGGCAACTGGTCGGCATCAACACCGCCAGTTTCAATCCGGGCGGGTCGATGGCCGGCAACATCGGCCTCGGCTTCGCCATTCCGTCCAACCTGGCGTCGACGGTGATGCGCCAGCTGCTCACCAACAAGGGCATGGTTCGCCGCGGCACGCTCGGCGTCGCCACCACCGATTCGAATTCGCCCGCCGGCGCGCGCGTGACCAGCGTCTACGACAAAGCTTCGGGCCTGCAGGTCGGGGACGTGATCACCGCGGTCAACGGCCAGCGCGTGTCCAGCATGGACGACTTCCACAACGCCGAAGGCCTGCAGGTCGGCGCGAGTTCGGCCAGGCTCGACATCGTGCGCGCCGGCAAGACGGCCACGCTCAACGTGGCGTTGCGCCAGCAGTCGGGCGACGGTGCCAGTCTCGATCCGCGTCTTGCCGGCGTCACCTTCGCCGACCTGCCGGAGAGTTATCGTCGCCAGGGATTGAGTGGCGTGCTGGTGGCGTCGGTGGCGGCCAACAGCCGCGCCGCGCGTTCCGGCTTGAATGCAGGTGATGTCTTGCAGGCGGGAACCAATGGCCGTTTCAACGATCTGACCAGCTTCCGTGCAAGTTTCCGCACACCGCCACAACAATTGGCATTCCGCATCCTGCGCGATGATCAGGTCGGGCAATTGGTGATTCGATGACAGTCATGATGACGAAAACATTTCCCGCATTGGTCCTCGGCCTGGCGCTCATCGCCGGTTGCCAGAAACAGGACGCGCCTACGGCCACGCCCGTGGCGCCGCCGGCCACTGCGGCCGCGACATCCGCGCCCGCGGCGACACCCACGCATGCCACGACGGCGGTGAGGAAAACGGTCGCGTCGGGCGACGGCATCTTCACCGGAATGCGCTTCCCGATGAACAAGGCCGACTTCATCACGCAGATCAACGGTCGCCTTGGCGACAATTGCAAGCGTCCGGGTCGCCATGGGCGCCTGTGCCCGAAACTGGAACAGCGGAGTGCTGCCTGTTCAGTTGCGGTGAAACGCGCGGTCATCACCGATGCGGACATGGCACGCGATTCCGGCGGCAAGTATTTGCGCTGCCTGCATCGCGGCCACGCCTGATCGACCCCATACAGGAGAACAGCATGTCGACGATGAAAGAAAATCTCAGCGATGCCGGTGGCCACCTGAAGCAGGCGGCGATCCATGCCGGTGACAGCATGAAGAGCGCTGCGGCCGCAGCGGGCGAGGAGTTCAAGCTCGGGCGTGCCAACATGAAATCGGAGCTCGCCGATGGCGCGCAGGCCGGCAAGGCTGCCGCAGGGCAGATGGGCGCCGCCGCCAAGGAACAGATGGATGTGCTGATGGGCAAGAGCCGCGACATGATGGATTCCGCGGCGGAGCTGATCCGTGAACGTCCGCTCACCGCATTCGGTGTCGCCGTGGCCGCGGGTTGGGTGATCGCCAAGCTCGCCGGTTCCGGCAAGAACGACAAGTAAAGCGATCCCGTGACGGACGCGTCCGATCCGGAGCGCGATTCGGAGACATCCGGAAACCAGGGTGATCTCCTCGGTGCCTTCCGCGACATCGGCGCGGCGGGGCGTTCCGGCCTTGCCGCAGCGAAACACGCCGGCGAAGGCTTGCGCGCGCTGGTCGCCGCCGATATCGCCCTGGCGCGCAGTGCGCTCGGGCGTGCGCTGGCGTACACCGCGGTGGCGATCGTGTTCGGGGTTTCGGCGTGGTTGCTGCTGATGGCGGCACTGGTCGCGGTGCTCGGTGCGGCGATGCAGTGGTCGTGGCCGCTGGCGTTGTCGGTGGTCGCGCTGGCGAATGTCGCGGTGACGGCGTGGGCCGGCTGGCGTGCGATCGGCTATTTCGAACACACGCGGATGAAGGCGACGCGCCGGCAACTGGCACAGCTTGGCATCGGCGATGGTGACGGCGATCGCGACGATGATGCCGATGCCGACGAGGCGTCGCAGCCGTGAGTTTCGACGAGAGCATCCGGCGGGTGAGGCGCGCGGAACTCGCGCTCGACGCCAGCACCCGCAAGATGACCGACCACTGGCAGCAGTTGCGCCAGACCTGGCGCGACGCGTGGACGCCGGGACGCATCGTGATCGCCGGCCTCGCCAGCGGATTCGTGATCGGTCGCGGCGAGTTGCCGACGACGACCGGCAGCGGTTTCATCAATCTCGTCAGCGCCGTCAGTGGCCTGTTCGCGGTTGACCAGGCCGGCGACGTGGCGGAAGAAGTCGCCGGAGACGGGGATGCCGTCGACGATGTGGCGGAATCCGTCGATGCGGACGATGTCGTTGCAGAAGAGGACGCGCCCGTTCGCGCGTACGAGGCATTGCGGCAGTCGGGCGCGTTGTGAATCAACAAATGCATGACGCGGGTGACGAAGCGCAGGAACGCGCGCCACGCCCGCGTTCCTCGAAAGCGACGATCGTGATCGCCACGCTGATGGTGGCGGTGGTGTTGTGGGCGACGCAGGAGATCGTGTTGCCGATCCTGCTGGCGCTGTTCTTTGCGTTGATCGGCAATCCCATCATCCGCCTGCTCGGGCGCCTGCATGTTCCGCGCGTGCTGTCGGCGATCGTGGTGGTGTTCGGTGGCATCGTGCTGGCGGTGGCGCTGGCGGGGCAGGTTGCGCAGCCGGCGATGGACTGGGCGCGCACGCTGCCGCAGCAGGTGACGAAAGTGACGCCGAAACTGCGGGCATTGGTCAAGCCGGTGCAGGAAGCGAACCGCATGGCCGAGAGCCTGGCCAAGGTCACGGCGACGCCCAACACACCCAAGCAAGTGCAGGTGATCGCGGCCGATGGCTCCGATCCGCTGACGCGCGTGGCGAAGTTCGCGCCGCACCTGATCGCGCAGTTGCTCGCGGTGGTGTTGCTGACGCTGTTCTTCATGATCTTCGGTGAAACGCTGCAGAAGCGCGCGATCGAGCTGATGCCGGGCTGGCGCAAGAAACGCATCACCATGGACATCCTGCAATCGATCGAGCAGGAGGTGTCGCGCTATGTGCTCACCATCAGCCTGATCAACATCGCGCTGGGGCTGGCGATCGCCGGTTGCCTGTACGCGTTCGCCGGCATCGATCCGCAGAGTGCGTTGCTGTGGGGGACGATGGCGATGGTGTTGAACTACGCGCCGATCGTCGGTCCGCTGATCGGCGTGGTGGTGATGCTGGTGATGGGCATCGTCACCGAGCCCGACCTCGCCCACGCGCTGATCCCCGGCGCCATCTATCTCGGCCTGCATACGCTGGAAGGGCAGATCATCACCCCGGTGGTGCTGGGCAAGCGCATGGCGATCTCGCCGCTGCTGCTGATGATCGCGTTGATGGTGTTCGGCTGGGCCTGGGGCATCGTCGGCCTGCTGCTGGCGGTACCGCTGCTGGTCTGCCTGAAGATCGTGCTGGCGAAGCTCGACGGCATGGAAGGCTGGGCGCGGCTCATGGAGTGAGTCGCGGCGCGTTCGGCCCTACACTGTGCGGATGGCAAGTCCGATCTCCGCGATCACCCTCGACCTCGACGATACCCTGTGGCCGTTCCCGCCGATCGGCGAACGCATTGAACGCGTATTGCATGCATGGTTCGAGCGCCACAGCCCACCGACCGCGGCGATGTTCCCGATTCCGGCCATGCGCGCATTGCGCCAGCAGTTGATGGAACGCCATCCCGAACTCGCGCACGACGCCAGCACGCTGCGCCAGCGCGGCATCGAACATGCCTTGCGCGAGAGTGGCGGCGACCTGGCGCTGGCCGGTCCCGCCTATGACGCCTTTTACGAGGAACGCAATCGCGTCGAGTTCTACGGCGATGCGATCGATGCATTGCAACGCATCGCTGCGCGCTTCCCGATCATCGCGCTGACCAATGGCAACGCCGACCTTGAACGCATCGGTATCGCCCATTTGTTCCAAGGTATCGTGACTGCGCGCGAATTCGGCGCCGGCAAGCCCGATCCCGCGATCTTCCATCACGCCTGCGACCTGCTGGACGCGACGCCGCAACAGACGCTGCACGTCGGCGATGACATCGAACTCGACGTGATCGGCGCGCAATCGGCAGGACTGCAGACGGCGTGGATCAATCGCATCGCTGCCAAGTGGCCTGCGAATCTGCACGCGCCCGACGCCACTTTCACCACCTTGTCCGCCTGCGCCGACTGGCTGGACGCACACCACGACCGTTGATATCGCCATGACCGAACGTTCCGCCATCGTCACCCATTCCGACAACGCCAGGCCGCTGTGGTGCCTGACCGCCGATGCCTTTCCGGCGTGGCTGGCGAAGCAACCAGCAGAGGTCGCGCGCTGGATCGAAGCGCAGGCCTATGCGGCGAACGCGGGCAGTGCATTGTTGCTGCCGGGTACGGATGGAATCGGCGGCGCGATCCTCGGGATCGGCGATCCGCTCGATGCGTATTCCTATGCGCACGGACCGCTGGCATTGCCGGTGGCCGAGTGGTCGCCGCAGGACATGGCCGATGATGCACGGCGCGCGGCCCTGCAACTGGGCTGGAGTCTCGGTGCCTATCGCTTCGCTCGCTACAAGGCGCCATTGCGCGAGCCGGCGCGATTGCTGATTGCACATCCCGATGGCGAAGTCGTCGACGTGTTCGCGGCCTGCTGCCGCGTGCGCGACATGGTGCACACGCCGACCGAACACATGGGGCCGGACGAGATCGAGGCGATCGCGCGCGAGATCGCGGCGAAACACGGCGCCAGCATCGACGTGCATGCCGGTGATGCACTGATCGCCGACAACTATCCCGCAATTCACGCGGTCGGTCGCGCCTCGCATCGCGCGCCGCGCATCATCGAACTGCAGTGGGGCGATGCCGATGCGCCGCACCTGGCGATCGTCGGCAAGGGTGTGTGTTTCGATACCGGTGGCCTCAACCTCAAGGCCGGCCCCGGCATGCGCAACATGAAAAAAGACATGGGCGGTGCCGCTCATGCGATCGCACTCGCCGAATTGTTGATGCAGCGCAAGGCGCCGTTGCGCATCACCCTGCTGGTGCCGGCGGTGGAAAATGCCGTTGGGCCAAATGCGCTGCGGCCGGGCGAAATCATCGCGACCCGCAAGGGCGTCAGTGTCGAGATCGACAACACCGATGCCGAAGGGCGTCTGGTGTTGGCCGATGCGTTGACGCGTGCCGCTGAATTGCAGCCGTCACTGGTGATCGATTTCGCCACGCTCACCGGCGCCGCGCGCGTTGCGCTCGGTCCCGACCTGCCGGCGCTGTATGCCAACGATGAAACGGTCGCGAGCGCGTGGCTGCAATCGGGCGGCGAGCAGCGCGATCCGTTGTGGCGGATGCCGCTGTGGCAGCCCTATCTGCGCTATCTGATCAGCGGCGTCGCCGATATCGCCAATGGCAGTTCGACGCCGATGGCCGGCAGCGTGACCGCGGCGCTGTTCCTGCAGAAATTCGTGCCGGTGGAGCAGCGCTGGGCGCATGTCGACGTCTATTCTTGGAACGACAGCGATCGTCCCGGTCGTCCCGCCGGCGGCGAAGCGCAGAGTCTGCGTGCCGCCTTCGCAATGCTGAAGAACACGAAGATCGTCAGCGGGTGATCAGCGACTGATCGTCGGGCCGAACACGATCGCGTAGGCGAGCACGATCACCACGCTCGCGGCGATCCACGCCCAGCTGCGCGGGAAGGTCACCGCATCGGAGTCGCCGGCACCAACGCGCGTGCGCGGTGGCCCCCAGGCGAAACCGGACGTTCCACCCAGGCTGGCGGCAGCGGCGGACGTGAGCACGATGACGATACCTTCCGGATTGAACAGGCCGATGACGATGCAAGTGACCGCGCCGGCGATGTAGGTGAGCAGGGCGATGCGCTGCACGCGCCGTGGACGATCCTCGCGGCCGCCGACGATGCCGGCGAGGGTGCGCATGCTCCACACCACGCAGCGGTCGTAGAAGAAGTAGCCGACGACCGCCATCACGCCGCGCCACAGCCATGGCATCGCGACGTCGTGCAGCACGCCGTCATCACCGATCCCGAGATCGCCGATGCCGGCGACGCCGGAAAACATCATGTAGCCGAATGCGGTCATCAGGCCGATGCTCGCCAGCATCCAGGTGAACAACCGCGACAGTGGCGATTGCACCACGCGCAACAGCCGCATGCAGGCCAGGCCGGTGAGCAGGCTGACGACCGGGCCGGCGAGTGCCACCAACTTCACGCCCAGCGCGCTCAGTTGCGGATCGTCGCAGTCGACATAGAAGGCGCCGAACTTTTTCACGTCGCTGCCGAGTGCAACGCAACTTGCTGCATGGCCCAGGTGTTCGTGCAACGCGGTGCCGGTGACATAGGCCAGAGCGGCGAGTGCGATGACGGTCAGCCAATCGAAACTGCGAGCATTCATAGCCAGCCCTTCTGGCGCGCGAGTCGCGCCGCTTCGATGCGATTGCCGACGCCAAGCTTGCCGATGATCTCCGACAGGTAGTTGCGCACCGTGCCCTGCGACAGGTTGAGCTGGCCGGCGATTTCGTTGCTCGACATGCCGTCGCCGGCGAGGCGCAGTACCTGGCGTTCACGATCATTGAGCGGATCGGGCTCGGTCCACGCCGCCATCGCCAGTTGCGGATCGATGGCGCGGCCACCGCGATGCACTTGCCGCAACGCGGCGGCGAGTTGTTCGGCCGGTGCGTCCTTGAGCAGATAGCCGGTGACGCCGGCATCGAGCGCGCGTCGCAGGAAACCGGCGCGACCGAAGGTGGTGACGATCGCGACCTTGATCGGCAGTTCGTGGCGCTGGATGCGTTGCGCAAGATCGAGTCCCGACAGTCCCGGCATCTCGATGTCGGTGAGCAGCAGGTCGGGCTTGAGTCGTTGCAGTTCGCGCCAGGCGATTTCGCCATCGGCGGCATCGCCGACCACGTCGATGTCGGTTTCCAGTCGTAACAACGCTGCGAGCGCACCGCGCACCATGGCCTGGTCTTCGGCGATCAGCACGCGGATCTTGTTGGGGATGATCATGCCAGGCACCTAGCGGGCAGGCGCGCGACCAATGTGGTGCCACGTTCATTGCGCCCGCTTTTGCCCAGCAATTCAAGTGATCCGCCGTGCGCTTCCAGGCGTTCGCGCATGCCGGTGAGCCCGTTGCCGGCGCGCAATTCGCCGCCGCGGCCGTCGTCGCGGATTTCCATCGCCACGCCCTTGCCGTCGCGTTGCAGTTTCACCTCAACATGGCGCGCGCCGGCGTGGCGCTGCACGTTGGTGATCGCTTCGCGCAGGCTCATCGCCAGCGCCGATTCGGCGTCGGGCTTGAGCAGAATCTCGTCGATGTGCGCGGCGAGCAGGATGTTGTCGGCGTTCAACAACACCTTGGCCGAGGCCAGTTCCGCGGTCAGCACCGCGTTGCGCATGTTGGTGACGGTGGCGCGCACTTCCGACAGGGTGTCGCGGGCGATGCGTGCGACTTCGGCGATTTCGCGCCGCGCGCCCTGCGGATCGCGTTCGACCAGCTTGCCGGCGAGATCGGCCTTCAGCGCGACCATCGACAAGGTGTGGCCGAGCAGGTCGTGAAGATCGCGGCCGATGCGTTCGCGTTCGGCGAATGCGGCCATGCGCCGCACTTCCGCATGCGACAGCGCCAGCTCGGCGTCCTTGCGCTTGCCGACGCGCTGGACCTGGACCAGCACGCCGATGGTGGCGGTGGTCACCGGCAGCCACAGCAGCGACTGCCATGGATAACCCACCAGCAATCCTTCGGTCAGATAGGCGACATTGGCCAGCAGCAGCGTGATCGCGTACGGAATCGGCCGGAAGCAGCCGCCGAGCATGATGCAGCCGAACATGAAGTAGGTGAGGCTGCCGACGTACCACGGCATCAACGAGAAGGCCATCACCAGCATCAGCAACGCATACCAGACGATGTGGCGCATCGGGCAGGTGCACGCCTTCGCGTAGGCGTACACGAACAGCGGATAGCTGGCCAGCGTCAGGAGTACCCATTTCTGCGTATAGCCATGCGGTTCGAACACCGGGGTGATGAACACCCACATCGACCACATCAGGTGGACGGCGTGACTCCACCCCGGCTGGCCACGCGCTGCGTCACGCGCAACCAGCGAGTCCGGGGCGGGAGTGAACATGGCGCGCAGTGTTTGCAAGATCTTCGACCCTCTCAGCCGTTGCTGCGCAGGCGACGTTGCGCGAGCAGGAAGAACACCAGCGTGAACATGGCGAGTGCCGCGATGTGCTGCCAAACCGGATAGCCGGAATCATAGCCCACCACCTTCAACGACAGCTGCACCAGGTGCCAGGACGGCAGTGCCATCGCGATCTTCGACACGATCGGCGGCATCACCGATAGCGGCATCCACAGGCCGGAGAGCAGCGACATCGGCAGGTAGATCAGGTTGACCGCCGCCGGCGCGCCGTTGGCGGGGAGACGCGTGCCGAGGAACAGTCCGAGCGAACCCATCGGCAGCACGCCAAGGATGTTGATGAGCGAGAGTGTCGCGTATTGCCCGGCATGCAGGCGCACGCCACCCAGGGTCACGGCGAGGATCAGCAACCCGATGCTGACGAGTGCGGCGAACACCATCGCCATGCCGAGCTTGGCGACCAGGTAGGCGGATGGCGGCATCGGCAATGCGCGCTTGTATTGCAGGTGGCCAAGCGCGCGTTCGTTGGCCACGGTCAGGCCGAAACCGAACAGCGAAATGCCCAGCGTGCCGAACACGCCGTAGGTGACGTAGAGATAGGTCGCGCCCTGGGCGTTGCCATGGTTCATCAGCAGGCCGAACATCACGTAGAACAGCATCGGGAACCCGATCGTCGGGAACACGAACATCGGCGCGCGCAGCAGGCGCAGGAATTCGTTGCGGGTCTCCAGCGCATGGATGCGCAGGCGCGACGGCTGCGAAGAAGGAAAGACGAGCGTGGACATCAGTGGATCTCCTGTGCATCACGAGTCAGGGCGAGGAAGGCGTCGGCCAATCCGGCGCGGGTGACTTCCAGTTCGGTCAGGGTGGGATCGATCGACAGCAGCCAGCGCAGCACCGAAGCGGCATCTTCCACCAGCAATTCGGCGCGACCATCGATGACGCGGGCCTCGCGCACGCCGGGCCACGCCGCAAGCTGTTCCTGCGACACCAGGCTGCGGCAACGGATGCGCTGGTCGCTGACTAGTGCGCGGATGTCGTCGACGCTGCCTTGCGCGACTTCGCGCCCCTTGTTGACCACCACCACGCGATCGGCCAGTGCCTGCGCTTCTTCCAGATAATGCGTGGTAAGGAGAACGGCGGTGCCTTGCGCGACCAGATTGCGGATGGCAGCCCACAGGGTTTCGCGCGATTCGATGTCGAGGCCGGTGGTCGGTTCGTCGAGGAAGATCAGTTCCGGGTTGCCGCAGATCGCCAGCGCGAATTGCACGCGGCGCTGCTGGCCACCGGACAACTTCGCGTAGCGACGCTTGAGCAGGTCCTGCAATCCGGCCAGACGCACGCATTCGTCGAAGGCGCGCGGTGCCGCGTAATAGCTGCTGGTGAGCTCGAGCAGTTCCTGCACGGTGTTGTTGTCGGGCAGGCTGGCGGTCTGCAGCATCACGCCGATGCGCTGGCGCGCCGCGATGTCCTTCGGCGATTGCCCGAACAACTGCGCTTCGCCCTGCGTCGGCGCAGCGAGTCCGAGCAGCAGCGAAATCGCGGTGGTCTTGCCGGCACCGTTGGCGCCGAGCAGCGCCAGCACTTCGCCGCGGTGGATGTCGAGATCGAGGCCATCGAGGGCCACGACCGAGTCGTAGTGTTTGCGGGCGCCGTCGAGTCGGGCGATCACGTGAGTGGGCATGTCCATGCAGGCATCCTCTTGGGGTGTGCCCACTGTGCGATCCGGCACCGATGGAAAGGAGTCGCAGGCGTCAGTCGATCGGCATGACAACCGTCACCTGACACCGGCATTGGCCATCCTTAATGTGGCATGGCACTCGACCGGGGCCTCCGGGACGGGCACACTCCGCCAAACATCAGACGCTCGCACTGCATGAATACGAACGCCGACCTCCTGTCCCAATTGCGCATCGATCGTTCCGCGCCACCGCCCAAGCGTTCGCTGCGCTGGCTGTGGATCACGCTGATCGTGCTGGCCGTGCTCGCGATCCTCGCGATCATCGGCTGGATGCTGGTCGCGCGCAGTCGCGTCACCGAAGTGCAGACCGCAACGGTTGCAGCGCTGGGCTCTGGCGGTCAGGCGGCATCGGTGCTCGATGCCACCGGCTATGTCGTTGCGCGACGGATCGCGACGGTCTCGGCCAAAGTGACCGGCAAGCTGCACGACATCCGCATCCAGGAAGGCCAGCACGTCAAGGAAGGGCAGATCATCGCCACTCTTGATCCGATCGATGCCGACGAAGCGAAGGCACTCGCGGTGGCGCAGGCGCATGCCACGCAGAGCCAGGCCGGCAGCCTGCAGGCGCAATTGATCGACGCCGAAGCCAACGTCAAGCGATTGGCTCCGTTGGCGCAACAGAAATTGGTATCGACTGCGCAATACACCCAGGCGGTGGCGCAGCGCGACAGCCTGCGCGCACAACTGGCATCGGCCAATGCCAGCACGCAGGCTGCGAATGCGCAGCTCGCGATCGCCGGTACCGGCGTCGACAACACGATCATTCGTGCGCCGTTCGATGGCGTGGTGATCGCGAAAGCCGCGCAGCCCGGCGAAATCGTTTCGCCGTTCTCCGCAGGCGGCGGCTTCACCCGCACCGGCATCGGCACGATCGTCGACATGGATTCGCTGGAAGTGGAAGTCGATGTCGGCGAGGCCTACATCGGTCGCGTGAAGCCGGACATGCCGGTCGAAGCGACGCTCAACGCCTATCCAGACTGGAAGATTCCCGCGCACGTGATCGCGATCATCCCCACCGCCGATCGCGGCAAGGCGACGGTGAAGGTGCGCGTCGCGCTCGACAAGAAGGACGATCGCATCGTGCCCGACATGGGCGTGAGCGTGAGCTTCCTCGAGACCGCGCGTCCGGCCAACCAGCCGGCGCCCAAGGGCGTGCGCGTGCCGGCGGATGCGATCACGCAGCGCAACGGCAAGGATGTCGTGTTCGTCGTTGGTGATGGCGGCAAGGTGGCGATGCACGAAGTCACCGTCGCCGGCAAGATCGGCAACGATGCGAAACAGGTGGTCGCGGGCGCTTCCGCCGGCGACACGGTGGTGCTGCAACCGCCGGCCGAACTCAAGGACGGCAGCAAGGTGAAGGACGCTGCCGCGAAAAGCGAATGACCCGGCGCATCGCGCCGCAACCGAATCACTGGGAGCAATGACATGACTGCATTGGTATCGACCCGCAATCTCACCAAGACCTACCAGCGCGGACCCGAGAAGGTCGAAGTGCTGCACGGCATCGATCTCGACATCGCGCCCGGCGACTTCGTCGCGCTGATGGGGCCATCTGGTTCGGGAAAATCGACCCTGCTCAACCTGATCGGCGGACTCGACACGCCGACCTCGGGCGAGATCAGCGTCGGCGGCACCCGCATCGATCGCATGGGCGGCGGCCAACTCGCGCAGTGGCGCAGCGACCACGTCGGCTTCGTCTTCCAGTTCTACAACCTGATGCCGATGCTGAGCGCGCAGAAGAACGTCGAACTGCCCTTGCTGCTCACCAACCTGAGTGCTGCACAACGCAAGCAGAACGCGGAGATCGCGCTCAAGCTGGTCGGCCTCGCGGATCGCATGAAGCATCGCCCGAACGAACTGTCCGGCGGCCAGCAGCAGCGCGTCGCGATCGCGCGCGCCATCGTCTCCGATCCCACGCTGCTGATCTGCGACGAACCGACCGGCGACCTCGATCGCCAAAGCGCGGAAGACATCCTCGGCCTGCTGCAGACACTCAATCGCCAGCATGGCAAGACCATCGTGATGGTGACGCACGATCCCAAGGCCGCCGAATACGCCACCCACACCATGCACCTCGACAAGGGCGTGCTGGTGGAACAAGTCGCGCACGCGGCCTGACCGGAGGCACGGCGATGAAATATCTTCCCCTCATATGGTCGGAACTGTTCCGGCGCAGGACACGCACGATCCTGACGATCCTGTCGATCCTCGCGGCCTTCCTGCTGTTCGGCCTGCTCAACGGCGTGCGCGACAGTTTCGACAACCTCGGCAAGAGCGCGATCGGCGCCCAGCGCCTGCAGACCGGTTCGCGCCTGTCCTTCATCCAGCCGCTGCCGATGTCGCTGGAATCGCGCATCGCCCAGGTCGATGGCGTCAAGATGGTGACCTATGCCAACTGGTTCGGCGGCGCCTACCAGGAAGCACGCAACCAGGTCTTCAGTTTTGCGATTGCACCGAACTACCTGGACGCCTATCCGGAAATCGAGGTCGATCCCAAGCAGCGTGAAGCCTTCAACAACACCCGCACCGGTGCGCTGGTCGGCGAAGGCCTGATGAAGAAGTATGGCTGGAAGGTCGGCCAGCGCGTACCGCTGATCTCGACCATCTTCCCCAACCGTGACGGCAGCAAGAACTGGCAGTTCGACATCGTCGGCGTGTTGCACGTCAAGGACAAGAAATCCACGGCAGCGTGGTATGACCAGATGTTCATGCTGCAATGGAAGTACTTCGACGAATCCAATCCCTACAATCAGGGTGCGGTCGGCTGGTATGTCGAACGCGTGAGCGATCCCAAGCAGGCCGATCACGTCGCCAAGGCGGTCGATGCGCTGTCGGCGAACTCGGCCAATGAAACCAAGACCCAGACCGAAGCCGCGGCGATGGCATCGCAGTTGAAGCAGGTCGCGGACATCGGCCTGATCGTCAGTTCGATCATGGGTGCGGTGTTCTTCACCCTGATCCTGCTGACCGGCAACACCATGGCCCAGGCCGTGCGCGAACGCATCCCGGAGCTGGCGGTACTGAAGACGATCGGGTTCCGTGATCGCACCGTGCTTGGCTTGGTGCTGGCGGAATCGGTGCTGCTGGTCATGCTTGGTGGCGTGCTCGGACTCGGTCTTGTCGCGGTCATCAGCCCGGTTGCCAATGCGGTTTCGGGTGGCGCTCTCAATCTGCCGGATGTCGGACTCAACAGCTGGCTGCTCGGCCTTGCGTTGATGGTCGCCATTGGCCTCGCCGTTGGCGCCTTGCCGGCAATCCGCGCCATGCGCCTCAACATCGTCGATGCCCTTTCCGGGCGCTGATCGGGAACAAACGACATGGGCAAGTTCAAATCTTTTGCGCGCGGCCTCGGCCTGTTTCTGGTCGTGATCCTGGGCGTCGCCGTCTGGCTGGTTTCGCCATGGTTCGTGCTGCTGGCGCTCGCGCTCGCGTTCGCCGCGTGGATGGTCGCCACCCGTCGCGGCCAGCAATCGGCATCGGTGACGCAGATTGGCGTCAGCACGCTGCGGCAGCGCTTCGGTTCGTCGTCGGTGATCGTCTTCGGCATCGCCGGCGTGGTCGCGGTGCTGGTCGCGATGCTGGCGATGGCGGAGGGCTATCGCGAGACGCTGCGCGCCAGCGGCAGCGACGACACCGTGCTGGTGTTGCGTGGTGCATCGTCGGCCGAAGTGATGTCGACGCTCGACAACGCCGCGATCCAGGTGATCGAGCAGACGCCCGGCATCGCCAAGGGGAGCGATGGACGCCCGCTCGCATCGGCGGAAACGGTCGTGGCCGCCAACCTGCCGGTCAGCAACGGTGGTCCGGATGACACCGGCAGCGTGCAGGTGCGTGGCGTCGGCCCGCAAGCATGGCAGGTACGACCAAACCTCAAGATCACCCAGGGCCGCAAATTCGAGCCCGGTCGTCGCGAGATCGTGGTCGGCAGTGGCGCGCAACGGCAGTTCCGCGGGCTCGATGTCGGCAAGCAGGTGCGCATCGGCAGCGACATGTGGAATGTCGTCGGCGTATTCCATGCCGGTGATGCCAACGATTCCGAAATCTGGGCCGATGCCGAGATCATCGCAGCGACCTACCGTCGTGGCAGCACACGCAATTCGGTGGTCGCGAAACTGGAAAACCCGCAGGCGTTCAAGGCATTCAAGGCGACGCTCGCCGCAGATCCGCGCATGGAAGTGGAGACGCAGACCACGCTCGACTACTTCAGCAAGCAATCCGAAGGCATGACCAAGGTGATCCGCATCATCGGCATGATTGTCGGCGCGATCATGGCGATCGGCGCGGTGTTCGGTGCGCTCAACACCATGTTCGCGACGGTGGCGACGCGTGCGCGCGAAATCGCGACCTTGCGCGCGATCGGTTTCCGCAGCGTGCCGGTGGTGATCGCGGTGATGCTGGAAACGATGTTGCTGGCCCTGCTCGGTGGACTCGTTGGTGGCGCATTGGCGTGGCTGGTGTTCAACGGCTATACCGCGTCGACGATTGCCGGTGGTGTCGGCCAGCTCACCTTCGCCTTCAAGGTCTCGCCCGACGTGCTGTGGACCGGCGTCAAATGGGCGCTGGCGATCGGCTTCATCGGTGGCCTGTTCCCGGCGTTGCGTGCCGCGCAGATGCCGGTGACGGATGCATTGAGGAGCTTGTAGCAACAGCTCGCACGCGCTGGTGCGTGGGTGACCAGCTCCGTTGCGCGGGGCGCCGCAAGTACGTCCATGTAGGCTCGGACGCGCCATCCATGGCGCGTACGCCCACGCCCCGGACTGGCACACCCACTTCCGCGCGCGTGTTGTTGCTTTTTCGCGAAGAGCGAAAAAGCCGCCACCGGCGGCGCCGTGCGGTTCGTCCGCAGTGGCCGACCATACGAGGCATGGATGCCGAGTCGAGCCCCCATGGATGGGTTCACGGCGTGTCGGTCACTGCGGATAACCGCTAAAGGCGCACAGCCGGGCGATGCTCTCGCCAAGTAAGCCGGGCGACAATCAACCAATCGGCAACGGCTCGTCTTTCGACACCGGACGGCGCGCACTCAGCGCAGTTCCGGCTGCCGCAACCACGATCGCCGCGATCGCCAACCACTGCAGCGGACCGAGGTGTTCGCTCAGCAGCGCGACGCCAGCGAGTGCCGCGATCGCGGGTTCCAGGCTCAACAGCACGCTGAAGGTGCGCGTCGACATCCGCGTCATCGCGACCATCTCGAGCGAATACGGCAACGCCGAACTCAACACCGCGACGCCGAGCGCGTAGGGCACAGGTCCAGCGAGAACAACGCAGTGCCCGCATGCGCGAATCCGATCGGGATCGTCGCCAGTGCGCCGATCGTGATGCCGAGCGGCACGGCTGTGGCGCCGTAGGCTGCGCCGGCCTTGCGGCCCAGCACGATATAAAGCGCCCAGCCGAGGCCCGCAGCCAGCGCGTACATCACGCCAATCGGATCGAGTGGCTTGTCGATGCCGCGCAATGGCAGCAGCAACAGCAATCCCGCGATCACCAGCGCGGTCCACACGAAATCGACCGGGCGCCGCGAATGGAAGAGGGCGAGCGCGAGCGGTCCGGTGAATTCCAGCGCGACGGCAATCCCGAGCGGAATCGTCCGCAGCGACATGTAGAACACGAAGTTCATCGCGCCGATCGCCAGGCCGTAGCCCCACAGCACGCGCCAGTTGTGCTGCGCCGGCAACGATCGCCACGGGCGCCGCAGCAATATCAGGAGGATCGCGCTCAGTCCGAGCCGATATGCGGTCGCGCCTTCCGCGCCGACCATCGGGAACAGATGCTTGGCCAGGCTCGCCCCGAACTGGTACGAGACCATCGCTGCGACCAGCGCAGCGAAGGCGACGAATGCGGGAGCGGTGCGCAGGGACATGCGACCGATATCAGATCACGCGATGCCGCTGCGCGTCGCGTCGATCTTGCCGAGCAACCATTGCAGTCCGGCCAGGTGCTGCTGGTCGTGGCTGCACAGATAGTGGACGAGGCCACGCGTGGTGGTCGGGCCGTAATCCTCGAACACTGCCGTGCGCGCGAGTTGCGTGGCATCGAGTTCGGCCAGCATCGCCACCGTGCGTTCGCGCGCGACGCGGAAGCCGGCCAATGCTTCGGCGGCATCCTTGTTGGCGTACGCGCGCGCCTGCGCCAGTGCTTCGCTGCCGAGATCGGGCAGGAACGGATGTTCTTCCTCGAGGATGCGGCGGAAACGCTGGTGGTAGCCGTCGATCTCGACGTCGTGGACATGCCACAGCTGTTCGATCGCGGTGAAGCGTTCGCTGGGAATGCCGGTCCAGTCCGCTGGCGTCCAATGCACGTGGCTGGCCGGGAACTCGCTGTAATACACAGCGAGTTGTTGCGGGAACGCAGCGAGAGCATCAAGCATCGACGAAGAGATCGAGTCGTTCATGCGTGTTGCAGCCTCAACCGATCGGCAGGGTGCGGCCCTTGCGTTCGGCGAGTCGCTTCTCCAGGTAGTGGATGTTCTGTCCACCGTTCTGGAAGCCGACGTCGCGCATGATGCGCTGCTGCAAAGGGATGTTGGTCTTGATGCCGTCGACCACCATTTCCGACAACGCCACGCGCATGCGTGCGATCGCGGTTTCGCGGTCGGGGCCGTGCACGATCAGCTTGCCGATCATCGAGTCGTAGTTCGGCGGCACGCGATAGCCTTCGTAGATGTGCGAATCCACGCGCACGCCGGGGCCACCCGGCGCGTGGAAATGCTGGATCAGGCCGGGCGAGGGCAGGAACGATTCCGGATCCTCGGCATTGATGCGGCATTCGATCGCGTGGCCCCGCATCTGCACCGCGCGCTGCGTGAAGGGCAGCTTCTCGCCGGCGGCTACGAGGATCTGCATCTGCACGATGTCGACGCCGGTGACCATCTCGG
>JAFEBZ010000055.1 GCA_018242405.1 Pseudomonadota bacterium | reverse complement strand
TCCCGCTCGTCGCAGGCGCCGTCGTGTTGATCGTGAACGTCGCCGCTCCGTTCGCCGCGCCCGCCGCCAGCGGCGCGCTCAGCGTCACCGTACAGGTCAGCGCCGGGGCACCCGTGCACGTCACCGTACTCACGCCCGCTCCAGGCGTCACACCCACATACGTCATCCCGGCCGGCAGCTGATCCTTCACCGTCACCGTCGTGCCGCTCGCGGTCTGGCCGCTATTGCCCAGATCGATCTTGTACGCCACCGCGCCGTTCGTCAGCACCGCTGCAGGACCGCTCTTCGCCAGCGTGATGTTCGACGGTGTGTTGATCAGCGTCGGCACATTCTGGCTGTCGCAGGCCGTCGCGCATGCCGGATCACCGCCACCCTGCACGTGCGCCGTATTGTTCACGGTGACACCCGCGATCGACGCCGCTGGTGTCACGATGATCGTGAACTGCTGCTGCGCGCCCACAGCGAGACCTGCCGGCACGCTGCAAGTCACCGTCGGGGCCGCGATCGTGCAACCCGTCGCAGAGTTGATCGTCAGGCCCGCATCGACCGTGTCGGTCACCGTGGAGACCGTGGTCGTCGCCACCGCCCCGTTGTTCGTCACCGTGATCACATAGCTGTATGACTGGCCAACGACAGCGCTCGCCGGGCCGGTCTTGTTGATCGTCAGCTTCGGCGCATTGACCTGGGTCGGCACGTCCGGGCTGTTGCAGGCCGTCGCGCACGCCGGGTCACCGCCACCCTTCACGTACGCCACGTTGTGCACGGTTGCGTTCGCGACCGAACCGGTCGGCGTCACGTTGATCGTGAACGACTGCGTGGCATTGATTGCCAGGCCCGCAGGCACATCGCACGACACCAGCGGAGCCGCGATGGTGCAACCCGCGGCACTGTTGATCGTCAGGCCCGCATCGATCGTGTCGGTAATCGTCGAAATCGCAGTCGTCGCCGCAGTGCCGGTGTTCTTCACCGTGATCACGTAGTCATATGCGAAACCGACCGTAGCCGTCGCCGGACCGGTCTTGGCGAGCGTCAGTTTCGCTGCGTTGACCAGGGTCGGCACGTCCGGACTGTTGCAGGCCGTCGCGCAGGCCGCGTCGCCACCACCCTTCACGTACGCCACGTTGTGCACGGTCGCGTTCGCGACCGAGCCATTCGGCGTCACGTTGATCGTGAACGACTGCGTCGCGTTCGCAGCGAGACCCGCGGAAACCGTGCACGTCACCAACTGAGCCGCGACCGTGCATCCCGCGGGCGTGCCGTTGATCGTCAGGCCCGCATCGATCGTGTCGGTCACCGTCGAGGCTGCGGTGGTGGCCGCAGTCCCGGTGTTCTTCACCGTGACCACGTAGTCGTAGGGAATGCCGACCGTGGCCGTCGTCGGGCCGGTCTTGTCGAGTGCCAGCTTCGGCTTCGGGATGATCGTGTTCGTCACCGTACACGTCGCCGTCGCCGACGACGCCGTGATCGTCACATTGCCGGCCGCATCCACCGTTGCGCCGCCCGTGCAGGCATAGCTCGCGGTGTAGTTGCCCAGGTTCGTGCCCGTCTCGCTCAGCTGTCCCGTCGCACCCGCCGACACCGTCACAGCGGCACCCTGCGTCGTGTTGCCTGCCGACGTCGCCGTCGAAGGGCCGCTTGTCGCGCTGCCAAGGCTCGCAGGCACGCTCACTGTCGCCGTGTCACCGGCATTGGCGCCTGCAGCCCACGTTTTCGCCACCGACAGCTGCACCGACTTGATCGTATTCGTCTCGGTACAAGTGATCGTCTTGCCAGCATCAGCTGCGACGATTTGCAGGGTGTTCCCGCCGGTCAGGGTGCCACCGCCAGTGCAGCTCCAGCTCTGGGTGTAATTGCCGAGGTTGCCGAAAGACGTTTCGGTGATCTGGCCCGACTCACCGACGTACACGGTGACTGGCGCGCCCGACGTGGTATTGCCCGCCGCGGTAGCCGTCGATGGACCGGAGCTGGCATTGTTGGTGAAGCTCGACGTCGAGACCGTGGTCTGATCTCCGGCGATGCTGTTTGGCGACCAGGTCTTCTGCAGGATCAGCTGCGCGCTCTGGCGAACGAGCGGATTGGTGATCGTGCCGGTTTTGGCCGAGGTGATGGGACCGGCCGGATTCGCATAGGTCACCGTGCCCCAGGCATAGTTGGTGGGCGCGGTCGGCTTGGCAGTTTCGCTCAACGTGCAGCCGTTCGAGTTGTAAGCCACGTTGACCACCGTCGACTTGCTGGTCTCGCCAGCCGCGAAGGTGATCGTTCCGTTGTAGGTCGCCGCGGAAGGTGCAGTACACGTCAACGTGAACTGATAGTTCCCGGCAGGGCTCACCGTTGTCTGACCGTCGGAGACCGTTACCGTCTTGGTGATGGTGACGGGGATGAGCAGGGCATCGGTGTCGGTGGCCGTACAGGTGCCCGTACCACTATTGAAGTTGGCAGCCGGACAGGTCGTACCGGAATTGTTGACGCCGGCCGGCGGCTGGATGCTCGCCTGGTTCGAAACGTTCTGCGCGAACGCGCTGCCCGACGCCGCACACGTCAACAGGAATGCCAGAAGGGCCTTGTGATTGATCGTCCTAGCCACGCGCGCAAGCGCGATGCATTCGATCCATGATTTGCGCGCCATTCCCTACTTCCTGTATCTGTCGTGCGCGCCTCTCGGCTACACACGGAACGAAACCGTGGAACAAGGGTTGGCGAGATATCCTCCGGTCGCGCGTCACCGGCTTCCCGATGACGCATCGAACCCAATGAGCGTCGCTTGCCGGCATGGAAACATGCGCCGATATGGCGCCAGTACCGGACAACCACTACCCACCCCCCCTGCAGAGTGTCCGGCATTCACCAGACCCAATGGTCTCAGCAAACACCGTGCCACAATTATATCATCTGCCTGCCAATGTCAGGTGAAGAAATACGCTTGAAATCGAACGCATTTCTCAAAATCGTGAACTGCATGCAGATCCGGGCAGCGATTTGTTGAGTCATTCACATATTCCTTTTTGGATATGTGCGATGACCGAACATCATGCAAATCCGCAAGAAAGCGCCCGGATTCTGATGAATAGAGTTGCCTACAGCGTTCGCGATTCCCGAACGGAAAGTTTTCGAATCCGGGAAATGTTCATGCGTTCACAATTCGCGACCCTCGGCATGCCCCATCTGCTCTGACGCAACCAGCTCCCGTCCCAAGACGCAGCGGATTGATTCAAGGCCCCTAAACCGAGTGGTTCGCCGAGAACATCGTGACTGCCGGCGGGCAAATCGATTGCATCTTCGATCAAGGCCAACTCGGACACGACACCTGATTCGATGCATGGGCCGGCGCAGCGAGTTTCCCGGCAATGATTGGTGGGTCGTGATGGATTCGAACCATCGACCAGCGGATTAAAAGTCCGATGCTCTACCGACTGAGCTAACGACCCGGTTACAGCCCGGCATTGCACCGGGCCGCACATTGTAGCGAATCAGCGATATCGGGTGGGATCGGCCAGCCCGGCGTCGGTGAAACCGCGGGCACGCAGCAGGCAGGCGTCGCAATGGCCGCAGGCGCGTCCGGCCTCATCGGCCTGGTAGCAACTCACCGTCTGCGCGAAATCCACTCCCAAACGCTCGCCTTCGCGGGCGATGTCGGCCTTGCTCATGCGCATCAGCGGCGCGTGGACGCGGAAGCGCGTACCCTCGACGCCGGCGCGGGTGGCGAGGTTGGCCAGCGCCTCGAATGCAGCAATGAATTCCGGTCGACAATCGGGATAGCCGGAGTAATCGACGGCATTCACGCCGCAGAAAATGTCGCGCGCACCAAGTACTTCCGCCCAGCCCAGCGCCGCCGACAGCATCAGCGTGTTGCGCGCCGGCACGTAGGTCACCGGGATGTCGCCCGTGCCGATTTCATGGCCGTCGGCGTCGGTTGGCACGTCGATGTCGCTGGTCAGCGCCGATCCGCCGATGGTACGCAGGTCGATCTCGACCGTCTTGTGTTCGACTGCGCCGAGCATCGTCGCGACGCGTTGCGCGGCTTCGAGTTCGGAAAGATGGCGCTGCCCGTAGCGCACGCTCATCGCGTGGGTGGCGAATCCCTGTTCGCGCGCGATCGCGAGCACGACCGCGGAGTCCATGCCACCGGAAACGAGTACGACTGCTGGCGTGGTCATCGGCCGGGCTCCTCGCCCCACAATTGTTTATGGAGTTGTGTCTGGAAACGCACCGGCAGGCGTTCGGCGACGATCCAGTCGGCGAGTTGGCGCGGCGCCACTTGCCCATGGCTGGGCGAGAACAGCACGTCGCAACGCGAATCGATCGCGTGTTGTTCCACCACCTCGCGCGCCCACTCGAAATCCTCGCGCGAACAGATCACGAACTTGATCTGGTCGTGCGGCGTCAGCAACGCGATGTTCTCCATGCGGTTGCGCGCGACTTCACCGGAGCCCGGCGTCTTGATGTCGACCACGCGTGACACCCGCGTATCGACGTCGCCGATGTCGATCGCACCCGACGTCTCCAGCGATACCGTCAGCCCGAGGTCGCACAACTTTTTCAGCAATTGCACGCAACGTTTCTGCGCCAGCGGCTCACCGCCCGTCACACACACATGACGCACGCCGTGGCCGGTCACCGTCGCGACGATGTCATCGATGTCCATCCAATCGCCACCATGGAAGGCGTAGGCGGTATCGCAATAGAGGCAGCGCAACGGGCAGCCGGTCAGGCGCACGAACACCGTCGGCCAACCGGCATCGCGGGCTTCGCCTTGCAGGGACAGGAAAATTTCGGTGATCCGGAGTCGCTCGGAGATTGGCTCCGGAACGGACTCGGTCGCCGGGGTTGCTGCGACGGCATTCATGCCGCCATTTTACCTTGCGGCAGGCTTCCTCTGCGGTTTCTGCGGCCTCATGGCCTGCTCCGACATGCGCAGCTTCTTCGCCGCGTCGGCGGCCTTGGGATGGGTCGGATAGGTATCGACCACCTGCTTGAACTGTTGCGCCGCCATCTCGTAATTGCCGGTGGCGTAATAACTCTCGCCCAGCCAGTAGCGCGCATTGGGAATCAGCGAACTCTTCGGCCAGCGATCGATGAAGGCCTTGAAGCCGCGCGACGACTTGACGTAATCGCCACCCTTCAGCGCCTTGAACGCGGCATCGTAATCGGCGCGGTCATTGCCGTTCGATGCCGCCGGCGCCGTCTCGGCGGGTGCAGCCGCAGGCGCATTGGCCTCCGGCTGCACCGGCTGCCCGGCAGGCGCACCTTGATCATTGCCACCCGCGGGTTTGCCGCCTTCGAGACGATTCAGGCGACCGTCGATGTCGAGATACTGGTTGCGCCCGGCTTCCTTCTGCTGGTTGAGCTGCTGCTGCAGCTCTTCCACCTGGCCGCGCAGGCCGCGCACTTCTTCCTTGAGCGCGTTGATCTGCCGCAACGTCTCCAGCTTGGCGCTGTCATCGGCGGCATGCGCTTCCAGCGCATCGACGCGTTCGGCGAGGCTGGCCCGCTGCGCCATCGCAGGCAGGGCGGGCAGCATCAACGCAATCAACAGTGCGGGAAAAATGCGCATGATCAGGGCGTGGTGTAGTTGAGGTCCACGCGACGATTCTTCTGCCAGCACGATTCATCCGACTCGCGGCATTCCGGGCGTTCCTCGCCGTAGCTCACCACGCTGATCTGGCCGCCGCTGGCGCCCATCGCCTGCATCGCCGAGGACACGCTGCGGGCACGACGTTCGCCCAGCGCGAGATTGTATTCGCGGCTGCCGCGCTCGTCGGTATTGCCTTCCAGCTTCAGGCGCGCCGACGGACGATCGCGCAGGTACTTGGCATGGCAGCCGATCGATGCCTGGAACTCCGGCTTGGTGACGTCGGAGTCGTAATCGAAGTACACCGAACGATTCTTCAGGCAGGCGTCCTTGTCGAGATCGTCCGGGCCATAGGCGCCGGCGATCGGCGCAGTGGAGACGCCGGTGTCGTTCTTGTTGCCGGCATTGTTCTGGGCGCCGGAATCCACCACCGGCGGCG
>JAFEBZ010000054.1 GCA_018242405.1 Pseudomonadota bacterium | reverse complement strand
CAGCCGCATGTGGGCGACGATGATGAAGTCCGGCGTGCCGATCGTGCAGTCGCTGGAGATCATCGGCAGCGGCCAGAAGAACCCGAAGATGACCAACATGGTCATGGCCCTGCGCGATGACATCTCCGGCGGTTCGTCCCTCTACGAGACCCTGAGCAAGCACCCGGTCCAGTTCGACGAGCTTTACCGCAACCTGGTGCGCGCCGGCGAAAGCGCGGGCGTGCTCGAGACCGTGCTGGAGACCATCGCCAGCTACAAGGAAAACATCGAGACCATCAAGGGCAAGATCAAGAAGGCCCTGTTCTACCCGGCGATGGTGATCGCGGTGGCGATCCTGGTCAGCGGCGTGCTGCTGGTCTACGTGGTGCCGCAGTTCGAGGACATCTTCAAGAGCTTCGGCACCGACCTGCCCGCCTTTACCCAGATGATCGTCTGGGCGAGCCGGATCGTGGTCAAGATCTGGTGGCTGATCCTGATCGCGATCGTCGGTGGCATCTTCGGTTTCATCTGGATCTACAAGCGCTCGATCAAGTTCCAGCACTTCCTCGATCGCATTTCGCTGAAGATTCCGATCATCGGCACCATCCTCAACAATTCGGCGGTCGCGCGCTTCGCACGCACCCTGGCCGTGACCTTCGCCGCTGGCGTGCCGCTGGTGGAAGCGCTGGATTCCGTGGCCGGCGCCACCGGCAACATGGTCTATACCGACGCGGTGCATCGCATCCGCGACGACGTCGCGGTCGGTTACCAGGTCAACACCGCGATGAAGCAGACCAACCTGTTCCCGCACATGGTGGTGCAGATGACCGCGATCGGCGAAGAGGCCGGCGCGCTCGACACCATGATGTACAAGGTCGCCGACTTCTACGAGGAAGAGGTCAACAACTCGGTGGACGCGCTGTCCAGCCTGATCGAACCGCTGGTGATGGTGGTGATCGGCATTCTGGTCGGCAGCATGGTCATCGGCATGTACCTGCCCATCTTCAAGCTGGCATCGGTGGTCGGCTAAGGGATGGCTTTCCTCGACACCCAGCCGGCGCTCGGCTACGGCCTGATCGCCGGCCTGGGCCTGGCGACCGGCAGCTTCCTCAATGTGGTGATCCTGCGACTGCCCAAACGCATGGAGTGGGAGTGGAAGCGCGATGCCCGCGAAGCGCTGGAGCTGCCCGAGGTCTACGACCCGGCGCCGCCCGGCATCGCGGTGGAACCGTCGCACTGCCCGCATTGCAAGACGAAGCTGCGCTGGTACGAGAACATCCCGCTGCTGAGCTGGATCGCGCTGCGCGGCAAGTGTCGCCATTGCGGCGCACCGATTTCCCTGCAATACCCGCTGGTGGAACTGCTGACGATGGTGCTGTCGCTGGCCTGCGTCTGGCGGTTCGGTTTCGGCTGGCAGGGTTGGGGCGCGCTGATCTTCAGCTGGTTCCTGATCGGCCTTTCCGGCATCGACGTCCGCACCCAGCTGTTGCCGGACAAGCTCACCCTGCCCTTGCTGTGGCTGGGCCTGATCGCCTCCGCCGATCATCTCTACGTCCCGGCGAAGTCGGCGATCCTTGGCGCGGCCTGGGGTTATGTCTCGCTGTGGATCGTGTGGTGGGTGTTCAAGCAGGCCACCGGCAAGGACGGCATGGGCCATGGCGACTTCAAGCTGCTGGCGGCCATCGGCGCGTGGTGCGGATCGAAAGCCCTGCTGCCGACGTTGCTGATTTCCTCGGTGCTGGGTGCGGTGATCGGCGCGATCCTGCTCGCCGTGCAGGGCCGCGACAAGGCGACGCCGCTGCCGTTCGGCCAGTATCTGGCGCTGGCGGGCTGGATCGTCTTCATGTGGGGCGGGCAGATCATCGACGCCTACATGCGCATCACCGGATTGCGGCACTGACGCCATGTTCTGCGTCGGGCTGACTGGTGGCATTGCGTCCGGAAAGTCAGCGCTGGCGGACCGCCTGCGCGCACGCGGCACCTTCCTCGCCGATGCCGACATCATCGCCCGCGAGATCGTGATGCCGGGCCAGCCCGCGCTGGCCGAGATCGCCGCGCATTTCGGCAGCGACGTGCTGCAGTCTGACGGCAGCCTTGATCGCGCCGTCTTGCGACAACGTGTCTTCGGCAATCTCGATGAGCGCAGGGCACTCGAGGCGATCACCCATCCGCGCATTCGCGCAGCCCTGCACGATGCCTGCATGACTGCTGCAGCGCCCTATGCAGTCGCCGCGATTCCGTTGCTGGCCGAAGGTGGTGGGCGCACGGCCTATCCATGGCTCGATCGCATCGTGGTGGTCGACGTTCCGGTGGAATTGCAGCGCGCGCGCCTGCTGGCGCGCGACGGCATCGATGCCGCATTGGCCGACGGAATGATCGCCGCGCAGGCGACGCGCGCGCAGCGGCTTGCGATCGCAGATGACGTGGTTGAAAACAATGGAACGCTGGCTGCGCTTGATGAAGCCGCGGATGCGCTGGATCGGTTGTATCGGGGGTTGGCGGCGCTCTAGGCGCTCCAGAACGCGCTGATCGCAGCGACACCCTGCGCGCCATGACGACGCGCCTCGGCGATATCCCCTGCCCCCATCCCGCCCAATGCGTACACCGGGATCGCCGGAACATGCGCGCGCATCTCGCGAAAGGCATCCCAGCCGATGCCGGCGACATCGGGATGGCTGCGGGTTTCCCGCACCGGGCCCAGCAGCGCGAACGCACAACCCAATCCGGCCGCGGCTTCCAGCTCTGCAATGGAGTGGCAGGAGGCTGCCAGTCGCAGGCCGCTGAAGTCGTCGGCCACCGAGGTGAGTTGCGATGCACGCAAATGCAGGCCGATGTCGAGTTCGCGCGCGAGTGCGGCATCGCCATTGATCCAGACATCGATATCGCGTTCACGCATTAACGCGTTGGCACGCTCGACCAACGCACGCCACGCCTCAGGATGCGCAGCCGCGAATTTCGGTGCGCGCAATTGCACGCGTCGGATGTCGTGTTGCGTGACCGCGGCTTGCAACGATTCCCGCCAGCGATCCGAATCTTCCGGTTCCGGCGTGATCAGCAATCGATCCGGCTGCAGCAATGCCGCAACCACCGGGCCATCGGCGGGTGGCATCGGATACTGCGTCAGCTTTTCCGGCGGCACCCACGCCAGCGCCTGGCCGTCGAGTCCACGCGGTGCGTTGCGATACGACTTGACCTCGTGGACATCGAGGGTCAGCGCCTTCGGTGCGTGCTGCGGCACCGCGATCACCGCTGCGCCGATGACCGCCTCGATGCCGAGTTCTTCCTGCAGCTCGCGCTGCAATGCCTGTTGCGGCGTTTCACCCTGCTCGACCTTGCCGCCGGGAAATTCCCAGAGACCGGCAAGGTCGCGACCCTGCGTGCGTCGCGCCAGCAGGATGCGGCCGCGCACGTCGCGAATCACGCCGGCAACGACGTGAATACGCTTCATGGAAGCGGTTTCATCCGTGCGTCAGGCGAGTTGGCCGTGGCAGTGTTTGAACTTCTTGCCACTGCCGCACGGGCACGGATCATTGCGCCCGACCTGCGCCATCGCGTCGGGATTGGCGAGCAATGCCTGTTGCTGCACGGCGCGCGCTTCCTCGTCGGCACCATAGCCGCCCATGTCGGGATGCTGAAACTGCATCTGCTGCGCGGCGGCCTGCGCCTGCTGGCGTTCGGCGGCTTCCATCGCAGCGATCTCTTCCTCGCTGCGGATGCGCACGCGACCCAGCGTGGTGGTGACTTCGCGCTTGACCGTTTCCAGCATTTCGGAGAACAGGTCGAAGGCTTCCTTCTTGTATTCGTCCTTCGGCTGCTTCTGGGCGAAACCGCGCAGATGGATGCCCTGGCGCAGGTAGTCCATGCGCGCGAGGTGTTCCTTCCAGTTCTGGTCGAGCACCGACAGCATCAGGTGCTTCTCGATCATGCGCATGGTGTCGGTGCCGACTTCGGCTTCCTTGGCGACGAAGTGCTGGTCAACCGCCTTCTGCACTTCTTCCTCGACATCGGACGCTTCCACGTCTTCGCGCTTGCCGATCTCGTCGACCAGCGGCATCTGCACGCCGATTTCGCTGGCGAGTTCCGATTGCAGGCCTTCGAGATCCCACTGGTCGTGCATCGACTCTTCCGGCACGTAGCGGCGCACGGTGTCGGCGACCACGTCGGCGCGGATGCCATCGATGTTGTCCTTGATCGATTCCGCTTCCAGCAACTCGTCGCGCTGCTGGTAGATCACCTTGCGCTGGTCGTTGTTGACGTCATCGAACTCGAGCAGGTTCTTGCGGATGTCGAAGTTGTGCGCCTCGACCTTGCGTTGTGCGTTGGCGATCTGGCGCGTGACCAGCGGCGACTCGATGATGTCGTCTTCCTTCAGGCCCATGCGCTCCATCATCTTCTGCACCCAGTCGGCGGCGAAGAT
>JAFEBZ010000053.1 GCA_018242405.1 Pseudomonadota bacterium | reverse complement strand
TCGCCGACAGCACCTTGCCCTCGAAGCCGCGATCGCCGAAACCGCCGGGTACCAGGATGCCGTCGAGGCCCGCGAGCGCCTTCTCGGCACCGTCGCGTTCGACGTCTTCCGATTCCAGCCACTTCAGGTTGACCTTGGTGCGCTGGCGGATGCCGCCGTGCTTGAGCGCCTCGCCCACCGACTTGTAGGCATCCTTGTGGTCGACGTACTTGCCGACGATGCCGATCGTGACTTCATCGATCGGATGTTCGCTGGCGTCGACCACCGCGTTCCACGCCGAAAGATCGGCCGCCTTCGCCTTCGATCCCAGGCGCATCTGGTCGACCACGATCTGGTCGAGGTCCTGCTTGTGCAGCCACATCGGGATCTTGTGGATGTTGTCGAGATCGACCGCCGAGATCACCGCGTGTTCCGGCACGTTGGTGAACAGCGCGATCTTGCGGCGCTCGCCATCCGGCAGCGGCTGCTCGCTGCGGCAGATCAGCACGTCGGGCTGGATGCCGATGGTGCGCAGGTCCTTCACCGAGTGTTGCGTCGGCTTGGTCTTGAGCTCTCCGGCGGCGGCGATGTACGGCACCAGCGTGAGATGGATGAACATCGCGTTATGGGCGCCGCGCTCGATGCGGATCTGGCGGATCGCCTCGAGGAACGGCAGCGATTCGATATCGCCGACCGTGCCGCCGATTTCCACCAGCGCGACGTCGTAACCGGCGGTGGCTTCATCGATGCGCGACTTGATCTCGTCGGTGATGTGCGGGATCACCTGCACGGTGCCGCCGAGGTAATCGCCGCGGCGTTCCTTGCGGATCACGCTGTCGTAGATCTTGCCGGTGGTGATCGAGTTCTTGCCCGACAGCCGCGTGTTGACGAAGCGCTCGTAATGGCCGAGATCGAGGTCGGTTTCGGCGCCGTCGTCGGTGACGTAGACCTCGCCATGCTGGAACGGCGACATCGTGCCCGGATCCACGTTGATGTAGGGATCGAGCTTCATCATGGTGACGCTGAGGCCGCGCGCTTCGAGGATGGCGGCGAGCGAGCCGGCGGCAATGCCCTTGCCGAGCGAGGAGACCACGCCTCCGGTGACGAAAATCAGGGGCGTAGGGGCAGCAGCGGGGGCTGTCATGACGGAGTCGTCTCGCTGGAAAGCCACATTCTACCGGCTGGGCCGCCACGACGCGAATCACGGCGCCGAGCCCCCATAGAACGAAGCCCCGCCGAAGCGGGGCCTCGCGGCAGGAACCCGTCACTGCGCCGTGGCGGGTCCGTTGCGCCTGTTAACGCGTTTTGCGATGACCGCGGTGATGCGCCTTCCCCTTGGTGGATGCCGAGCCCTGGGCCTTGACCGAGCCATTGCCGACATCCGCGCCGACACTGGCACCGCCCGCGACCGAAGCATCGGTATTCGTGCCCTGGCCGGTGGCACCTTCGTTGGTCACCGCGCTATGGCTGGCGGCGGTCGCGTTGCCGGACACCGCCTCATGCGCGGTGGCACTGGAGTTGAGCGCGCCATTGGCCGAATTGTTGGTCGCCTGTGCGGCGCCACCAACGGTGTGACCGACCGCCTGGCCGACACCGCCGACTGCATTGCCGATGCCATTGGCCGAGGCGCCGCCTTGCACGCCGACGCCAGCACCCACAGGCCCTGCCTGCACGGCGCCGCGCGCCACGCCGCCTACGCTCACCTGCGCGAATGCCGCCGGTGTCATCAACGCGGCCGTCATTGCAATCATCAAAATCCGGGTCTTGTTCGCATTCATTGGATTCACCTTGGTGTCTTCTTCGGGAGGGGTTAAAGAAGTTGGACCGCTGCCAGCGGCAGCACCCGCACAGTGCTTCGACGCGCGCAACCTCCACTGAATCGCGGGGCGATCCATTCATGCTTCGTCGACATCTTGTTCAGGCGCGTGGCAGGTTGCCGCGCGGGAAGCACGTATCATTCCCGCCATGAAGAAAATCCGACGCGCGGCATCGATTCTTGCGATCGCACTGGTGGCGATGGGCTTGCAGGGCTGCCTCACCTCGGTGGTGACGGCTCCGGTCAAGATCGTCTACGGTGCCGGCAAACTCGCGGTCAAGGGCACTGCCGCCGCCGTGCGCGCGGTCGTTCCCGATGGCGACGACAAGAAGAAGCAGGAACAGGATCAGCAGAAGCCGGCTGAAGCCCAACCCCAGGAACAGGATCCGCAACAGCCCAAGCCCTGATGCTGATCTGACCAGTTCACGGAAACAAAAACGCCCCGCATTGCGGGGCGTCGTGTATCGGTGACCGGGCGATCAGAGCGGATGGGTTTCCTCTTCCAGCTCCTTGCCCTTCTTGGCCTCGCGCGCGGCGGCGCGGGCGTTGGCGGTGTCCTTCGCGGCGGCGTGCTGGTGGTCGTCCTTTTTCGCCTTGGCGTCGTCCTTCGTTGCGGCGGTCTTGTCCGCCTGCTTTGCGGACGCATCGGCCTTCTGGCTGGCTTGCTGCGCCATCAGCGGCATGGCAATCAGGGCAGCGACGGCAAACACGGCAATCGAACGCAATTTCATTGCAACCTCCTTCCACCGGGGGATTCCCGGATCGCCGCCATCTTGCATCGCGCAATCTGAATGCCCGCTGCCCGTACACTATCCGCATGAATACCCGTTACAACGCCGCGGACATCGAAGTCCTCTCCGGCCTGGATCCGGTCAAGCGCCGTCCGGGCATGTATACCGACACCACCCGCCCCAACCATCTGGCGCAGGAAGTGATCGACAACGCCGTCGACGAAGCGCTGGCCGGCCACGCCAGTCGCATCGACGTCGTCCTCCACGCCGATGGCAGCTGCGAAGTCGCAGACGACGGTCGCGGCATGCCGGTGGACATCCACCCGGAAGAGAAGATTCCCGGCATCGAACTGATCCTCACCCGCCTGCACGCGGGCGGCAAGTTCAACAATCGCAATTACACCTTCAGTGGCGGCCTGCACGGTGTCGGCGTTAGCGTGGTGAACGCGCTGTCGACCCGGGTGGACGTTTTCATCAAGCGCGAGGGCAACGAATACAAGATGTCGTTCGCCAACGGCGATCGCGCATCGAACCTCGACATCATCGGCAGCGTCGGCAAGAAGAACACCGGCACCCGCCTGCACTTCTGGCCCGATCCGAAGTATTTCGACACCCCGAAATTCAGCGCGCGCGCCCTGCGCCACCTGTTGCGCGCCAAGGCCGTGCTGTGCCCGGGACTCGCCGTCACCCTGTTCGACGAAGCCAGCGGCGAGAAGAACGAATGGCTGTACGAAGACGGCCTGCGCGATTACCTCAAGGGTGAACTCGCCGCCAGCGAATCGTTGCCGCCCGATCTCTTCGTCGGCCAGATGAAGAAGGACACCGAGATCGTCGACTGGGCGGTCGCGTGGCTGGCGGAAGGCGAATTGGTGCAGGAAAGCTACGTCAACCTGATCCCGACCGCGCAACACGGCACCCACGTCAACGGCCTGCGTTCCGGATTGACCGGCGCGCTGCGCGAGTTCTGCGATTTCCGCAACCTGCTGCCGCGCGGCGTGAAACTCGCACCGGAAGACGTGTGGGATCGCGTCGCCTTCGTGTTGTCGCTGAAGATGCAGGAACCGCAGTTCTCCGGCCAGACCAAGGAACGATTGAGTTCGCGCCAGGCCGCGGGCTTCATCGAGTCGGCCAGCCACGACGCCTTCTCGCTGTGGTTGAACGCGCACGTCGAATTCGGCGAGAAGATCGCGCAGTTGGCGATCGAGCGCGCGTCGGCACGCCTCAAGACCGAGAAGCAGATCGTCCGCAAGAAGGTCACGCAAGGCCCCGCCCTGCCCGGCAAACTCGCCGACTGCATCAGCCAGGATCTCTCGCGCACCGAACTGTTCCTGGTCGAAGGCGATTCCGCCGGCGGCAGCGCCAAGCAGGCGCGCGACAAGGATTTCCAGGCGATCCTGCCGTTGCGCGGCAAGATCCTCAACACCTGGGAAGTCGGCTCCGGACAGGTGCTGGCCTCGACCGAAGTACACGACCTCGCCGTCGCCATCGGTTGCGATCCCGGCAAGAACGATCTCTCCGGCCTGCGCTACGGCAAGGTCGTCATCCTCGCCGACGCTGACTCCGACGGACTGCACATCGCCACGCTGTTGAGCGCGCTGTTCCTGCGCCACTTCCCCGCGCTGGTCGATGCCGGCCACGTCTTCGTCGCGATGCCGCCGCTGTTCCGCGTCGACGTCGGCAAGCAGGTGTTCTACGCGCTCGACGAGGAAGAGAAGCGCCTGATGCTGGAGCGCATCGAACGCGAGAAGATGAAGGGCGCGGTCACCATCACCCGCTTCAAGGGGCTGGGCGAGATGAACCCGCAACAGTTGCGCGAATCGACCATCCATCCCGATACCCGTCGCCTGGTGCAACTCACCAATGACGACGAAAGCGCGACCCGAGGCCTGATGGACATGCTGCTGGCTAAGAAGCGCGCCGGCGATCGCAAGGCCTGGCTGGAACAGAAGGGCGACCTCGCCACCCTGGACGTGTGATCCCCGCTTCCGCTGGCGGCCCGCCTTGCAGTACGCTCGGCGGACCAGTCAATGGAAGGGGAATCCATGAAGACAATCACTGCCGCGCTCCTGGCGCTGCTGCTGCCGTGTGCTGCATCCGCACAACAACCGACCGCGCGCGATTTCGCCCGCTGGGGCGAGGTCAACGAGGTCGCCTTGTCACCCGACGGGAAATACGTCGCGATGACGGCGCCGACCGCCGACAACCGCGAAACCCGGCTGCAGATCGTTCCACTGGACGGCGTAGGCAAGGTCCAGGCGCTGCGCTTCGGCAACATGGAACACGTCTCCGATATCGTCTGGACCGACGACGGCACCGTGACCCTTGCGCGCGCCAGCAACATGCCCCTGGAACCACGCCCCTACAGCACGGGGCAACTGTTCTCCACCGATCCCGCCGGCAAGAACCAGAAGACCTTGTTCGGTTATTTCGAGGACCACGATTTCCAGAGCGGTCGCCACAAGGACTACGGTTTTGCCCAGATCGTCAAGGTGCTGGACACCGAGCCGGGCAATGTCCTGATCGACTTCGAATGCTGGGATTGCGGCGAGAATCCGGATTCGGTGCTCTACAAGGTCGATACCCGCACCGGCGAGCGCCACGAAGTCGAGAGGATCAAGGACACGACAGGATTCTGGGTCGATACCCACGGTCGCGCCCGCGCCTTCATGCGCAGGAACAAGGATGACGACCCGTCGATCTTCTATCGCCCCACGCCCGCTTCGCAGTGGACGCCGATGCCGAAGTCCCTGGCCGGGCGGAAGATCTCCATGCTGTTCTTCGACATCGATGACAACACGGCCTATGCCGCCATCAGCGACCACGGCGAGGCGGATGCCTTCTACAAGCTCGACTTCAAGGCCGGGACCCGCACGCTGGTTTCAAGCAAACCGGACTTCGATGTCGGCTCGGTATTGCGCGCGGGGCGGAATGGCCCGCCATTCGGTTTGATCTCCGACTATTCGAAGCCCTCGGTGACGTATTTCGACCCGAAATCCGAATTCGCACAATTGCACGCCGGCCTCATGAATGCCTTCCCGGGCCATCTGGTCTATTTGTACGGATTCACCCGCGACAACCGCAAGTTGCTGTTCACCACGGTGTCCGACCATGACCCGGGCACGTGGTACCTGTTCGATCGCAAGGACAACAAATTCCAGCAAATCGCCGTATCGCGACCGTGGATCAAGCCGGAACAGATGGCCACGGTCATTCCGATCGAATACAAGGCCCGCGATGGCGAAACGATCCACGGTTTCCTGACCACCAACCACAATGGCCCGGGCCCGATGGTGGTGTTGCCGCACGGCGGCCCGCATGGCGTCGCCGACAGCTGGGGTTTCGATGACGAAGCGCAGTTCCTCGCCAGTCGCGGCTATGCGGTGTTGCAGGTGAACTATCGCGGCTCGGGCAACCGCGGCGAAAACTTCGTGCGCCTCGGCTATCGCGAATGGGGCGGCAAGATGCAGGACGACATCGCCGATGGCGTGAAGTGGGTAGTCGACCACAAGGGTGCGGATCCGAACCGGATCTGCACCTTCGGCGCCAGTTATGGCGGTTATGCCGCACTGATGCAGGTGATCCGTTATCCGGAGCTGTACAAGTGCGCGATCGGATATGCAGGCGTGTACGACCTCTCCCTCATGCGCAAAGTCGGTGATATCCAGGAAAGGGAATCCGGACGCCGCTATCTCGATCGGGTCCTGGGCAATGACCCGGCCGTGCTGGCAGCGAATTCACCGGCGCGCAACACCGACAAGATCAAGGTTCCCGTGTTCCTCGCCCACGGCTCGATTGATCGGCGCGTTCCAATGGACCAGTTCAAGGCGCTGAAAAAGGCCCTGGAAGCAAACGGCGCCAAGGTCGAGACCATGGTCGCCGACGGCGAAGGCCACGGTTTCTACAGTGTCGACAACCGTACCCAGCTGTTCGAGCGCATGGATGCCTTCCTGAAGAAATACATCGGTGATGGTGCCGCGAAAGCCGGCAACTGATCCTTACGTCAGCGCAGTGTCCAGCAACGCCTGCAGTACCCGCTGCAGGCGTTGTGCTTTTCCGTCGTCCCATTCGACGCGTTGTTCGTCCATGTAGGTGCGCTGCGCGAGTTCCAGTTGCACCGCATCGATGCCATTCGCCGGATCGGCGTAGTGGCGGGTGATGTAGCCGCCCTTGAAGCGACCATTGACGACATGCGTGTAGCCGGGCTGCGCTCCAAGCACCGTTGCGAGGCGTTGCTGCAATTCGGGACGGCAACTCGCGCCACCCGCCGTGCCGAGATTGAAATCGGGCAGCGACCCTTCGAACAGGAACGGCACTTCGCCGCGGATGGAATGCCCTTCCCACAACACGGCGCGGCCATACTGGTCGCGGATGCGTTTCAGTTCGGCAAGCAATGCCTGGTGATACGGCTGCCAATACGCATCCACGCGGCGCGCGATCTCGGCCGCATCGGGCACGCCGCGTTCGACATACACCGGATCGCCACTGAAGCGCACGATCGGGCACAGGCCGGTGGTGTTCTGTCCGGGATACAGCGAGGTGTCGTCGGGCGGACGATTGAGGTCGACGACATAGCGCGAATAACGCGGCACCAGGATCGAGGCACCGAGATCCTTGGCGAAGGCGTACAAACGCGACACCCACCAGTCGGTATCCGGAGCCTTGCGCGCATCCGGCGTCAATCGTTGCGCGATGTCGCCGGGAATTTCGCTGCCGTCGTGCGGCAGGCTCACCAGCAGCGGTGCACTGCCCCGGTGCAGGGAAAAATTCGGCGCGTCCATTGCGGCAGTCTAGCGCCTCAAACGAATCTCGCCGGCGCGTAGGCCGCGGGATCAAGATGTGTCGAGCGCCCGCAGACGAGATCGGCAATCAACTCGCCGGTACCCGCACTCATGCCCACGCCCATCATGCCGTGGCCCGTCGCCAACCACAGTCCGGGGCGGCCCGGGACGGCACCGATCAATGGCACGTCATCGACGCACATCGGCCGCCAACCGCACCAGCGTTCCTGCACTTCGGCGCCCACCGGATCGTGAAGATATTCGCGGGCACCGCGCTCCAGCGCGGCGAGCCGGCGCGGATTGAGGCTGTCGTCGTAGCCGGAGAACTCCATGGTGCTGCCGAGGCGATAACCATCGCCCCACGTCGTCACGCACACCGAGCGTTCGCGCAGGATCAGCGGACGCTGCGGCGTCTGCGTGGGTCGTGAATAGGTGATCGAATAGCCCTTGCCCGGCTGGATCAGGCCGCGCAGCCAACCGAGCCCGAGCGTCCGCGCCAGCAGCGGCGACCACGAACCGGCCGCAATCACGACATTGCGTGCAGCGAAACGCACGCCGCCGGCTTCGACCTCCCAACCGAGGCTGCCCTGCTGCAATCCAGACAAGGCGCAGGATTCGTGGATCTGTCCGCCCAACGCGCGGACATTGCGCGCGAGTTCGTCGACATAGCGATCGGGACGCAGCATCGAATCGCCACTGAAACGGATCGCGCCGACGACACCCGGCTTCAGCGCCGGCTCCATCGCCGCATAGGTGCGGCCATCGATGGCCTCGGCGCGGACACCGAGTTCGTGCAGCAGGGGGAATTCTTCCTGGTCGTGTTCGAACAGGCGTTGGCTGCGGAAGACGTAGTCCTCGCCGGAATCGTGGAAACCGCAATCGAGCGCGAGTTCATCCACCCACGCACGAATGCGTTGCAGCGAATGTTCGAGGATGGCGTGCTTGGCACGTGCGCTGCGTTCCCAGTCGCGATGATTGCAGCGCAGCGCAAACCGCGTCAGCCAGCGCCACACCGCCGGATCGAAACCGGGATGCACATAGAGCGGCGCATCCGGCGTCAGCATCCACTTCAGCGCCTTCAACACCGTTCCCGGTGCCGCCAGCGGTGGCGCGTGGCTGGGCGTGAGCGTGC
>JAFEBZ010000052.1 GCA_018242405.1 Pseudomonadota bacterium | reverse complement strand
CCTTGGTGATGCAGGCGGTCTTGAGGCCGCTCTCCGCGATGCCCATCGTCGCGCGGAGGCCCGAGCCGCCGGCGCCGACGACTACCGCGTCATAGCTATGGTCGATGATCTGATAGGCGGCGGGCATCAGGCGGCAGCTCCGAAGGCGATCCTGAGGATCGAGAAGATCGCGATCCCGGCGGTGACCGCGACGAACAGGTTGAGGAGGACCATCAGCACCACGCGGTTCTGCGCATGGGCGTAATCCTCGATCGCCACCTGGAGGCCCAGGCGGAAATGGTAGAAGACCGAGGCGACGAGCAGCAGCATCGGCACCGCCACCCACGCCGACGACAGCCACGCGCGGACGCTGGCATAGTCATAGGCCGGCATGCGCGCGATGGAGATCACCAGCCACGCCATGAACAGCAGGTTGGTGCCGGCGGTGACCTTCTGGTGCCACCAGTGATAGACGCCGTGATGCGCGCTGCCGAGGCCGCGAACGCGGCCAAGCTCGGTTCCCGTTCCCATCACTTGATCCCCAGATAGAGCCAGAAGGCGATCGTCAGCAGCGTCGAGCAGACGAAGGTGAGGATCGCGAGCAGCCGGTTGGTCTTCAGCTCGAACGCCGCGCCGGTATCCAGCACGAGGTGCCGGATGCCGCTCATCATATGCTGGAACAGCGACCAGGAAAGGCCGACGCCGATCACCCAGCCGAGCGGGTTGAGATGTCCCGCGGCATTGGTGAAGACGCCGACGAAGGTGGCATAGGCCTCGCCGCCGGCCGCGATCGCGGCGAGCCACCAGACGAGCAGGATGGCGCCCACGGTCGCCATGCCGTCGCCGGTGACGCGGTGGAGGATCGAGGCCAGCATGGCCGGGCTCCAGCGATAATGGATCTGGAGCGGGCCGCTGAAGAGGTGCGGGCTGCGCGGACGCGCGGGTTTCGAGGCCAAGGGCGTTTTTCCTGCGATGAGCCGACGGTTCGCGCGGGTCTATGAGACGCCGAGCGCGGCGATGCAAGCGCGCAGGACCGCTTCGATCGTTTCGATCCCCGCCTAACCGGTGATTAACCAGTGATCGTTACCTCATCGCGCGGTATCAGGAATGGAGCCAGAGCGTTGCCCACCGACTTGCCCGCACCCGGATCGATCGCCGCGACGGTGGATATCGCCGGCAGATTGAAGGTGTTCGACGCCGACGGCACGTTGCTGGCCGCGAGCCGCGACGTCTGGGCCGCGATCGAGCCGGAGATTCGGCAGGTTTCCGCCGCTTATTGGGATCAATGGGTGCGCTGCTTCGCCGACCAGAGATCGTGGGCGCCGGACGAGACGGAGAAGATGATCGATCTCGGCTGCGTCTTCCTGCGACACCGTTTCCTCGACACCGCCGGCCGGGCGTGGATCGAATCGATCGAGCGCTCGGTGGCGGCGGCCTATGCCGCCGACGTGTCCAAGACCGCATTGCTGTCGATGATCAGCGCCAGCGATCGCGCGGCGCTCGACGTGCTGATGCGGCGGATCGAGCGCAGCGACCCGCGACTCGTCGGCATGGTCGACACGCTGATGCGGCTTTCGGCGCTGGAAGGGGAGATCACGGTCGCGATCTATTCCGCCTATCTCGAATTCACCGGGAAGGTCGCGCGCGACCGGCTGGCAAGCGAGTTCCACGACGGCATCGCCGCCACGGTGGAAAGCGCGACATCGGAGGGCGGGGCACTGCGCCTGCTCGCGGCGGGCGCGTCCTCCTCGACGCGCGGCGTGCTGGGCAAGGCGAGCGAGGTGGCCGCCGCCGCCGAGCAATCCGCCGTCGCGATGCGTGAGGCGGCGCTCACCGCAGCCGGGCTGATCCGCGCAATCGAGGATGCGCGCAGCGAGGTGGAGGTGGCGGCCGAGATCGCCAATCGCGCCAGCGCGCAGGCCGGCGCGGCGGTCGGCGTGTCGCAGATGCTGTCCGATCACGCCAAGTCGATCGAATCGATCCTCGGCCTGATTCGCGACATCGCCGGGCAGACCAATTTGCTCGCGCTCAACGCCACGATCGAGGCGGCGCGCGCGGGCGACGCCGGGCGCGGCTTCGCGGTGGTGGCGCAGGAGGTGAAGAGCCTCGCCAACCAGACCGCGCGCGCCACCGACGACATTGCCGGCAAGATCGCCGCGATCCAGTCCGCCACGCGCAGCACGGTGGAAACCAACGCCAGCATCAAGGCGACGGTGGCGGAGGTCGAGGATTCGGCCAACCGCATCCGTAGCGCGATGGAGGCGCAGGCGCAGACCGTCACCGCGATCACCGCCGCGGTCGACGAGACCGCGCTGGCGGCGGATTCGATGTCCAGCACGATCGCCGCGATCCGCGAGGATACCGAGGCGGTGGCGGGCGAGATCGATGCGTTCGGCGCGGGATTCGATTCGCTCTCCGGCCGGCTCGTGGTGCTGAAGGCGAGCGCGGGCGATTTCGCGCGCAAGGTGGCGGTGTAGTTCCTCGAAGGCCGGAAGCGGCGGCGGGTCCCGTTCTATCCCGCCGGAAAGTGAAAACGCGAGTTGAGCCGCTGCGAGCATGACGCGCAGCAGCGCAGCAGCGCCTCGATCAGCCGGCGCGGCGGCCCATTCTCCCCCAGTTCGGAACTCGGGATCATCACCGTCACCACCGCGCGCAGTTCCTCGTCCTGATCGAACACCGGCGCGGCGACGGCGCCGTGGCCGAGGTTGAACTTGTCGCGCGTCCAGCAGACGTAATGCTGCTGGATATCGGCGATCTGCCGCATGAACTCCTGCCGGTCGGCGATACGGAAATCGGTTTCGCGCGCGCAGAGATGGCCGAGCAGCTTCTCGCGCCGCTCGCGCGACTGGAAGGCGAAGGCGATCCGCGCGGAAGGGGAGTGCGGCAGGGTGAGCACCAGCCCCGGCTTCACGTCGATATGGATCGCGTGCGGCGCGGGGATCGATCGCACCACCACCGCGTCGCCGCCGGCGTCGGTGCACAGCAGCACCGTCAAGCCCGCCTCGCGCGCGAACGCGACGAGATATTCGTCGAGCAGGGTGATGAGATCGAGCCGCCCCGCCGCGATATGCCCCCAGCGGACCAGTCGCCAGCCAAGCTCGTAGCCCCGGCTCCCCTGCCGCCCGACCAGCCCGAGCTGCTCCAGATTGG
>JAFEBZ010000051.1 GCA_018242405.1 Pseudomonadota bacterium | reverse complement strand
TGATTGCAACTGCGACAGCTCTTTCATTGGTAGTGGTGCTGGGCGGTTGTGCCAGCAAGGGCTCGACCGACAGTTCCACGACTCCGAGCACGACCAGCACTCCGCCGCCGCCAACATCGGAACCCACACCTGCTCCGGCACCGACATCGGAACCGGCGCCTGCTCCGGCACCCGCACCGACGCAGCCGCCCAAGTGATCAGCCGATAGAGGCTGCACCAGGCAAGTAGTCGTAGACGACCGGAATGCCGTGCGCTTCCAGTACGGCGGCAAACTGGCGCTGGCGTGCCTCGAATCGACTCATCTGCCGCTGCAGGCGTTCGGGGTCGTCGTTGTCCGTTGCGTAACGGCGGCCCCACTCCTGCGGCGGGAACAGGGTGATCGAGACTTCGCCGCCGCGCAGTCGCAACAGCGGCTCCGGCGGCGCATCGATCTCCGCTTCTTCCCCCGGAGCCAGCAGCGCGGCTTCGAGGATCGGCCACAACGGGTCGAGCCCCATGTGCCCGTACTGCATCGACGTCATCGCCAGCAGGTCGTGCAGGGTGAGATAGCGCATGTGTTCGATGCGCGTCGCGAATGCGTCCTGCGCCAGCAGCGCAGTGGCGGCGTTGGCCATGCCGCGATCGAGCAATTCCGTTTCGAGGACGTCGCCGACATCCGCAATTGCGGCTTCATCGCCACTGATCAGGAATGGCAGCACGCGTAATGAAGCGCCGGCCAGCGCCGGATCGCTCTGCAGCGGCTGCGGGATGTCGCCATTGGCGTCGGCACCGAACGCGATCAATCGCGCGTCCTGTTTCACCGCCTGTCCGGGTGCGCGGGCACGCAGTTCGTCGAGGCGGCGGTGCAGCGGCCAACCGGGACGCAGGGCTTCGGCGACATCGAAATGGGCGCCGGCAAGGGTGAGGTCGAGTTTTTCCAGTCCCGGCACCAGCAGGGACAGGTCATGGGCGAGGTGGTCGAGCAGGCGGGCGGCATGGTCCGCGTCGATCGCGGCGCGTGGCGGCGCGCTGTCGGGCGACAGTTCCAGCGCGATCACGCCGGGAAGATGCGATTCGGACGCGGCCGTCGCGCTTGCCATCAAGCAGGTCTCCATACGGTAGGGTTTGCAAGCGCCGGGGGCGCGACTAGACTTCCAGTATCGCAGGCGCCCGGCGCCCGCCACGGGAGTTCGTCATGTCTTTTGCCAAACCTGTCGCCATTCTCGGCGGCGCGCGCATCCCCTTTTGCCGCCAGAACACCGCTTATGCCGGTGTCGGCAACCTCGACCTGTCGATCCGTGCATTGGGTGCCGTCGTCGAGAAATTCCACCTGCAGGGCGAGGTGCTGGGTGAAGTCGCGATGGGTGCCGTCATCAAGCATTCCTCCGACTGGAACCTCGGGCGCGAAGCCGCGCTGTCTTCGGGACTGTCGCCGCTGACGCCGGGCATCACCCTGCAGCGCGCCTGCGGCACCTCGCTGGATTCGATCATCACCGTCGGAAACAAGATCGCCGCGGGCCAGATCGAAGCCGGCATCGGCGGCGGCAGCGACACCACGTCCGACGTGCCGATCGTCTACGGCAAGGCCTTGCGCACGGCCATCCTGCGTGCGAATGCCGCGAAAACCACGATGGACAAGCTGCGCGCGTTCAAGGGCTTCTCGCCGCGCTGGCTGAAGCCGGATTTCCCCGGCGTCGCCGAGCCACGCACCGGCAAGAGCATGGGCCAGCACTGCGAGGACATGGCCAAGGAGTGGCAGATCAGTCGCGAAGCACAGGACGCACTCGCGGTGGCATCGCACAAGAAACTGGCGGCGGCCTACGAGCGCGGCTTCTTCGATGACCTCGTCGTCGAATTCCGTGGCGTCAAGCGCGACAACATCCTGCGCCCGGATTCGTCCATCGAAAAACTGGCGACGCTGAAGCCGGCCTTCGACAAGACCTCCGGCCGCGGCACGCTGACCGCCGGCAATTCCACTCCGCTTACCGATGGCGCGTCGGCCTGCCTGCTCGCCAGCGACGACTGGGCGCGCGCGCATGGCCTGCAACCGCTGGCGTACCTGCGCGATGCGCAAGTTGCTGCGGTCGATTTCGTCGGTGGCGAGGGCCTGCTGATGGCACCGACAATCGCGGTGCCGCAGATGCTGGCGCGCAACGGCCTGACGTTGCAGGACTTCGACATCTACGAGATCCACGAAGCCTTCGCCGCGCAAGTGTTGTGCACGCTGAAAGCGTGGGAAAGCGACGACTATTGCCGCAACCGGTTGGGATTGGCGGGTGCGATGGGCTCGATCGATCCGGCGAAGATCAATCCGAATGGTTCGTCGCTGGCGGCGGGGCATCCGTTCGCCGCGACCGGCGCGCGCATCGTCGCCACTGCCGCGAAGGAACTGGCGCAACGCGGCGGTGGTCGTTGCCTGATCAGCATCTGCACCGCCGGTGGCATGGGCGTGGTGGCGATCCTCGAGCGCTGAGATGTTCGCGGCCATGCTGGTGGCGGGACTCGTGCTCGCTCCGTTCGATGTCCGTCACTACGCGGTGCGGCTCGAGCCGGATCTGGCGACGCAAGTCGTTCGCGGCGAGGAGCGGATCGACCTCGCCCTGCTGGCGAGCGGGCGCGAGATCGCCTTCGATGCCGGTGCGCTGGAGGTCGATCGGGTTCGCCTGCATGGACGTGACCTGCAGTTCCGTCGGGACGGCAAGAAGCTGATCGTCGATTTCGGCAGCGATCAACCCGCGCGGAAAACGCTGTCGCTGGAAGTCCGCTACCACGCAGCACCGAAATACGGCCTGGAATTCCATCCGGAACAGCGGCAGATCTACACGATCTTCTCGACCAGTCAATGGATGGTGGCGGTGGATGCGCCGTCCGAACGCGCGACGCTCGATCTCGCATTGGTGTTGCCGAAGGCGTGGTCGGCGCTGGCGACGGGTGACGAGCAGCTGGTCGCGCATGTCGATCGCGAACACGATCTCCACCGCTGGCATCTGGCGACGCCGATGCCGAGTTATATCTACGGTTTCGTTGCAGGCGCGTTCCGGCGTGCGGATTTGCCGGAAACGGGAACGAAACTCGATCTGCTCGTCGATGACGCCCATGCGCAACAAGCGCGAGGCGCATTCGCCGCGACCGCCGACATGTTGTCGTTCTTCGCCGACAAGGCCGGTGTTCCCTATCCCCATCGTCGCTACGGGCAGGTGGTTGTCACCGACACCATCGGCCAGGAAATGGCGGGTCTGTCATTGCTTTCCAACGATTACGCCGAGAAGGTCGCGAGCGGCGAACGAACGGTCGGGTTGATCGCGCATGAAGCCGCGCACCAGTGGTGGGGCAATGCAGTCACTTGCCGCGACTGGAACGAATTCTGGTTGAACGAAGGCATGGCCACCTTCATGGCGGCGGTCTACCTGCAGCACCACGATGGCGAGGCCGCCTATGCCGAAGCGGTGAAGGGCTGGCGCGCGCGCATCGATGCCCTGCGCGCCAAGGGCGTGGACAAGCCGCTGGTCTTCCCCGACTGGAACAAGCCGAGCGGCGACGATCGCGCGGTGGTCTACCAGAAGGGCGCGTATTTCCTCCACGTCCTGCGCGGCGAATTGGGCGAGACGGTGTTCTGGTCCGCGATCCGCGATTACACCCGCGGCCACTTCAATGCATCGGTGCAGACACGCGACCTGCAGCAGGCGATGGAGCGCGCGAGCGGGCGCGATCTGTCCGCATTGTTCAACCAGTGGGCCTACGGCAAACGCTAGGCCAATGCGTTTGCGGCGCGCACCAGATCCGCGGGACGCGCCGACGTGGCGACAGTGATGCGATTGAAGCCGACCTCCGCGCAGGCCTCGTGCAAGCGCTCGCTGGCGACAATTGCCGGAAGCCCCAGCAACTTCGCGCGGCGTTCCCCATCAAGCTGGTCGAACGCCGCGGCCAGCGCTTCCGCACTGGTCACGAACAACACCGTTGCAGGCGGCAATGCATCGAATCGTTGCAATTGTGCTGGCGAAAACTTCACCGTCTCGCGCCGATAGACATTCGCACGCATCACGTCGGGACCGCGTTCGCGCAATGTGCGTTCGATCAGGCCGCGACCGCCTTCGCCGCTCACCAGTCCGATGCGCTGGCCGGCAACATCGCGCAATTCCGCCAGGTCGAGTACGCCCTCGCTGTCCATCCGCTTCGGCGCAATGGCTTCCGGGACACCATGGCGCCGCAACGCATCTGCCGTGCCCGCGCCAACGGCAATGACGCCGGAAGTCTGCAATGGTTGCAGTCGCGCCGCGCACGCCACCGCATTCGGGCTGGTGAAGATGCAGCGTGGTGCGTTCAGAGCGTCGCGCAGTCGCGACCGCGCATCGGCATCGTCCAACGCAACGATCCGCAGCGGCGACAGCGCCAGCAGCCGGCCACCAGCGCGCGACACCGCATCGCGCAATCGCCGGTGCTGGCCCTGCGGGCGCAGGGAGATCGCATACCATTCGCGCTCGCGCCGCGTCGTCATTCGCCAAGAATCGCATACCCATGTCCGAGACCGAACTTCCTGCCCGCATCGAAGCGTTGTTGCATGCCATGCCGCCGGTCGCCGCGTTGCAGCCGCGCCTGGCCGAACTCGATGACGGCAGATGCAACCTGCATGCGCCGCTCGCCGCCAACATCAACGACAAGGGTTGCGCGTTCGGCGGCAGCCTGGTGTCGCTGATGACGCTTGCGGGTTGGGGGTTGGTCACGGCGTGGCTGGAACGGCGCGGCATCAAGGCCGAGGTGTACGTCGCCGATTCGCAGGTGAAATACCGCGCGCCGCTCTACGACGATCTCGATGCACGCGCCATGTTCGCCGAATTGCCGGATGCCGGTGCCGTGTTGCGCGACCTGCGCCAGGGCAAGCGCGTGTCGTTCCGGATCCAGTCCGAAGTGCGGCGCAGCGATGGCGGCGTCGCCACCAGCATGGAATCGCGCTACGTCGCGGTCGTGCCCGGCTGAGCGGGCCCGATCAAGCCCGGCCGGAGTAGGATGGCGCCATGAAATTCCGCATCCGCACCTTGTTGCTGTTGCTCGGCCTGTTCGCCGCCGCCTGCGCCAGTGCCGGCACGCGCGGCAAGGCAAACGCGCTGGAAAAGGCCCAGTACGCCTATTCCGCTGCGTTGCGCTGGGGTGACATCCGCGGTGCGTGGGCGCAGCAGGATCCGGCCTGGCGCAGTGCGCATCCGCTCAGCGACTTCGAGCTCGAACGCTACAAGCAGGTGGAGATCACCTCGTACCGGACGCTGGACAGCGGTAGCGGCGATGTCGACGAAGCGGTTCGGACCATCGAGGTCGGACTCGCCAACCGCAACACCATGGCCGCGCGCACGATCACCTATCGCGAGACCTGGCGCTACGACGCCGCGACGAAAACCTGGTGGGTGACGTCGGGTCTTCCGGATTTCTGGAACGGCCAGTAACCGCGGCGCATGGCGCGGAAGTCCGCGCTGGGCGACAATCGCCATCCGCTCGCGCAACCCGGATTCCCCGTGACCCTGCAAGACCTGATCGCATTCGCCGGCCGCCACCTGATGCTGTCGCTGGCCCTGGTCGGCCTCACCCTGGCCTTGATCGTCACCGAAGTGATGCGATTGATGCAGGGCTGGAAGACGCTGAAGCCGGCCCAGCTGACCGGCCTGATGAACCACGACGGCGCGCTGGTGATCGACCTGCGCCCGATCAACGATTTCCAGGCCGGGCACATCGCCGGCTCGCGCAACGTGCAGATGAGCCAGTTCGATCCCGAGAACAAGCAGCTGGTCGGCGCGAAGGCGCTGCCGGTGGTGCTGGTGTGCAAGACCGGGCAGACCGCAGGTGGTGCGGCCGGACGACTGGTCAAGGCCGGATTCGAGAAGGTCTACGTGCTCGATGGCGGCATCGGCGGTTGGATCGGCGCCGACCTGCCGCTGGTCAAGGGCCGTTGATTTCGGCGTTCGCCATACCCATCCGGGGATAGTCGCGCCTTCGTGCGATAATCGACGATTCCCAATTGAAACAGTTACTGGAGCATTCCATGTCCGACGAGACGACCAACGGCGCCGCAAACCCGGCCAATGCCGCTGAAGAGCAGGGCGCGACTTTCAGCATCGAAAAGATCTACACCCGTGACGTCTCCTTCGAGGCCCCGAATGCCCCGGCCGTGTTCACCGAACAGGGCCAGCCCGATTTGCAGATGAACCTCAACCAGCGTGCCGGCCAGGTTGCCGAAAATGCCTACGAGGTGGTGCTGGGCGTGACCCTGACCTGCACCCTCAACGGCAAGACCGCCTATCTCGCCGAAGTGCAGCAAGCGGGCGTGTTCGGCCTTTCCGGTTTCGACGCCGCTGGCCTCGACGCCATGCTCGGCGCCCACTGCCCGAGCGTTCTTTACCCCTACGCGCGCCAGGCGATCAGCGAACTGATCAATGGCGGCGGCTTCCCGCCGTTCTACCTGCAGCCGATCAACTTCGACGCGCTGTACGCCGAAGGCCTGCGCCAGCGTGCCGCCCAGCAGGAACAGGGTGCGTTGGAGTCGGGCACGGAGACGGCCGGGAACGCCTGATAAAGGCTTCCTGATCCGGTGACGGTGATGGCAACCACTTCGGTGGTCGTGCTGGGCGCGGGCTCCTGGGGCACCGCGCTCGCCGCACTGATCGCGCGCCACGGCGAGAACACCTTGCTGTGGGGCCGTGATGCGGTGGTGGTCGAAGCGATCGACCAGCACCATGAAAACCCGCATTACCTGCCCGGCATCGCCTTGCCGGACAGCCTGCGCGCAACAACCGATCTCGCCGCGGCCGTTGCCGCGGCCGATCTGCTGCTGGTCGTGGTGCCTTCGCATGCATTCGCGGAAACCGTTGCGGCGATCGCGCCGCATCGCCGTCCCGGCACCGGGCTGGCGTGGGCGACCAAGGGCTTCGAACCCGGTTCCGGGCGTTTTCTCCACGAAGTCGCGGCCGAAGTGCTGGGCGACGACGTGCCGCTGGCCGTGGTCACCGGGCCTTCGTTCGCCAAGGAAGTCGCGCTAGGTCTGCCGACCGCGCTGACTGTCCATTCGGATACGCCGGCTTTCGGCCAGCGCGTCGCCGACATCCTCCACGGTCCCGATTTCCGTGCCTACACCGGCAAGGACATGGTCGGCGCCGAACTGGGCGGCGCGATGAAGAACGTGCTGGCGGTGGCCACCGGTGTCGCCGATGGCATGGAGCTGGGTTTGAACGCCCGCGCCGGCCTGATCACCCGTGGCCTCAACGAAATGCTGCGGCTGTCTGCCGCGATGGGTGCGCAACCGGAAACCCTGATGGGCCTCGCCGGCCTGGGCGATCTGGTGCTGACCTGCACCGGCGATCTTTCGCGCAATCGTCGCCTTGGCCTGGCGCTGGGCCGAGGCCAGTCGATCGAGGAGGCGGTGCGTGCGATTGGCCAGGTCGTCGAATCGATCCAGACCGCGAACGAAGTGATGCGCCTGGCGGATCGCCACGGCATCGACCTGCCGATCAGTCGCAGCGTGCGCGACGTCCTTCATGGAGACTACTCGCCGGCCGAAGGCCTGCACCGCCTGTTGGCGCGCGACCAGAAGCCCGAGTATCCGGCCACGCTGTTTTCGCGGGCCTGAAAAAGGCAAGGCCCGGACAGGGCCCGGGCCTTGGGACGCGTCCCGGGGAGGGGGTGAGACGCGTCGGTGCAGCTGATGAGGGGAGTCATCCGTGCTGCAGGACGAAGTATGACGATGAAATTGCAGGCTTGCCTGAATGTAAACCGGCCAGTTCACAAATTATGGAACCAGATCACGTTCCGCCACGGAAGCCAAGTTGCCTCCAGGCCTCGAAAACCGTGACTGCGACCGCGTTCGAGAGGTTCAAACTGCGATTTTCGGGCCGCATCGGCAGGCGAATGCGCCGTTCGTCTGAAATCGTATTCATGACCTCTGGGGGCAATCCGGAGGTCTCGCTGCCGAACAACAGGGTGTCGTCCGCGCGCCAGTCGACCTGGTCGTGACGGCGCTGGCCACGGGTGCTCAAGGCAAAGACCCGGGTCGGGCCGATCGCCGCCAGCGCCGCCTCCAGCGAGGGATGCACGCGCATCTGCGCGTACTCGTGGTAGTCGAGGCCGGCGCGCTTGAGTTGGCGATCGTCGATCGAGAACCCC
>JAFEBZ010000050.1 GCA_018242405.1 Pseudomonadota bacterium | reverse complement strand
CGAGCGCACTTTGGCGCTGTTCGGGTGCGAGATGGGTCAAGTCGACCATGGGTTCCAGAACGCGTGCATCCAATCCTTGGCGTACCACTTGCACCAGGTCGTCTCCGCGGCGTTCGAACCCGGTGCGCAGAACGGTTTGCCGCTCCATCACCAACGCCAACGCCTGACGGAAACGTTCGACATCCATCACTCCTTGCAACAAGTGCCCGGATGGCAGGCTGTAGGCAAGGACTTCCGGATGGAATTCGTGGATCAACGCCTGACGCTTCTGGAAAATGCTCAGTGGCGCCCAGTCCCGGTGCGTACGCCGGGCAATGGCGTCGTGGCGAACTGTGGAGCCTTCTGTAGTTTCGCCTTCGATGACGCGCGACAGCTTGCGTACAGTCGGCGCATCGAACAGTGTGCGTTGCGACAAATGCAGTCCGAATTCCTTGTTGATCCGGGTGGTGAATTGCGCTGCCAGCAGGGAATGACCGCCGGAGAGGAAGAAGTCGTCATCGATCCCGATCCCACCAAGTTTTAGCGTCGTCTTGAATGCTTCCAGCAAACGCTCCTGCAATGGGGTCCCGGCCACAGCCGAAGCGACGTGCTCGTCTGCAATTGCATTGGGCAACGGCAGAGCCTTGCGATTGATCTTGCCGTTCGCGGTCAACGGCCAATGTGCCAGCGCGACGATATGTTGGGGGATCATGTAGTCGGGCAAGCTGTCACGCAGATACAGCTTCAATTGCACCGGATCGATGCTGCGATCCGATTCCTGCACGACGTAGGCGATCAGACGGGCATCGCCTTCGCTCTCCTCACTGACCATCGCGATCGCAGATTGCACATCGGGATGCGTGCTCAGTTGCGTTTCGATCTCTCCAAGCTCGATGCGATAACCACGCAATTTTACCTGGTGGTCGAGGCGGCCTTGGTGTTCGAGCATGCCGTCGCCACGCCAGCGCGCACGATCGCCAGTGCGATACAGACGTACGCACCCGTCCGGGCCATTCCAGTCGATGAAGCGATCGCTGGTCATTGCCGGTTGGTTGCGATAGCCACGAGCAAGTCCCGCACCAGAAATGCACAGTTCTCCAGGAACGCCGCGCACGCATGGCAAGCGCGCATCGTCGAGGATCCACACGCCGGTGTTGGCGATCGGTTTGCCGATATGGATATCGGGCAAGTCGCCACGCAGCGGTCTCGTGATCCGCGCACAAGTCGACCATACCGTGGTTTCGGTCGGGCCGTAGACATTCCACAGCTCGCCGCTTCGCGCCAGCAATTGTGCGGCCAGCGTAGGCGGGAGGGGTTCGCCACCGCAGAGGATGCGGAAGCCCGCCCCGCCCGCCCAGTCGGCTTCAATCAGCATGCGCCATGTCGCCGGTGTCGCCTGCATCACCGTGGCGCGGTGTTCTGCCATGCACGCGGCTAGCGCGCCGCCATCGAGCGTGGTGTCGCGATCGACGATCACCACCTGTGCACCGACGTGCAACGGCAGCATCAGCTCGAGCACGGCGATATCGAAAGACAGGGTGGTGACGGCGATCATCACGTCATCGCCACGCAGTCCCGGTTGTGCCGCCATGCTGCCGAGGAAGTTCGCCACCGCGCGATGCGGTATCTCGACGCCCTTTGGCGTGCCGGTCGAACCCGAGGTATAGATGACGTAGGCGATGGCTTCGGGATCGCCGATCAAATTCGGCCGCGTGTCCGGCTGCTTGGCGAGCGATGCAGCATCCAGAAGGACCACACGCTGGTTCTGCAGCGGCAATCCATCGGCCAGCGCTCGCGTGGTGAGGACCACCGAGGGCTGGCCATCGTCGAGCATGTGCTGCAGGCGCGCTTGCGGGAATGCTGGATCGAGCGGGATATAGCCGGCGCCGGCCTTGAGGATGCCGAGCATCGACGCCAGCATCGAAATTCCGCGTTCGACCGCGAGGCCGACCAGATCGCCGGGCTTGACGCCCTGCGTCATCAACACATGGGCAACGCGATTGGCCTCGCGTTCGAGTTCTCCGTAGCGGACGCTACGCTGGCCATCATGTGCGGCGATGGCATCGGGCTGGCGATCGCAGTTGGCCTCGAAATGCTGGTGCATCAGCCGTTCGCGCGGGTACGGCGTCGGCTGTGGCGACAAGGCCGCGAGCTCGCCAAGATCGCCGCTATCCAGCAATCCATACTCACCACAGGGACGCTCGATGTTCTCGCCCAATCCCTGAAGCAAGCTGCGATAGGCACGCAACCAACGCCGCACCGTCGCCGATTGCAGCAACGACGTCGCGTATTGACATTCCAGGCGCAGTCCAGTCGGTGTCTGCACGGCATTCAGCGACAACTCGAAATTGTCGGAAACGCGCGCCACGCCGTGGCATTCGATGCGAGTCCCTGGGAATGCAGCGCTCTCACCATCCAGGCTCTGGTCGATGTTGAAGAGCACCGGCGCCAGCGGCACCCGCGATGGATCACGTGCAATCGCCAACTGCTGCAGCAAGGTCGAGAGGGTGTAATCTCGATGTTCGACCGCGTCGATGAGATCGTTGTTGGCGCGCTTGAGAAATGTCGAAAAGGTTTCCGTGCGATTTAGTGCAAGGCGCATCGGTAATGTATTCGCACAATGACCGACCATTGCCAGCTTCCCGCTGGCCGGCTGGCCGGCGCTGGGAATCCCGATCACCACATCGTCCTGCCCGGCCATGCGTGCAACCAGCAAGGCAAACGCAGACAGCATCAGCGAAAACAGGCTGCATCCCTGCTTCGCCGCAGCTTCGCGCAAGGCATGCAACAGCTCGGGTGGCAGCTCGAGATCCTCGCGCCGCGATGAAAAATGACGATGTGCGGGGCGTGGCAGGTCGATCGGCAATTCCAGCACTGGCGCACCATCGGCGAAGCGATTGCGCCAATAGCGCTCGGTGGCAGCCGCCGATTGCGTCGACTGCGAGGCTTCGTCCAAGGCATGATCCGCGAACGATTCCACCGGTGGCAGCGCAGCTTCGCCCCCCTGCAACGCGGCGCCGTACAACGCGCCGAGGTCGCGCACGATCACCCACCACGACCAACCATCGCAGATGACGTGATGTGCGGACAACAACAGGCGATGCGACTGCGGGCCAACGCGATACAGAGTGGCGCGGAACAACGGCCCATCCTGGAGATCGAACGGATGCGAGACCGCTGCGGCCTCCGCCTTCGCCAACCGCTCGCTTTGTGCCAGCAAATCGAATCCGGAAAGATCCTCGACCGCCAACGGCAACATTGCCTGCTCGAGTACGCACAGGGTCTGCCCGTCACCTGACAGCACCGAGTGCAAGGCGTCGTGGCGCTGCACCAGCGCCTGCAATGCTTGTTTCAATGCTGCGTGGTCGAGTGCGCCTTCAAGGCGAATATTCAGTGCCTCGTTGTAGGCCAGCGAAGCTTCGCGATCGAGATGATCGGCCAGCCAGATTTCACGTTGCCCTTCGGTG
>JAFEBZ010000004.1 GCA_018242405.1 Pseudomonadota bacterium | reverse complement strand
GCCGGCGACATCCTGGCGTGGAGGTCGGCGATGTCGATCTGGAAATCGATCTCCTCCACCGTCCAGGTGTTGCGCACGGCGTTGCGATACATCTCGTAGAACTGCGGATAGCGCATCGGCCGCAGCGTGAGTTCGAAGCCGGGATCGAGCAGGCGGGTGACGATCGCGTTCATTGGCAGGCTCCGCAGCTTTCCGGATTCTCGAGCGAGCAGGCCACCGCCTCTGCAGGCGTGAACACTTTGTTTTGCGCGGCCTCCGCCGCGACACCCACCGTGGTCTTGGCGATGCGCGTCGCCGGGCGCGAACGCAGGTAATAGGTGGTCTTGATGCCGCGCCGCCACGCATGCATGTACATCGACGACAGTGCACCGATGTTCGGGCTTTCCATGAACAGGTTGAGCGATGCCGACTGGTCGATGAAAGCGCCGCGATCGGCGGCCATGTCGATCAGGCTGCGCATCGGCAGTTCCCAGGCGGTGCGATAGACATTCCGCAGCGTTTCCGGAATTTCGGCGATCCCCTGGATCGAGCCTTCCGCCAGCTTGATGGTGTCGCGCATCTCCGGCGTCCACATCCCCAGCTTCTTCAGTTCGTCCACCAGGTAGCGGTTCACCTGCAGGAAGTCGCCCGACAGCGTCTCGCGCTTGAACAGGTTGCTTACTTGCGGCTCCACGCATTCGTAGCACCCGGCGATCGAGGCGATCGTCGCTGTCGGCGCGATCGCGATCAGCAGCGAATTGCGCAGGCCGTGTTCGCGGATGCGCGCACGCAGCGCGTCCCAGCGTTCCATGTCTTGCGGTTTGATATCCCAGGCATCGAACTGCAACTCGCCCAGCGACGCGCGGGTGTCGGCGAACGAGGCATGCGCACCCTTGGCCACTGCCAGTTCGCAGGAAGCGTCAAGCGCATGGAAATAGATTGTCTCGGCAATCTCGCGTGACAATTTGCGTGCTTCATCGCTATCGAACGCCAGGCGCTTGCGGAAGAACACGTCCTGCAGGCCCATGCAGCCGAGTCCGACCGGCCGCCATCGCAGGTTGCCGCGCCGTGCCGGTTCGATCGGGTAGAAGTTGAGGTCGATCACGCGATCGAGCTGCACCACCGCCTGGCGCACGGTTTCGCCGAGCTTGGCGAAATCGAACTCGCCATCGGCATCGAAATGCCGCGCGAAATTGATCGAACCGAGGTTGCACACCGCGGTTTCCTCGGCGGACGTCACTTCGAGGATTTCGGTGCACAGGTTGGACAGGTGAATCACGTTGCGGTCGCGCAGCGTCTGGTTGCTGGCACGGTTGCACTTGTCCTTGAAGGTCATCCAGCCGTTGCCGGTCTCGGCCAGCGTGCGCATCATTCGCGCGTAGAGCTTGCGCGCCGGGATCGTCTTTGCCGCCTTGCCCTGCGCTTCCGCCTGAAGATAGGCGGCATTGAAGGCCTCGTTGTGGAGATCGACCAGTTCCGGCACCGTGCCGGGATCGAACAGCGACCACTCCTGGTCGGCTTCGACGCGCTGCATGAAGAGGTCCGGCACCCAGTTGGCGAGATTGAGGTTGTGCGTGCGTCGCGCCTCGTCGCCGGTGTTGTCGCGCAGTTCGAGGAAATCCTCGATGTCGGCATGCCAGGTTTCCAGATAGACGCAGGCCGCGCCCTTGCGCTTGCCGCCCTGGTTCACCGCCATCACCGAGGAGTCCAGCGTCTTCAGCCAGGGAACGATGCCGTTGGAATGACCATTCGTCGAACGGATCAATGCGCCACGCGCACGCACCCGGCTGTAGCTCACGCCAATCCCGCCGCTGAATTTCGACAGCTGGGCGATCTCGCCATAGCGTGCGTAGATCGATTCCAGCGAATCCTGCGGCGAGTCGAGCAGGAAGCACGACGACAATTGCTCGTGGCGGGTGCCGGAATTGAACAGCGTCGGCGAGCTCGGCAGGTATTCCAGCGCACTCATCGTCGAATACAGTGCCAGCGCTTCGGCGACGTCCTCGCTCAGCGCACAGGCGATGCGCAGGAAGAACTGCTGCGGCGTCTCGATCACCTTGCGGCTATGCGGATGGCGCAGCAGGTAGCGGTCGTAGAGCGTGCGCAGTCCGAAATAATCGAAGTGGCGATCCTGCGCCGGATCGATCGCATCGTTGAGCTTGCGCGCGTTGGCCTGCACGAAGTCGAGCAGTCGATCGTTGATCAGGCCGACTTCGTGCCCGCGCGCCACCGACTGCGAGAACGCGTGGATTTCCTGCCCTGTCACTTCCTTGGCGATCGCGCCCGCGAGCAGGCGTGCCGCCAGCTTGCCGTACTCCGGCTCCTCGCCGGTCAGTAACGCCGCAGTGCGGATTGAAAGCTCGTCGAGCTCGCGCGTGGTCGCGCCGTCGTACAGGCCGGAAATCGTGCGCGTCGCAACGCGCATCGGATCGATCGCGTACAGGCCTTCACTGCAACGCTGTATGGCCAGAACAATTTTGTTGAGATCGACCGATTGGCGTGCGCCGTTGCGCTTGGTCACCATCATCGCCAGCGCGTTGTGCGGCGGTGTCAGGGCAAATTGCGGATCACGGGATTGCAGGGAAGTGGACATGGCGTCTTTCACTCAGGACGCACGGATCGCGTGGCTGTCCCGCGCAGCCAGGCGGCGAAAGGGAATCGACGGAACGTGGGCCACGAGCGGCGCCACCATTCGCGGCGACGCCCCCTCGGGCGGCGGATTGCTCCGCATGCCGGCACCGCGCGTGCGTGCAAAGCGCGCGGCTGTCGGCAGGTCTTCGGACTTACGGGCGCGAAGGCCGAGGCCTTCTCCTAACCGCCGCTTCCCGGATCGCTCCAGTGCATGTGGCGGGTTCGTTCCCGATTACCGCTGCGGGGCAGTGCCGGAATTGGCCTCGTGAAAGGCCGCACCGGCTTCCCTTTTCATCCGGCGACCGTACCGACCGCCAGAACCGACGACCACAACATATTGGGTCGTCTGGAGTCTGTCAACACGATTTGTGGTGCTGTCACTTTTCCGCGGTGATCTGGCGCAGTGCCTGCTCGAACACTTCCACCGGCTGACCGCCGGAGATCAGGTGCTTGCGATTGACGATGACCGCCGGCACGCCCTGGATGCCGTTGCCGGTCCAGAAGCGTTCGGCTTCGCGCACCGCGGCCGCGTATTCGTTGGACGCGAGGATGGCGCGGGCACCGGCTTCGTCGAGACCGACGCTCCTGGCGATCCTCACCAGCACCTCGTGGTCGGAAATGTTTTCGCCATCGGTGAAGTAGGCGCGCTGCAATGCACGCTTGAGTTCAAGCGGATGGCCCGCCCCGCTTTCCACCGATTGTTCCGCCCAGTGCAACAGGCGATGCGCATCGAAGGTATTCCAGATGCGGTTGCGTGCCTTCATGTCGAACACGAACCCCAGTACTGCGCCGCGCTGGCGGATCGTTTCCTGGCTCTCCCCGAATTGCGCAGGCGTCATGCCGTATTTCTGCTGCAGGTGTTCGGAGATGTCCTGGCCTTCCGGTCCGAGCTGCGGGTTGAGCTCGAACGGCTGGAAGTGGAGATCGGCCTGCACCGTGCCATCGAGTCGCGCCAGTGCCTGCAACAGCGATGCCAGGCCGATCGCGCACCACGGACAGACGACGTCGGAGACGAAATCGATGCGCATCGGGGTCGGGGGATTGGTCATGACGGGTTCCTTCAACGAATGCCGTGGAGTTGCTTGAGCTGCGCTTCCAGTTGTGCCAGTTCCTTCGGCGTGCGCTGGATCAGGTCGACTGCTTCCGGGCGACGCGTTCCCGGGTGGTACTTCTGCGTCCACTCGCTCATCGCCACCACCAGTGGCAACAGATCGAGCCCCTTGCGGGTCAGGCTATAGATCGCCTTCTGGGCATGGCTGGGATCGTCGCGGCGGGTAATCAGGCCATTCTCCATCAGCGTATTCAGGCGATCGGCCAACACATTGCTGGAGATGCCTTCCTCCGATTGCAGGAATTCGCGGAAGTGGCGTTTGCCGGCGAACATCAAGTCACGAACGACCAGCAGCGTCCAGCGGTCGCCGATGATCTCGAGGGCCGTACTGATCGGGCAGGTGGATCGCTGGTCGTCGCGCATGGAGCAGATTCTACACCGGTTGCATTTTGCAATCACTTTGGCTAAGGTGAGTGCTCCTGAAATGCAACCAGTTGAGGTGCTCCATGGCTACCCATGCCCATCACGGCAGCTGCCACTGCCAGGCGGTCAAGTACGAGGCGACATTCGATCTCTCCGCGGGAACCAACCGCTGCAACTGCTCGATCTGCACCAAGGCTCGAGCCTGGTTTGCGTTCGTGCGCGGCGATGATTTCAAACTGCTTTCGGGCGAGGATCTGCTTTCCAGTTACCAGTGGGTGCCGCCGGGACGCGAGCATTCGGTACTCACCTATCGCTTCTGTTCCAAATGCGGCGTGCGCCTGTTCGGGACCGGCGACATCCCGCAGATGGGCGGACGCTTCTACGCGCTGCACATCCCGACGCTGGACGATGCCGATCGCGAGGCACTGGTGAATGCCCCGATCAACTATTTCGACAATGCCCATGACCAACCGGACCGGGCACCGGAAGATGTCCGATTGTTGTAAGTCGCTCCGCGGCGGTATACGTCAGCGGCGACGCAGCGGTGTCAACGACTGCACATAGCCGTCGTTGCGCACGAAGCATACGAAACGGCCATCGGGATAGTCGATAATGAGTTCGGTCACATTGCTGGTGCCGACCGGTAGGCGCGAAACTACCGCGCCCTGGGCACGGGCACGGACGTTGCAGGCGCCGAGCAAGGTGGCGTCATTCGTGGCGTCATATGCCGACGGACCACGGCGGTCGGAACGCCAGCCGCGATCGAAGTTGCGGAAGATCGCGCGGCAACCATTCTTCACCCAAACAGAATGGCGATTCAGGCCCCAGTTTTCTCCCTGCACGCATTGCGTGTTGCTGAGCTGGCGCACTACGCGGACGTCGCCGCGGGTATCCATCTCGCATTCGTGCTGGCGCGAATCGCGCGATTCGCAGGTGACGTCGTTCGATTGCGCGCGATAAGGCGGCACATAGGCTGGTGCACGCCTTGCAGTGGTCCCGGCAGCGGACACCTGGCAGACGCCATTGCCGCCGCCACGTTTGGTGTACGACATCTGCACGCCACCATCATCAGTGCGGCTGATCGACAGGGTGAGGCCGCCATCGGCGCGCGCTTCGTAATAGTTGTCGTTGATGCGATTGAGTTGCGTCTGGCGGCCATTGACGTAGACCGGGCCGCCGTTGTCGGCATGCACTTCCGCTCCGGGGCAGGTCCCGTTGAACATCGGGATTTCCGCCGCCGCAGTCCCGGCGAATCCGAGGCCGCACAACAATGCAAGGGCGGCAAGCAACCGGGAACTGGACATCGGGGGACTCCGGGGGAATGAGTCGCCACTTTAATCTTTTTTCATGTCCAGCATGCGTGCCAGCCGATCGAAGCCTTCTTCGGTACCGCGCCTGCGTTCGGCGCGATCTTCGTGACCGTCGAGATAGGCGAGTTGCTCGGTATAGACCATGCGCGTGCCACGTTTCGTCGGGAAGAATTCGATCGTGACCAGTGATACCGACAAGCGTTTTCCGCCGAAACTGATGTCGTAACCGAAGACAATCCGATGTCCGTCAACGATATCGAAGAAGAAGCGGTCGACACGTTCGATATCACCATTCTCTGTGGTGGCTTCGTAGACCTCGTGACCGCCGATGCGGAAATCGAGGCGATGCCCGCGGGTGTTTCCGGGGTGGCAATTCGACCACGCCATTCGTGCCCCGGGATCGGCCCACGCCGCGAAAACTTCAGCAGGAGTTGCAGCGAACTCGCGCTCGATCACGAAGTCGGTATGCAGCGTCGGAAGGGCAGTCACGATCATGGCTTCCTTAATTTTCCGGCGAGGTGGAGTTCTAGCCGGTCGAACTGCGCATTCAACATTTTCTTGTGACGCGCCAGCCATGCGTCCATCGTCCGGATCGCCTTCGGTTCGATGGCGTAGATGCGCACGCGGCCGGTTTTTCCGGAGACCACGAATCCGCTTTGTTCCAGTACGGCGAGGTGCTTGACCGCGGAGGGCAGGGCGATGCCGAGCGGTTCCGCCAGTTCCGACGCCGATGCCGTGCCGCGACCGAGGCGATCGAGCATGCCGCGGCGATGGCCGTCCGCGAGTGCGAAGAACATGCGATCAAGTTGAGTTGCCCGGGCAGTTTGCGGCATCTCAGGACTCCGTCGGATCGTGGTAGCGGCGCGACAATCCGGCGCGGCCAGGGTAGAACTTGAACCAGTCGCGCGATTGATCGATGGTGGCGGCGACCGCGGGATGATCCATCAATCGTTCGAAATAGGCCGATAGCTGTGTGTGTTCCGGCAGCAGCGGAACATAGGTGACCGCATAGAACAAGGCGGGGGCCGCCGCGCAATCGGCCATGCTGAAGGCGTCGCCGGCCATCCATGTGCGTTCTTCGAGATGGCGCTCGAGGATGCCGTAGCTGCGCGTCAGCAGGTCGCGCGCGCAGGCGACGCTGTCCGGATCGCGCCGATCTTCCGGTTTCAGCAGATCGGCGGTGTGCGCCTGCATCGGCGTCATCACGTACTGGTCGAAGAAGCGATCCCACAGCCGCACGTCGAGCGCGGCATCGGGATCGTCGGGAATGAGCTGTCGGCCTGGCCGCGCGTGGTGGCGCTGCAAGTATTCGATGATGATGCTGGTTTCGGGAATCGCGCGATCGCCGTCCACCAGCAGCGGTATTTTCCCGATCGGCCAGCGCGCGTAATAGGCCTCGCGTTGCGCGGGATCGGCGAGATCGAGCAACTGCTTGCGGACATCGATCCCGAGCGCGTCGATCGCGATCGTGACCTTCCAGCAGTAGGACGACAGCGGGTGGTAGTGC
>JAFEBZ010000049.1 GCA_018242405.1 Pseudomonadota bacterium | reverse complement strand
GCGTTGATGACCTCGGTCATGTTGTGCGGCGGGATATTCGTAGCCCTGCCCACCGCAATGCCGGCCGAACCGTTGACCAGCAGGTTCGGGAAGCGCGTCGGCATCACCGTCGGTTCGAGTTCCTTCTCGTCGTAGTTCGGCTGGAAGTCGACCGTTTCCTTGTCGATGTCGGCCATCAGCTCGTGGGTGAGCTTGGCCATGCGCGCTTCGGTGTAACGCATCGCCGCGGCGTTGTCGCCGTCGATCGAGCCGAAGTTGCCCTGCCCATCCACCAGCATGTAGCGCAGCGAGAACGGCTGCGCCATGCGCACCAGGGTGTCGTACACCGACTGGTCGCCGTGCGGATGGTATTTACCGATGACGTCACCGACGATGCGCGCCGACTTGTAGTACGGCTTGTTGCTGTGCGCACCGAGTTCGTTCATCGCGAACAGCACGCGGCGATGGACCGGCTTGAGACCGTCGCGAACGTCCGGGAGCGCGCGCCCGACGATCACGCTCATGGCGTAATCGAGATAGCTGCGGCGCATCTCGTCTTCGAGATTGACGGGAATGATTTCCTTGGCGAAATCGCTGTTCTGTGACGTCATCAGGCTACCGGTAGGTTCGGGAAACCGCCTGCGGCCACGCTGGAAAACGGCCCTCCCGGGGCGCGTCCGGCGCGCCCACGGGCGGCATCAAATCAGACAGGAAATACTAGCATGAACAGCGTCTGAAATCCACCCAAATTCCACCTAAAAATCAATCGGTTACGCGTTATTTTCGATCGATGTTCGGCACCACTTTCAATCGAACAACTTTGCCATCGAAATCGCATCGGGATGCTGCACCACACCACGTTCGGTGACGATGGCGGTGATGAGCTCATGCGGCGTCACGTCGAACACCGGATTCCAGGCGCGCACGCCCTCGGCCACCGTGCGTTCGCCGCGGAAACTGAGCAGCTCGGCGGTGTCGCGCTCTTCGATTTCGATCAGGTCTCCGCTCGCGGTCGCCATGTCCACCGTCGACGACGGCGCGACCACCATGAAACCGACACCATGATGTTTCGCGGCAATCGCGAGTTGGTAGGTGCCGATCTTGTTGGCGGTGTCCCCATTGGCACAGATGCGATCGGCACCGACGATTACCCACTGTACCTGCCCGGTCTTCATCAGGTGCGCAGCGGCGGAATCGGCGATCAACGTCGCGTCGATACCGTCTTCCTTCAATTCCCACACTGTCAGTCGCGCACCCTGGTTCCACGGCCGCGTTTCGCCGGCGAACACGCGCTTGATCTTGTCCTGGGCGACACCGGCACGGATCACGCCGAGTGCGGTGCCGAATCCGGCGGTCGCCAGCGATCCGGTATTGCAGTGGGTGAGCACGCCGCTACCGGGTGAAATCAAACCCGCGCCAAGCGTTCCCATCTTGCGATTGGCAGCGAGGTCTTCGGTTTCGATCGCCCGCGCCTCGCGTTCCAATGCATCGCGCCAATCCGATCCTGCCGATGGCAGCACGCTGCGCATCCGCGCCAACGCCCAGGCGAGATTCACCGCGGTCGGACGCGCGGCATTGAGGCGGGCCATGGCCGGCTCGAGCTTCGCCGCTGCGTCGGCGCCATTCGTTGCATCGATATCGCGCGCGGCCAGCACCACACCCCAAGCGGCAGCGATACCGATCGCCGGCGCGCCACGCACGATCAATGCATGGATCGCCTCGGCCACTTCGTCGCTGCTGCGTGCAGCCACGTACGGCATGGCGAACGGCAACTGGCGCTGGTCGAGCAATTCCAGTGCATCGCCAGTCCAGCGGAGCGGGCGGATGCGGTCGTAGCGTGCGTAATCGATATCGTCCATGGCGGTCATTCTAGCGACCGCCATGGCATTCCATTTCCGTTGCGATCAACGCCCGGTCATGAAATCGGCGCGACAACCCTGGCTCACCCACACGCCAGTGCGCGTTGCGCCCCAGGTCCGGCCCTCATCGCAGGGGTTGCCGGAAATCTTGCGGATCAGGCGCACGCCACCGCGCGTGTCGGCATTGCAGAAGTTCTGGCGACCATTGGTGGATTCGCAGCGGAACGTCTGGCCGCCATTGCCCCAGCCACGATCACCGTCATTCCAGCGGCCGCCACCCCAACCGGTCGCGACGAATTCGGCGCGACAGCCACCACTCACCCACACGCCGCGACGATCCTGGCCCCAGGTGCGGCCTTCATCGCAGCGGCTGCCGGAAATCTGGCGCACCAGCCTGACGCGCCCTCCGCCATTGACAGGGCAGTAGTTCTGGCGGTTATCGCGCGATTCGCAGGTGAAACGCTGGCCACCGCCATTGCCATAACCGCCATTGCCATAACCGCCATTGCCATAACCGCCATTGCCATAACCGCCATTGCCATAACCGCCATTGCCGTAGCGGCCATCGCCCATGACGAATTCGGCGCGACATCCACCACTGACCCAGACACCACCACGGTTCACGCCCCAGGTGCGACCTTCGACGCAGGCACTGTCGGACAACTGGCGGGTCAGGCGCATGCCGTAACGGGTGTCGGCCTGGCAGGTGTTAGTGCGGTTCTTGGTGGATTCGCAGCGAATCACTCCACCCTGCCCCTGCTGGCCGTAACCCGGATATCCGGAGTACTGGGCATGGGCAGAGGGGGCGGCAAGGGCGAGTACGGCGAGCATTGGTACGTAGCGACTCAGGGACATGACGGACTCCTGTTCAGGGTCGGAAGGCAGTTCGAATCTATCCGGCGGTTCCATAACGCGAGCCAAGCAAAATCGATCGACGGCACCAATGTTGTCTCCCATTCAGCCACTTGTCACAGCACGTGGAACACGGCGCGGCAACCATGGTTCACGTGCAGGCCGTCACTGCGCACGTCCCAATTCTTGCCCTCCACGCACGGCGTGTTGGATCGCTGTTCCTGCACCCGGACACGTGCACCGGCCGGCAACGGACAGATGTTTTCCTTGCCGTGGTTCGATTCGCAGCGCAAGGCCTGGCCGACCTTCGCGGGATCGACATCGATGGTGAAGATGCCACGGCAACCGCGCGAGACCCACACGCCATCCTCGTCGTAATCCCAGGTCTTGCCCTTGGCGCAACCGAGGTTGGACAGCTGTTTCGTCAGCACGACGCCACGACCAGTATCGACAGCGCAGGTTTCACGCCCGCCATTGTTCGATTCGCAACGGATGGTGCGCACCGGCGTGCCGGCGTTCACGACCTCGCCGACCTGGAACTCGGCCTTGCAGCCACTCGCCACCCAGATGCCGGTGGCGTCCACGCCCCAGGTTTGCGATCGAATGCATTGCGCGTCACTGCTCCGCTGGCGCGCCAGGCGAATCGTCTGGCTGACGTCGGCATCGCAATGCGCCCAGCGCGACTGCCACGACTCGCAGATCACCACGCCGCGCCGGGCTGCCGCCACCGCTGGCGGCGCTTTCACGGCGGCGGGTGCGGTGGGCGCAGCTTTCTCCTCTGCGGGAGCTGCAAGCCTGAAATCGGCACGACAGCCGTGGTCGACCCAGATGCCATCGGCATCGACATCCCAATCGCGGCCGCGCACGCATTCCGTCTTCGAGCGCTGGCGCAACAGGGTCACGTCCTTGTTGGCGACATCGGCCTTGCAGTGGACGCGTTGTTCATCCTTGCCGGTATTGCAGGTGACGATGTCGCCACCATGGCGCTTGAACCACGAACGCCAATCCGCCGCCGGACTTCCGGTGGCCGCACTGGTGAGGACGATGGCAAGGGCGATGGACATGGCGTTGAATCTAGCCTGCAACGCGTGACAAGGCGAGAAGGAATTCATCCACCGGTTCAGGCCCGTGAAAAATCGAATGCCAGGACATCGGCGATGCGCGGGCTGTCGAGCAGCGTCATCAACAGGCGATCGACGCCAAGTGCGACGCCTGCACAGGCCGGCATTCCGTGTCGCAACGCAGCAATGAATCGCGTATCGATGGCGGGAAGCGATTGCCCGCGACGCACGCGCGTGGCGATGTCACCATCGAAACGGCGGTGTTGTTCGTCGGCATCGAGGAGTTCGTGGTAGCCGTTGGCCAACTCGACCGGGCCCAGATACAACTCGAAGCGTTCGGCGACCGGCGGATCATCGGCGCGAATGCGCGCCAGCGCCGCCTGCGAAGCCGGCCAGTCGTGCACCGCGATCATGCGATCACTGGCGAATGTCGGTTGCAGTCGATGGGTCATCAGCAGATCGAGCCAGTCGTCGCGCTCGAGGCCCTGCGGATCGATATGGATATCACCGAGCGCGTTGCGTAGCGTACCGACATCTGCAAGCAGCGGATCGATGCCAAGCTCGCGCCGGTACAACTCGCGGTAGGTGACGATTTCGAGGCTGGCATCACGCCCCGCCAGCGCCAGTGCCGCGCGCACCAGTCCAGCGGTTTCATCGATCAGGCGCAGGTGGTCCCAGCCGGCGCGATACCACTCGAGCATGGTGAATTCGGGATTGTGGCGACCGCCGGCCTCGCCGTTGCGGAAGACCCGGCCGAGTTCGTAGCAATCGCCGACACCGGCGGCGAGCAATCTCTTGAGTGCATGTTCCGGCGAGGTACGCAGCCAGCGCTGGCTGTTGCCGGCATCGACATGCCCGCTGAAATGCGCGTTGAAACTGTCGATGTTCGGCGTGGTATTGCCCGCTGCCGACAGGATCGGCGTTTCCACTTCCAGCACATTGCGTGCCGCAAAGAATTCGCGGATCAGTGCATTGAGACGCGCGCGCAGGCGCATCGATTCTATCGTCGCGCTTGGCCACCAATCCGGTTCGTGTTCGGTCATTCGCTGGCCGGATGTCGTTCGAGGAAGGCCAGCAACGTCGCTTCGTCCCAGATCTCGATCCCGAGTTCCTGCGCCTTGGCGAGCTTGCTGCCAGCCGCTTCGCCTGCGACGACAATGCTGGTCTTCTTCGACACGCTGCCACTCACTTTCGCACCGAGTGCTTCCAGGCGATCACCGGCCGCGTCGCGTGACATTGCGGCAAGGCCACCGGTCAGCACCACGGTCTTGCCGGCGAGCGGGCCTTCACTGGAACGCTTGGGCGCGCCTTCCGGCCAGTGCACGCCGCGTTCGCGCAACGCCGCGATCACTTCGCGATTGTGCGGCTGCGCGAAGAAATGGGCGATATGCGCAGCCACCACCGGACCGACGTCCGGCACCTGTTTCAGCGCGTCTTCGTCGGCGGACATCAGGGCATCAAGCGCGCCGAAATGTCGCGCCAGCGTCTTGGCGGTGGATTCGCCGACATCGCGGATACCGAGCGCGAACAGCAGGCGCTCGAGCGTGGTGTCGCGGCTGCCATCGATGCCGGCCACCAGGTTTTCGGCCCAACGCGTCGCGATCTTGCCGGCCTTCACCGTTTCCGGGACGGTGCCATCGCGCTCGTCGGCGCGGCGCTTCATCACCACGAAATCATCGACGCTCAATTTGTAGAGATCGGCGACGGTGCGGACGTAGTCGAAATCGACCAGCGCTTCGGCGAAACGCTCGCCCAGGCCTTCGATGTCCATCGCCCGGCGCGAAGCGAAATGGAAGATCGCCTGCACACGCTGCGCCGGACAGAACAGCCCGCCACTGCAGCGCGCGACGACTTCGCCCTCCTCGCGCTCGATCGCCGATCCGCAGACCGGACATTCCGTCGGCAAGACATAAGCCGAATGGATCGGGTGTCCTTTCTTGTCGAGCGGTCGTTCGCCCTCCACCACCCTCACCACTTCCGGAATCACGTCGCCGGCGCGGCGCACGATCACGGTATCGCCGGCGCGGACGTCGAGTCGCGCGATCTGATCGGCGTTGTGCAGGGTCGCGCGGGTCACGGTGACACCACCGACGTGCACCGGTTTCATCAGCACCCATGGCGTGACCGCGCCGGTGCGACCGACGTTGACCTCGATCGACTCGACCACGGTGCTGGCTTCCTGCGCCGGGAACTTGTGGGCAATCGCCCAGCGCGGCGCACGCGAGACGAAGCCCATCGCGCGTTGCTGGTCGAAGCGGTCGAGCTTGTAGACCACGCCGTCGATGTCGTATGGCAAGGCATCGCGCTTGTCGCCGATGCGGCGGTAGTAGTCGAGCAATCCCTGCAATCCGCACGCCACGCCGACTTCCGGACTCACGGGGAACCCGAGGCCGCGCAACCATTGCAGTGTCTGCGAATGCGTCGCCGGCAGGGTCGCGCCTTCGATCTCGCCGAGTGCATAGGCGAAGAACGCCAGCGGACGTTGCGCGGTGATTTTCGGATCGAGCTGGCGCAGGGAACCAGCGGCGCCATTGCGCGGATTGGCCAAAGTCTTGTGGCCATTGGCCAGCGCCCAGGCGTTGTACTTCTCGAACGCGGCCTTGGGCAGGATCACTTCGCCACGCACTTCCAGGACCGCGGGGGCATCGCCCTGCAGTGTCAAGGGAATCGATTTGACCGTGCGCAGGTTGGCGGTGACATCCTCGCCGGTACTGCCATCGCCACGGGTCGCACCGCGCACGAATTCGCCGCGTTCGTAACGCAGGCTGATCGCCAGGCCATCGAGCTTGGGTTCGACCGAAAATTCCGGATCGGCGTCCCCCGTTTCCTTGGCGATGCGTGCCACGAATTCGCCGACTTCCTCGTCGCTGAAGGCATTGGCCAGCGACAGCATCGGCACCGCATGGCGGACTTCAGAGAACTTCGCCGACGGCCGGCTGCCAACGCGCTGCGTCGGCGAGTTCGCGCTCACCAGTTCCGGATGCGCGGCTTCCAGTGCCTGCAATTCGCGCAGCAGCTTGTCCCAGTCCGCATCGGGCAGATCGGGATCATCGAGGACGTAATAACGATGGTTGGCCGCTTCGATCCGGCGGCGCAGATCGGCGATCTGGCGCTCGACGCCTTTCGTCACCATTTGTCGCCGCGGTTGAGCGGTGGCGCTTCGCGCTGGCGATCGTAGGCGCGAAGCTCGTCGCGGATGTGCTGGATGCGCTGGCGGCCGAGGGCATTGCGCTCCTCGTCCAGCACCACGCCATCGAGCAGTTCGGCGATCCGTTGCGCGGTCGGCAGCAGCATGTCCCAGGCTTCCAGCGCGTCGACCGGCGCCGGTAAGGTGAGGAAGAACGCCAGTGCCGGCGTTTCCAGCGACTGGATCTGCGCCATGTCGAAGCTGCCGGGCTTCATGATGTTGGCCACGCTGAACACCGGCCCCTGTTCGGGATGGCGATCGATCAGGCGGTGGAAGACATTCATGTGGCCGAAGGTGAGTCCGGCCTTTTCAGCCGCCACCACGATGTCGGGGCCATGGAAGGTCTGCCCCGCACGCGCGGCGACGAACAGCGAAACGATCTTGTCGAAACTGTCCTCGACCCGTTTGCCAAGGTCATTGCCGTGGCTGTCGAGATCGAGTTCGTCCTGGGTGCCTTCCGCCTCTGACGATCCGAAGCCGGCCATGGTCTCGCCCAATGTCGGCTCGGCGCGTTCGCTGCCTGGGCCACCACCAGCTCCGCGGTCGAGTCGGCGTCCCTGCGGGGCCTTCTTCGGCCGCCCGAACCAGATGATGGCGACCATCAGGATCAAACCGGCGGCAAGGATGCCGATGCGCAGCAGCCAGGTCTCGGACATTGGGCTTCCTCTCCGTGTTCAGCCAATGAGTGTAGGGCGAACGCGGCGACACGGCCACGCCGCGCCGCTCACGCGGTTCAGGCGACGCCAGCCAGGCGGCTCGCCTCGGCCAGGTCGACCGACACCATGCGACTGACGCCGGCCTCGCGCATGGTCACGCCGAGCATCTGCCGGGCCGCTTCCATCGTCGCCTTGTTGTGGGTGACGAACAGGAACTGCACGCTCTCGCTCATCTCGCTGACCATCGCGGTGAAGCGGCCGACGTTGGCTTCGTCGAGCGGCGCGTCCACTTCGTCGAGCAGGCAGAACGGTGCCGGGTTGAGGCGGAAGATCGCGAACACCAGCGCGACTGCAGTCATCGCCTTCTCGCCACCGGACAGCAGCGAGATGTTGGAGACGCGCTTGCCGGGCGGACGCGCCATGATCGCCACGCCGGTGTCGAGCAGGTCCTCGCCGGTGAGTTCGAGATAGGCGTGGCCACCACCAAACAGACGCGGGTACAGCTCCTGCACGCCGGCATTGACGCGGTCGAAGGTGTCCTTGAAACGGCCGCGGGTCTCGCGGTCGATCTTGCGGATGGCGTCTTCCAGCGTTTCCAGCGCGGTGGTGAGGTCGGTGTCCTGCGCGTCGAGGTATTCCTTGCGCTGGGCGGCCTCGGCGTGTTCCTGGATCGCGGCGAGATTGACCGGCTCGAGGCGACGCATGCGCGTTTCAAGGTCGGTCACGGTGCGCTCCCAAACCGCGACGTCTGCATTCTCTTCCAGCGTGTTGATGACGTCGTCGAGGATGAAGCCGGCGCTGGTCACGGCCACGCGCAGTTGTTCGGCCGCGAGCGCCAATGCCTGCTGGTCGAGCTTGCGCTGGCTGATCGCTTCGCGCTGGGTGATCGAATGGCTGTCGCGCTGCTGGCGCGTCTGTTCGAACTCGCGCAATTCGTTGTCGATCGCTTCAAGCTTGGTGCGTGCGGCGGTCAGGCCCTGGTCGACGCGAACGCGTTCGGCCAGTGCGGCTTGGCGCTGCTGATCGAGCGCCTGCACCGGCGAATCGCCTTCGGCGAGCTGGCCGACCAGTTCGCCAAGACGGGTATCGAGCTGGCCGCGCTGGCCGCTCATGCGATCCAGCGACTGCATCAGCGAAGTCACCTGGGTGCGCTGGCTTTCCAGCGACAGTTGCAGTGCGTGCAGGCTGTCGCGCGATTCACGCGCCGCCTGGCGCGCGTTGTCGCGTTGTTCGGTCAAGGTGCGACGTTCGGACTCCAGCGCGGTGCGCGCCTGTTCCAGTCCGGCCATCTTGTCGACCGTCGATTCCAGGCGCGCGCGTGCTTCGCGGGCGCCGGACTGCGCTTCCTCGCCCGACTGCGCGATCTGCGCCAGTTCGGTTTCGATGGCGGCGATGCGGTCGCGCGCCGTCTGCAATCGGCCCTGCTGGCTCTGCAGGCGGCCGGCCAGTTCGGAGACATTGCGATGCGCGTGGTACAGCGCGCGCTGCGCGTCCTCGCGTTCCTGCTCGGCAGCCAGTGCACGATCGCGCGCGGAGCCGATCTTCTGGTCGAGTTCGCGTTCGCGCGTTTGCAGGGTTTCGATATTCGAACGCAGCGACTGGATCTCGCGTTCACGGACCAGTGCGCCCTGCTTGGCCGCACCGGAGCGCACCACGCGCACCCAGCCCGGACCGAAGCGTTCGCCGGCGCGGGTGATCACCGAAGCGCCCTCGCCCAGCGTCGCCAGCAATGTACGCGCCTGGTCCAGCGTCTCGGCGACGTGCAGCTGCGCCAGCAGGCGACGAATCGCCAGTGGGCCCTTCACGCGCACGGCCAGCGAGGTATCGGCGAATTCGCCATTCCCCACGTCCGGCGACACCAGCGTCAGGCGGCCTTCGCCGAGTTCGCCCAGCGCTTCCACCAGCGCTTCCGGCGCTTCCACCAGCACGCCTTCGATCATCTGGCCGAGCGCGCCTTCGACGGCGGCTTCCCAGCCTTCCTGCACGTCAAGCGTTTCGCCGACGCGACGTGCACTGTCGAGGCCGTGCTTCTTCAACCATTCGACCGCAGCGCCCTGCTCCTGCCCGAGCGCAGCATTCTGCAAGGTTTCCAGCGACGACAGGCGACCGCGCGCGGTCTGCAATTCCTTGCGCACCTCGGCCAGTTCGGTTTGCGAGGCGCGCTGCTCTTCCTGCAGCTGGGTGACCGTGGCCTTGCGGTTGTCGAGATCGGTGGTGAGTCCGTCCAGCGCCGACTTGTGTTCGTCGTGACCCTGCTGCGCTTCACTGAAGGCATTGGCCAGCGCATCCAGATCCAGGCCGGCGCGCTCGCTTTCCAGCTTCTCGCGGCGGCGCTCGGCGTCCAGCAACTGGCGATCGAGGTAATCGACGCGCGTGCGTTCGACGTCGCCGGAACGCGCCACTTCGCTCTGTTCGCGGGTATGCGCGTCCCAGCGCTGCTGCCAATCGGCCAATGCGGCATCGGCATCGCGCAAGGCAGCCTGCTTCGCCTCGTCATCGGCCTTCAACGCCGACAGGCGCGGCTCGGATTCTTCCAGCGCGGCCTTCAGCACCGTCAGCTTTTCACCGTCGCCGCTGATGTGCCCGATCAGCTCGTTCAATGCCGCCTCGGCCTCGTCGCGGGCCTGCTGCAGGCGCGTCGACATTTCCTTCTGGTGCTGGATCTGCTGCTCGATGCGCGCCAGCGTGCCGCCGACTTCGTAGACCTCGGCCTGCGCCTTAGCATGCGCCTCGCTAGCTTCCTGATGGCGAACGCGACCGGTTTCGATCTGGCGCTCGGCTTCGCGCTGTTCCGCGACCAGCTGTTCCAGTCGCGTCTCGTCGCCCGCCAGCGCATGGCGATGTGCCTGCAACTGCACGTCGAGCGCACGGAACTGCAAGGCCTTCCATTCGGCGTCCTTGATCAGCTTTTCGCTCTGCAACGCGGTGTATTGCTCGGCCTGCTTGGCCTGGCGCGCGAGGTGCTGCAACTGCTTGCCGACTTCGTCGCGGAGGTCGGTCAGGCGCTCGAGGTTCTCGCGGGTGTGGCGGATGCGGGTCTCGGTTTCCTTGCGGCGTTCCTTGTACTTGGAGATGCCGGCGGCTTCCTCGAGATAGATGCGCAGCTCTTCCGGCTTGGCCTCGATGACCTGGCTGATCATGCCCTGCTCGATGATCGAGTAGCTGCGCGGACCGAGGCCGGTGCCGAGGAACAGGTCGGTGATGTCGCGGCGGCGGCACTTGGCGCCGTTGAGGTAGTACTGGCTCTGGCCGTCACGACCGACCGAACGCTTCACCGAGATTTCGGTGAAGGCGGCGTACTCGCCGGCGATGGTGTGGTCGGAGTTGTCGAAGATCAGTTCGACGGTCGCCTGCGACACCGGCTTGCGCGCGTTGGAACCCGAGAAGATGACGTCGGTGGCGTTGTCGCCACGCAGGCGACTGGCCGAGGATTCGCCCATTACCCAGCGCACGGCATCGATGATGTTGGACTTGCCGCAACCGTTCGGACCGACGATGCCGGTCATGTTGGTCGGCAGGTGCAGCGTGGTGGGATCGACGAAGGATTTGAAGCCGGCGAGCTTGATGGTGGACAGACGCATGGGTCGAAGGAGCTTCCTGCGCCATTCAGCGCATCAAGTATTGGATGAGATATCGCCTATAACTATTTGATTATAGAAACAAGGCGCCCCGAAAACCACACGGGATTCCGCAGTATAGCGGGGCCGGCTGCGCTTGACCGTCAGCATGGAGCGGAGATGACGAAACCGTCACTCAACCTCCGGCGAGCAGGCCCGTTGATGGCGGTGAGTTCGCAACGAACTCCTCCCCCCACACGAGGACACCACCATGATCCGCAACCTCCTGATCGCCGCCGGCATCGCCGGCCTGTCGTTCGCCGCCATCGCCCCGGCATCCGCTTCGGCGGCGACCCAGTGGCAGCGTCACCACCCGCGCCGCACCGAGGTCAACAAGCGCCTGGCCAACCAGGATCGCCGCATCGACAAGGAACGCCGCGAGGGCGAAATCACCCGCAGCCAGGCGCACGCCCTGCACAAGGACGATCACCAGATCCGCCAGGAAGAGCGCGACATGGCGTCCCAGAACAATGGCCACATCACGAAATCCGAACAGCACGTGCTGAACCAGCAGGAAAACGGGGTCAGCAAGGATATCGGGAAGTAATGTCACCGCACGCGCTGGCCAGGTGTGCGGCCAGCGCGTGCCGTCACTTCGATTCCGCCGGTGTCTTGGCCTCGATCTGCAATGCGTGGATGTCGGTCTGCATCAGCGTCCCGAGCGCGGCGTACACCGAACGATGGCGCGCCAACAGCCCCTGCCCGGCGAACGCGTCCGCCACGATCCGTACCTTGAAATGACCGCGCCCGTCGCGCGCACCGGCATGGCCGGCGTGGCGGGCGCTGTCGTCGATGATTTCCAGCGCCTCCGGCTGGAACGCCGCTTCCAGCGCGGAACGGATCGCGGCGATGCGCGTCTCTGCTATCACGGCAGGACTTTGCGGAACGGTCGCACATCGACGCGCGTATACACGCCAGCCGCACTGTAAGGATCGGCATCGGCCCAGGTGCGCGCGTCTTCCAGCGATGCGAACTCGGCGATCACCACGCTGCCACTGAAACCGGCCGGACCCGGATCTTCTGCATCGATGGCGGGACACGGCCCGGCGATCAGCAGTCGCCCTTCGTCCAGCAAGGCTTTCAGGCGCGCCAGGTGCGCCGGACGTTGCGCCATGCGCTGCGCCAGCACATCGTCGCCGTCATGGCCTTCGATCACGTACCACATGCTTCAGGTTCCCGAGGTTGGATGACGACAGTCTACGCAGGCGAACCACGATCGGCCCCGTGTATGCTTGTGTGAGGGCAATCACAGAACACCCGGATGAAGTGGGACACCTTCAATATCCTCGAGCAGCTGTTGATCCTGCTGACCATCAGCGGGCAGTTGTGGATTTCGACCAAGGTCATCCTTGCCGCACAAGGCAATGAGCGCTACGTGCGCAGCATGGCCTTCGCCACCGGCCTGCTGCTGTTCCTGCTGTGCCGCCCGCTTGGCGTGACCTTCGCCGACCTGATGCTCAAGGCCCACGCCCAGGGCAATCTGTTCAACCTGGTGCTGATCGGCGGAGTGACGCCGTTCCTGATCGGCGTGCTGGTCTCCGAAGGCACGGTGCTGGCTCTGCACATGCGCAAGCCGGTGTTCGTGCGCTTCATGCTGATCGTCGCCGCCTTCACCCTGTCGCAGGCGGCGTACACCAACCTCACTGCGGTCACGCCCCACGTCACCACGCTCGACAAGGCCTCTATCCCCAACCTCTGCTATGCGGTGGCGGTCGGCCTGTGGATGACCTTCCGCTATCACGACAGCCGCAGCGAGGCCGTGGCCTCCTGAACGGCCCGACTGGACAAGCCGCCCGTGGCCGCTTACGCTTGGAACCCGTACGCGGCCAGCGTGCCCCAGTCCGTTTCCCCACACGGCAATCCGGGCCCGCTCCCGCCCCCCGATCCGATTCGCATGACCCGACAGCCTTGGCAGTCGTGGCGACGTGCATCCCGTTGAACGAATCGCCGGCCTCGCGCCGTATGCATGACTGAATCCGAACAGCCCACTGATCAGCTCGATGACCAGGTTGCTGCCGTTGAGGCGCCCGCCAGTCCCCAACATCCCGGTGCCCCACGGCAGCAGGAAATGCCGTTGGCGACCGTGCTCGGCCAGCCGGTGCTGCAGATCCCGCAGGACCTCTACATCCCGCCGGATGCGCTCGAGGTCATCCTCGATGCGTTCGAAGGCCCGCTCGACCTGCTGCTGTACCTGATCCGCCGCCAGAACCTCGACATCCTCGACATCCCGGTCGCCGAGATCACCCGCCAGTACGTCGACTACATCCAGGCAATGCACGAGATGCGTTTCGAGCTGGCCGCCGAATATCTGGTGATGGCCGCGATCCTCGCCGAAATCAAGTCCCGCCTGCTGCTGCCGCGCCCGGCCAACGAGGAAGGGCTGGAAGAAGACCCGCGCGCCGACCTGGTGCGTCGCCTGCAGGAGTACGAACGCTACAAGCAGGCCGCCGAGGATCTCGACACCCTGCCCCGACAGGACCGCGACACCAGCCTTGCCTCGGCGCACGTCCCCGATCGCGCCACGGTGCGCCTGCCGCCGCCGGTGGAATTGAAGGAGATGCTGCTCGCCCTGCACGATGTGCTGAAGCGCGCCGACCTCTACACCCACCATGCGATCAAGCGCGATGCCCTGAGCGTGCGCCAGCGCATGGGCGAACTGCTCGACCGCCTGCATGACGGCGCCTTCCACCGCTTCGAGTCGCTGTTCACGCCGGAAGAAGGTCGCCTCGGCATCGTCGTCACCTTCCTCGGCATGTTGACGTTGGCCAAGGAACAGTTGATCGAGATCGTGCAGGAAGCACCGTTGCAGCCGATCTACATCAAGTCGCTGGCGACCACCGATGCCCCGGCGGAAGTGCCCGAAAGCGAATTCGACAGCAATACCGAAGATTGAACCCATCGTTCCGGCCAGTCCGGAACCGAATGACCAGAGACACATGGACCAGACACTGATCAATCGCATCGTCGAGGCCGCCCTGCTGGCGGCGCCGCAACCGCTCACGCTGGTGCAGCTCAACGGGCTGTTCCCGCTCGACGAACCCGCGCCTGAAGGCAGCGTGCAGGCCGCGCTGGAAACCCTGCAAGCCGAGTGCGAAGCACGCGGCGTGGAGCTGGTGGAAGTCGCCAGCGGCTGGCGCTACCAGGTCAAGGCCGACGTCCACCCGTGGGTGGCGCGCCTGTGGGCCGAACGCCAGACCAAGTACACCCGCGCAACACTGGAAACCCTGGCGCTGATCGCCTATCGCCAGCCGATCACCCGCGGCGAGATCGAACAGATCCGTGGCGTCGCCACCAACAGCAACATCATCAAGGCACTGGAAGAACGCGAGTGGATCCGCTCGGTCGGCCATCGTGACGTTCCGGGACGTCCGGAACTGCTCGGCACCACCAAGGGTTTCCTCGACTATTTCGGATTGAAGCGCCTCGACGAACTGCCGCCGTTGTCGGAACTGAAGGATTTCGGCGAACTCGAGCCACAGCTGTCGTTCGATCCCGAAGCCGCGCCGGTCCCGGCGAGTGTTTCGCTCGACGACGAAACCCAGGCCGACGACAGCGAAGACGAGCAGCACGACGCCGACGAACACGACGAAGCCGAAGCTTCATCCACCACTGAAACAGAACACGTCGACCACGACGAAATCGAACATCACCAGGAACACGCCCTCGCCGATGACGGCGACAGCAACGGAGCACACCATGAGTAACAACGAAAAACGCACCCCCCTTTCGCTGAAACAACGCGAAGCCACCAGTGCACCGAAGCTGGAAGAGCGCCTGCAGAAAGTGCTGGCACAGGCCGGACTGGGATCGCGTCGCGCGCTGGAGCAGCGCATCGCCTCGGGTGCGGTGAAGATCAACGGCGAACCCGCCACCGTCGGCATGAGCGTGAGCGGCGGCGACAAGATCGAACTCGACGGCAAGACCTTCGTCGCGACCGCG
>JAFEBZ010000048.1 GCA_018242405.1 Pseudomonadota bacterium | reverse complement strand
TGCGGTTCGTCTGTAGCGCCGACCGTACGCAGCATGGATGCTGCGTACGAGCCTACATGGACGTATTCACGGCGTGTCGGCGGCTGCAGACAACCGCGATAGGCGCACAGCCGGGCGATGCTTTTCGCCAAGCCAGCGCGTGCTAAGTCAACGCCCGCAATCGCGCCTTCAGTGCGCGCCCTTCAGCATGGAAGTAGGTGCGTTCGCGCCGCCAGTGCGGCAATCGCGATTGCACTTCGCGCCAGAACGCCGGCGAATGATCGGCGCGGATCAGGTGGCAGAGCTCGTGCACCAGCACGTACTCGAATGCCGACGGCCGCGCCAGCACCAGCGACAGATCGAGCGATACCACGCCCGACGGCGCCAGCGATCCCCACTGCGAACTCATCTTGCGCAACACGATGCGTGATGGCTGGCGCGGCAGGGCGCCGACGTACTTCGGCAACCACGTTGCGATATCGGCGCGCGCCTGCGCCTCGTAGAAATCACGCAAGGCGCGACGCACTGCAGAGTCGGAACTGCCACGTTGTTCGAACAGCAATTCGCCATCGACCACCGTCACGCGATTGACGCGTCCGGTGATCCAGCGCACCGGCAGCCATTCGCCGCGCAACGGCAATGTCGCGGTGACACCGGCACGCAATGGTTCCGGTGCATCGACCGCAAGATTGGCGATCTGCGCTTCCAGCCATGCCACGTGTTCCTGCGCGAAACGTTCGGCCGTGCGCAGGCTGGCGCGCAACGGCAGTGTCAGGCGCGGTCCGCGTTCGTCCACCGACAGCTTGATGCGACGCGCGCGTGGATGGCGCTTGCAGGGGAGTTGCAGCGTGCGTCCGTCGCCGAGGCGCAGCGCGATGTCGGGCAGATCGTCGCCAGTTGCAATCCGGTCCGTCGCGTCCGTCGCGCTTCTATCAGGCACTATCCCGCCTTGCTCAGCTTGAGCACCGGTTCCAGTACGGAGAACAGGCGGTCGAATTCGGCGGCCATCAACGCGAAACGCGCGTCGAGTTCGGCGCGGATATCGTCGCGATCGCTCGATTCCAGCTGTTCCACCGCGCCATCGAGCAGCTTGAACTTGCGGATCACCAGGTCATCGCCGAGCACGAAGCTGACGTGATCATCCAGCCGCAGTGCCAGTCGCGTCACCTGCTTGCCGGATTCGAGATGCGTCTCGATCTCCTCGCCGGAAAGCTCCATGCCCTGCAGCTTCACCACCGCGCCGGAATCGCCGGGATCGCGCAATTCGCATTCCTCGCCCAGCGACAACCCTGCAGGCAATGCCTCGCCGGCCAGCCAGCCGGTGAGCAGGGTGCCGGTCGCGACTTCGGCATTGAGTGGCAGCGCCGGGAAACTGCCGAGCGCTTCGCGCACCTGCGAGACCACGGCTTCCGCCGACTTCTTCGAGGAAGTATCGATGGCGATGACGTGATGCTTGAGGTCGACCAGCGCATCGGTGCGCACCGGGCGCACGAAGGCACGCGGCAGCAGATCGGTCACCAGGTCATCCTTCAGCTGGCGACGCATCTTGCCGCCCGGCTTGCGGCCGTTGCGTGCCTCGAATTCGGCGATCTTCTTCTGCAGCTGATCGTTGACCACGGCCGACGGCAACAAGCGGTCTTCGCCACCCACGGCCAACCAGATCGAACGCTCGATCTGGTGCATGTAGGCGACATCGTCACCTTCCGCGGCATTTTCGAACGGCGGAATGAAGCCGCGCGACGACAGCTCGAGCGGGCCAACCGGCTTGAGCGCGGTGTCGCGCAGGCGTTCATCGATGTCGGTGAAGGAAACGGAAGCGGGAAAGCGGAACAGCGTGAGGTTGCGAAAGAACATTGAGATCCAGGCAGGAAAGAGTGGGGGATGCCGCCGAGGGCATGTGGAGCGATGCGATCAATCGTCGTCGCGTGGCGTCTCACCGCCCGAGAGCCATGCGTGGGCATCGGGCAGCGCTGAGTCGCCAGTCTTGCCGAGCGACAGAAAATCGAACAACTTCGGATCGGCCAGCTGCGACGGGCGGATATCGCCGAGTGCGCGCGACATCGTTTCGACGCGGCCGGGCGATTCCTTTTCCCATTGTTCCAGCATCTTCTTGACCTGCTTGCGTTGCAGGTTTTCCTGGCTGCCGCAGAGATTGCAGGGAATGATCGGGAACTGCTTCACCTCGGCGTAGGCCTCGATGTCGCTTTCGCGCACGTAGGCGAGCGGGCGGATCACCACGTGCTTGCCGTCGTCGCTCAGCAGTTTCGGTGGCATGCCGGAAAGTTTGGCGTGGAAGAACAGGTTGAGGAAGAAGGTGTTGACCATGTCGTCGCGATGGTGTCCCAGCGCGATCTTTGTGTATCCGTTCTCTTCCGCCCAGGTATAAAGCGCGCCACGACGCAGGCGCGAGCACAGCGAACACATCGTCTTGCCTTCCGGGATCACCCGGCTGACGACGGAATAGGTGTCCTGCTCGATGATGTGGAAATCGGCGCCGATCGAGCGCAGATAGTCCGGCAGTACGTGTTCGGGAAACCCGGGCTGCTTCTGGTCGAGATTGACCGCGGTGATCGAGAACGACACCGGCGCCTTCTTCTGCAATTGCAGGAGGACGTCCAGCATGGTGTAGCTGTCCTTGCCGCCGGACAGGCAGACCATCACCTTGTCGCCGTCCTCGATCATGCCGAAGTCGGCGATGGCGCGACCGACCTGGTGGCGCAGGCGCTTGGCCAGTTTGTCGGCTTCGTGCTTGTTCACCGATGGCTTCTGGCGCTGTGTGACCGACAGCGGCTCGGCGAGGGTCAATGGAATGACGTTCATCCGGCCATTTTACCGGGCCGCGCGCTGGCCGCCGCGATGGTGACCGGCTAAGCTCGCGGCATGCCCATCGACAGCGCCGACATCGCCCATCGCCTCGCCGAACTGCGGATCGAGCACCGCGATCTCGACCTCGCGATCGGCCGCATGCAGGCCGCGGCCGAAGTGGATGATCTGGCGTTGCGCAGGCTGAAGAAGCGCAAGCTGATGCTCAAGGACTGGATCGCCAGGCTCGAATCGATGCTGATCCCCGATTCCCCGGCCTGATCACGCCAATTGCGGCTCCGCCCTGTGGTGGAGGTGGTCGTTGAGTTCGGCGAGTGAATCGAGCGCCTGGAACAGTTCGGCCTGGCGGTGCAGATCCATCTTCTCGAAGATTTCCTGCAAGCGCTGGCGTGCGGTACCGACGGTGATGCCGAGCGATTGCGCGGCTTCCGCCAGCGTTTCGCTGCGGCGCAGTGCGACGGCGAACGCGGCCTCCGAAGCCGTCAGCCCGCAGGACGTGCGCAGGGTCGCGGCGAGGTCGGCATGGGCGCCGATCGGCTGCAGCGGGCGCACGAACAGCAGGCGGCGCGGGGTCAGGCTGCCATCGACAAGGGGGCGCAGTGCCGCGTAAGCCACGACTTCGGCATGATGCCCGTAGACGGGAACGGCGGGCAGTGGCGTCGTTCCCGACAGGGCCTGGCGCTGGCAACTGGCCCACAGTGCCTGGCTGCGCGCGTCACGCATGCGCAATGCGCCATCGGGGCCACGCTGCACCCAGCCCGAGGCGATGCAGTGTTCCGCCGGCGGATTCATGCGCCGGACCTCGAAGGTGGCGCCGAGTTCGAACACGGCCAGGCTGGGATGGCCGCGGTGGTCGCGCTGGCCGGCGGCCAGTCGCTGTTCCAGTTGCTTGTAGCGCACCCAGTGCGGCGCGAAGTCGCGCAGCACGGCCATGCTGTCGGCGCCGAACGGACCGCGGCTTTCGCTGCGGTTGATGGTCAGCAGGCATTGTGCGTCCGGGCGCATCACCGCGCAGACCGCCGCCGAATGCAGGATGTCCAGCGGTTGCAGCAATTCGCGGTAATAGCGCGTCGCCTTGATTTCGCTTTCGCTTGCGTAGTCGATGCCGTTGATCACCGCGCCGGGAGACAGGTCGCGCTCGCTGCGTTCCCACCACAGGCGATCGTTGATCGTGGGGAATATCGCCATGAAGCGCGCGTTCGTCGCCTCGTCCGCGGCGGTGCTGGTGAAGCGCATGGCATCGGGGCGCGACAGGTCGAAATCGAACAGGGCCGCCGAATCCGCGCCGGCGATTTCGGCGAATTTCCCGAGGAATGAATCAAAGAGGCCCGCATCCAGCAGGCTGCCATAAAGGCAATCCAGTGCAGTGATCACCGTGTGTCCTTACTTGAGTGTTGAAGTCCGTGTCAACTGGTGTTCCCAAGCTGCCTATCCTGCCATGAAATGCGATCGTGTGCGGCGCGATACGGAAGCTCAAAGGGACAGGGGGCTGCAATACGTCGACCAGGGAGGGCGACGATGCGCTTGGCAATGGTTCGCCTCGCCGGATTCGCTAGACGCCGCACGGAGACCAAGGGAGGGGTTGGCCGTCGGCGTCGTTCTGTTCCCTGATCTAGTTTGTGCGTGCGCCCGCAGTTTTCTGGCGCACGCCGTCATTCGCCCGCGGGCGCCGGCTTGGTCGTTTCCACCGCGTCAGGGCTGATGCGCTCGATGGTATGGCGCAGTTCGCGGCCGAGGATGGTCTTGGCGTCGCGCGCCCAGGCATCGAGGCGTTCGTCGAATTCCAGTTTGCCGTTGCCGTCGGCCCAGACCAGGCGCAATGCGCGCAGTTTCTGGATGAAGCCGCGGAACAGCGACTTGTCGAAGAACTCCGGCGCTGCCGGCGCGTACAGCAGCGACAGCCGCTGGGCGGCGAGCTGGCACAGGCTTTCCAGTTCGCCGGCCGAGAGCGTGCCGGGGCCGTTCTTGGCCAGCACCGAGATGGCGATGTAATAGCGCTCGAAGGCCTGCCGCAGCGGATGGCCGAGCGCGCGCAGGCGGAACACCTCGTCGGTTTCGCCGAGGCCGCGGGTCAGCACGCCGGCGCCGTTCTCCTGGGTCTCCTCGAGCAACCCTTCGCGCACGAACAGATCGATGGTGCGTTCCAGCCGTTCCGCGAACTCGTCCTCGCTCCACGGCAGGAACAGTTCCGCCTGCAGGAAGGGATAGACGCGGCGGCCGAGGTTGACCACGGTGGCGCGGGCGAGGCGGCGGTTCTGGTGGAAGCAACTCGCGACCCAGGCCAGCGCGGTGAACAGGTGCAGCACGTTGTTGCGGAAATAGGTCAGCAGGATCGCCTTGTCGTCGTCCTCGACCTTGAGTACGTCGCCGAGCGGATGGCGGATGCGTTCGAGTACGTTGATCTCTTCGCCGTGGGCGATGATCTGCTCGGGCGTGTGCGGCGTCACCGTCACCAGGTCGGAATAGGGCAATTCCTTCAGCAGCGTCTGCGACAGCGCGATCTGGTCGATGAGGTCGGACTCGCTCATCGAATGCTTGGGCGTCGACAGCAGCGCCATCGCCAGCAGGTTGATCGGATTGACGTCGGCGGCGCGATTGACGTTGACCTGGATGCGTTCGGCCAGTGCGTCAACGGTGTCCGACAGCCATTGCGGGCGCTCGTCTTCCTGCAGCGGCTTGCCGTCCCAGTCGCGGGCGTGTTCGGCCAGCATCTCGTCGAGGCGGATCGGTTCGCCGTAGTTCACCACCACCTGGCCGTAGTTCGAGCGCAGCACCTTGGGAATGCCCATCAGCAATTGCCAGATCGATTCCTTCTGCTTGGCCTTGCCCGAGAGCTCGTCGATGTAGCTGTTGCCTTCCATCAGCTTTTCGTAGCCGACGTAGATCGGCTGGAACAGTACCGGGCGCGCCGGCTGGCGCAGGTAGGCGCGCACCGTCATCGAGATCATGCCGCCCTTGGGTTGCAGCAGGCGACCGGTACGCGAACGTCCGCCCTCGATGAAGTATTCGATCGAATAACCGCCGGCGACCAGCTGCGCCACGTATTCGCTCAGCACCACCGAATACAACGCGCTGCCGCGGATGCTGCGGCGGATGAAGAAGGCGCCGCCCTTGCGCAGCAGGGTGCCGATCACCGGCATGTTGAGGTTGATGCCGGCGACGATGTGCGGCGGCACCACGCCTTCGGTATAGAGCAGGTAGCTCAGCAGCAGGTAATCCATGTGGCTGCGGTGGCTGGGCACGTAGATCACTTCGTTGCCGGGCGCGGCGGCCTTGAAGGCATCGAGATGGTGGACGAGGATGCCGCGATAGATGCGATTCCAGATCGGTTGCAGCAGGAAGCTGGCCGAACGCACCACCGGATGCGAATAGTCGGCGGCGAGTTCCCAGGCGAAAGCATGCGCCTTCTTCCAGGCGTCACCGGTGCTGCTGCCGTCGCGGCGCGCGGTATCGGCGATCGCGGCCTGCACTTCCGGCGCGGCCAGCACCTTGTCGATCAGCAGGCGGCGCGTCGACAGGTCAGGCCCGATGACAGCGGCGCGGATGCGATGGAAATGCGTGCGCAGGACGCGCGACAGCTTGCGCACCGTGCGTTCCGGCGGCAGGCCTTCGTCGACAATCTCGCGCAGGGAAATCGGCGGCGCGAAGCGCACCACGGTATCGCGGCCGTTGAGCAGTACCGACAGCAGGCGGCGGAAGCGACCGACGATCGCCCAGTTTTCCGAGAACAGCACCGAGAACCAGCCACTTTGCTTGTCCGGTGCGCGGCCGATGAAGATCGACACCGGCACCAGCTGCACGTCCAGCCAGTCGTTGTCGCGATGGGCCTGCAGCAGGCGCGCCAGCGAACCGGAATGGGTGCGCTGTTCGGGGCCGTGGCCAAGGCCGAGTTGCTTGAGTGTGGTGGCGTGGCGGCGCGACAACGCGACATAGGCACGCTTGCGGCCCAGCGGATCGCCGGCCAGTGGCTGCATCGGCGAAGGCAGGCCGGCCTCGCGGCAGGCGCGCTCCAGGATCAGGGCATTGGTGAGGCCGTAGTCCTCGAGGACGTAGCAGATGGCGTGGCCGTCGAGATGGTCGGCGGCTTCCGGCGGTTCCAGGCGCAGCTGCAGCCAGGGATTGAGGATGCCGCCCAGCAGGCGCGCCCATAGTGGCCGCTTGCCCGTGGTTTCGCGGGGGCGGCGGGGGCTGGGCTCGACGGGCGGCGGCGGGCCCGGATCCGCGGGAGCGGCGGGCGGCAGGCTGGGCGTCGGGTCCGGGAATGGGAGGGAATTCTGATCCGGCATCGGGGCATTCTAGCGAAGCTCCGGACGGGGCCGTCCGGACGGCTTACCCGGCAGGCACTGCCGAGGGCATCGCCTGGGGTTGGGGAGCGGCCAGCGCCTGCTCCGCATCCGCCAGCATCCCGCCCAGGTACCAATGGCCGTCGCGACGTTCGACGGCGATATCGCTGTCCACGGGCTCGCCGTGCACGACATAGTGGACATGGACGCGGGCATGGTCGCCGTTCTGATCTTTCAGGCTGGCCTGCACGCTGGACAGCACCTCGTCCAGCGACAGTCCGTAGAGCGCCAGCGCCTGCCTGGCGTTGCGATAGAGCGGCGTCAGCCCGCGCAGCGATCCGCGCATGCCGGCGGCGCGCAATCCGGCTTCATCATGGATGGAAGACGCGTTCGCGCCCGCGACCAGCAGGGTGACGGCCTGGTGTCCGAGCGCGCGATCGCCCAGTGGTGCGTGGCTGCTCCAGTCGCTGAGCGCGACGATCAGGTTGGCGTAATGCGCGCGCTGGTCGGGCTGGTAGCTGCTTTCCTTCTGGATGTAGCGCACCGCGAACAGGCCGAGTCCGCGCGCGGCGCTTTGCAGCTCCGCCGTCTGGCCGCCGAATTGATGGTCGAACGCGAGGCGCAGTTTCGTTTCCGCCGCCGGGCCGTTGAGCGCGGTGAGGATCGCCGGCAATTTCGACGACAAGGGCAATTCGCCGATCGGCCAGCGCGAGCGATCCTCGCGCCAGGCGAGTTCCAGTTTGTCCTGCATGGCCGGCGGCACCGCGCGACAGGGAATCGTTTCCAATGCGTCGTTGCGCAGAGCATCGACCACCAGCGTCACCGCGGCTTCCGGTGCGTTCGCCTGCACGCAGGCTGCGTTCGCAGGCGACGACGGGGATGGCGTGCGTTGGCAGGCGGCCAGCAGCAGCGTGCCGCACAGGGTCAATCGTGCGATCCCGGTTCGCGTCATCTTTGCCCCGATGAAAGGTGGATGCGGTCGATGGGGCGAGTCTAACCGTCGTTGAGCATGGCGCGCAGGTCGGCCATCGCGCTGCGCGCGCGTTCCTGCTTGCGTTCGGCGTCGGCCTGCGGGTCGGCGCCATCGCGCTGCAATTCGCCCGCCGGCAATTCGTCAATGAAGCGCGACGGCGCCAGCGTGACACGCTTGCCCCATTTGTTCGCTTCGCGCGAATGCGACAGCCACAGCTGTTCCTTGGCGCGGGTGATGCCGACGTAGAGCAGGCGGCGCTCCTCTTCCAGGCGGCCTTCGTCGATGCTGGCTTCGTGCGGCAGGGTGCCGTCTTCCATGCCGACGATGAAGACGTAGCGGAATTCGAGGCCCTTGGCCGCGTGCAGCGACATCAAGCGCACCTGGTTGCCGCCGTCGTCGCGATCGTTGCGGCTGATCAGCGCGAGTTGTGCCCCGAGATCGGCGAGGCCGCTTCCCTTCGCTCCTTCGAACCATTCCGCGAGTTCGTCGAGGTTGCCGCGGCGAATGGCGAACAGTTGCTCCGTGCGGCATTGTGCTTTCAACGCATCCAGCAGGCCGGATTTCTCGTTGAGGCTGCGCACCAGGTCGGCCGGCGACAGCGATGCCGCTTCCGCGCGCAGGCGATGCACGATTTCGATGAAGCCGTGCAGCGATGACGAAGCGCGTGCCGGCAGTTGCTGGAGGATGGCGTTGGAATCGGCCGCACGCGCCAGCGGAATGCCGGCGTGCTGCGCCAGTTCGGCGAGGCGCGCCAATGTCGCCGCGCCGACCTCGCGCTTGGGCGATTGCACCGCGCGCAGGAAGGCGCTGTCGTCTTCGGGATTCACCAATACGCGCAGCCACGACAGCGCGTCCTTCACTTCGGCGCGTTCGAGGAAGGCGGTGCCGCCGCTCAGGTGGTAGGGGACACGCAGCAGCTGCATGGCCTTTTCCAGCGCGCGCGACTGATGGTTGCCGCGGAACAGGATGCAGAAATCGCTCCACGGAGCGGCGTGCTTCTGCGCGGTGAACCTGATCTCGGCGGCGACCTTTTCCGCTTCATGGCCGGAATCGCGGCATTCCCATACGCGGATGCGTTCGCCATCGGCGGAATCGCTCCACAGCGTCTTCAGGTGGGCGTGCGGATTGTTGGCGATCAGTTTGTTGGCGGTGCGCAGCACGCGATTGCTGCAGCGATAGTTCTGTTCGAGCTTGATGATTTTCAGCTTCGGATAATCGCGCCCCATCAGGTCGAGGTTCTCGGGGTTGGCGCCACGCCAGGCGTAGATGCTCTGGTCGTCGTCGCCCACGCAGGTGAACTGCCCGGCGTCGCCGGCGATCGCCTTGAGCAGGCGATATTGCGCGTCGTTGCTGTCCTGGCACTCGTCGACCAGCAGGTAGCCGATGCGTTCGCGCCAGCCCATGCGCGCGTCTTCGTCGGTTTCCAGCAATTGCACCGGCATGCGGATCAGGTCGTCGAAATCGACCGCGTTGAACGAGGTCAATCGCGCCTGGTAGCGCGCATAGAGATTCGCCGCCTCGCGCTCGCGGGTGCTGCGCGCCGATTCCAGCGCCTGTTCCGGCGACAATCCGGCGTTCTTGGCGCGCGAGATCAGCGATTGCATCGCCTGCACTGCGTCGGGTTTGGCACCGGACATCAGGTCCTTGACCTGCGCGGTGGCGTCATCGGCATCGAACACCGAAAAACCGCGCTTCAGGCCGACGCGCGCGTGCTCGACCTGCAGGATCCGCAAACCCAGGGCGTGGAAGGTGCAGATGGTCAGGCCTTCGCCGCGATCGCCCTTCAGGCGCTTGGCCACGCGTTCGCGCATTTCGCGCGCGGACTTGTTGGTGAAGGTGATGGCGGCGATGCGTCGCGCCGGATAGCGTCCGCTGTCGACCAGGTGCGCGATCTTCTCGACGATCACCCGCGTCTTGCCGCTGCCCGCACCGGCCAGCACCAGCAACGGTCCCTCGCTGTGGAGGACGGCCTGACGTTGTGGCGGGTTGAGACCTTGCATGGGGCGGACACGAGTGACGGCCGGGCATTGTCGCATCGAATCGCCATGCGCCGAGCCGGTATCATGGCGGGGATGGCCAAGCTGTACTTCTACTATTCCGCGATGAACGCGGGCAAGACCACCACCTTGCTGCAGTCCGCGCACAACTATCGCGAGCGCGGCATGCGGGTGATGATCCTCACGCCGGCGCTGGACGATCGCGCCGGGCGCGGCGTGGTGTCGTCGCGAATCGGCCTCAGCGATGTCGCGGTTCCGTTCGGGCGCGACGACGATCTGTTGCGGCGCGTGCGCGAGGACATCGACGCCCACGGCAAGCTCAATTGCGTGCTGGTGGACGAAGCGCAATTCCTGTCGCGCGCGCAGGCCTGGCAGTTGAGCGATGTCGTCGACGAATTGCGGGTGCCGGTGCTGTGCTACGGCCTGCGCACCGATTTCCGCGGCGAGTTGTTCGATGGCAGCGCGGCCTTGCTGGCCTGGGCCGACGAGATGCAGGAGATCAAGACGATCTGCCACAGCGGCGCCAAGGCGACGATGACGGTGCGCGTGGACAACGCCGGGCGCGCGGTGCAGGACGGCCCGCAGGTGGAGATCGGCGGCAACGAGCGCTATGTCTCGGTGAGTCGCGCCGAGTTCAAGAAGATCATGCGCGGGGAAGGGCGGATCGATCCCGCTCAGTGCCCGCTGCCGTTCGCGCGCGAAGACTGACCGCGACGATTCGATGGCGGTGACGGCTGGCGATGTTCGCAGTCGTCGTGCAACGCAACCGCTTCGCGCGACAGCGCGCCTCCCTCCGGTTGCGCCGAACCGATGGTGGTCATCAACGCGTCGTAGCGCTGTTTGCCGAGTACGGGATTGCTGCGGCATTGCGCATCGGCGGCGTAGAGGCGGAAACGCAGCGACAACAGCCGCGTGGCCGGGGCATCGGCGACCTTGCCGGCGACATCGAGTTGATCGCGCAGGCGTTCGAGTTCCGCGACATCCTTGCTGTCGCGCGCCTGCGCCGAGAGCAGCAGCGCCTGCGCTTCCGATGGCTTCGGGCTGGAATGCGCCACCAGCGGTTGCAGCAGCGCGACCGCATCTTGCGGCGCGTTCGCGGCGAGTTCGACATGCCCGGCGGCTGCGGCGAGCGACAACTTCGCGTCATCGCCACGCACCGCGCCGTCATCGAGCAAATTTTGCGCGGCATCGATCAGGCGGCGCGCGCTGGCCACGTTGCCACGCTCCGCATACAGGCGTGCTTCCAGCAGCAATGCCGCGAATTGCAAGTCGCCGCGACGCAGGGTCGAGGAAAGACGCAGCGCACGCTGCAGCGATGTGCGTGCGCGTTCGAGGTCGCCGAGTTCGTATGCATCACGACCGAGGCCGAGCCAGCTGCGGGCAAGATCCGCGGATGACGTCTGCGATTGCTGCAAGCTGGCGTTGAGCAGCTGCCATTGCGCCTGCGCTTCGTTCCACCGCGACAGGTCTTCCGCCGATTGCGCGGCGGCATCGCGCAAGGCGAGCGTGACCGGGTGGTCGGGGCCCTGCAACGATTCCGACAACGCCAGGGCCTGGTTCATGCTGCGTGCGGCGTCATCGACATTGCCCATCGCGCGCTGCGTGGTGCCGATGCTGCGCAGGATGTCGATGCCGAGCGGATGACGGTCGCCGGCGATCTTGTGCAGTTGGGCCAATGCGCCCTGGAAACGCGCGAGCGCATCGGGATAGTTGCCGGCGTCGACCGACAACGCGGCGAGGTCGGTAAGGTTCTCGACTACGCCGATGTCGTCGCCCAGCGCACTCTTGCGCAAGGCCAGCGATTGTTCGAACAGGCGTTGCGCGCCCTCGCGATCGCCGATGCCGCGCCGGCAGCGCGCCAGTTGCGAATCGAATTCGGCGACGTGCGCCGGCAATTGCGTCTGTTGCGTCGACGCGAGTCCGAGCAGCGGCTCCAGCGTGCGGCGGCAGGCATCGGGATCGCCGAGCAGACGTTGCACGCGACCACGCTGGCTCGCCGATTCCAGGCGCAGGCTGGCCGGCGCATCGGGAAGCTGGTCGATCAGTTTGCGCTGGCGTTCGAGCACGTCGGCGGCGCGCGGATATTGCCCGAGTGCGAGGCGATAGCCGGCGATGGCGCCGAGCAGTTCGGCGTGCGCGCGCGGTTGCAGGCCGAGTTCGCGCTGTCCGCGCGCTTCGGCGGCATCAAGCAGCGTCGTCATGTCGATCGGTTTGCCCTTCTGCGCGGCACCGGCATTGCCGAACAGGCCGACGGTGAACGCCTGCAGCGCCTGTGCGCGCGCGGCTTCGCGGATCGCTTCCTGGCGCTGCCACAACGCGACGCCCAGTAGCACCAGCAACAACGATGTGATGCCGAGACCAGCAACGATCGGCCACAGCTGGCGGCGCACGAATTTGCGTGCGCGATAGAAGAAACTCTGACCGCGCGCCAGCACCGGCAAGCCGTCGAGGAAGCGTTCGAGATCGCTGGACAGCGCTTCCGCCGAGGTGTAGCGCTGTTCCGGATTCTTCGACAGCGCCTTCATCACGATGTTGTCGAGATCGCCCGAGAGCTCGCGCGCGGTGCGGCGTCGTTGCGCGGGGTCGCCGCCTTCGTCGTCGCGCGTGGCCGCCAGCGAGGGGCGCTGCGGTTCGGCGGCGAGGATCGCGTCTTCCCATTGCGCACTCGATTCGCGCTTGAGGCGGTAGGGCTTTTGCCCGGTCAGCAATTCGTACAACACCACGCCCAGCGAATAGACGTCGGTCCGGGTGCTGACCGGTTCGCCGCGCACCTGTTCCGGCGCGGCGTAGTGCAGGGTGAACGGGCGCAGGCCGGTGCGCGTGTGTTCGATCGGTTCCTGTGGATCGTCGAGCAGCTTGGCGATGCCGAAGTCGAGCAGATGCACTTCGCCATCCGCGCTGACCAGGATGTTGGAGGGCTTGAGGTCGCGATGGACGATCAGGTTGGCGTGGGCGTGACTGACCGCGTCGCAGACCTGGCGGAACAGCGCGATGCGCTGGCGGGTGTCGAGCGCGTGTTCGCGCGCGTAGGCGAGGATGCCGTGGCCCTCGACGAATTCCAGTGCGAGATAGGGCTGGCCGTTCTCGCTGATGCCGGCATCGAGCAGGCGCGCGATATGCGGGTGCGCCAGTCGCGCGAGGATGTCGCGTTCGCGACTGAAGCGCAGGCGCAGGGTCGGGTCGGCAAGACCGGGGCGCAACAGCTTCAGTGCGACGCGTCGCGCGTACATGCCGTCGGCGCGTTCGGCCTGCCAGACCTGGCCCATGCCACCCTCGCCGAGCAATGCATCAAGCCGATAGGGACCGATGCGTTCGCCTTCGCGCGGCCCCGGCGGCGCCGTCACCAATGGCGTGTCGATGCGGTGGTCGCGTGTTTCCTCGTGGGTGAGCAGGCGCTCGATTTCGTCGGCGAACGCGGGATCTTCATCGCGCAAGGCATCGAGGCGTTGCGTGCGTGCGCCGGGATCGAGTTCCAGCAGCGCATCGAGCTCGGCGGAAATGCGTTGCCAGCGGGTGCGGTCCATTGGCGTCAACGAATCCCGTCAGCGACCCTGCAGCGCGTCAAGCAGGAACATGCGCGCCTTCTGCCAGTCGCGACGCACGCTGCGCTCGGAACGCCCGGTGAGTTCGGCGATCTGCGTTTCGGACAGTCCGGCGAAGTAGCGCAGTTCGACCACTTGCGCGAGATGTTCGTCGAGCGCGGCAAGTTGGGTCAGCGCGGCGTCGAGCGACAGCAAGTCTTCATCGAGCTTGAGGCCCTCATCGGCGATCTCCGGCAGTTCAGCGACGCGTTGCACGGCATCGCCGCCACCGCGTTTCAACGCGAGCCGGCTACGCGCGTGATCGACCACCACGCTGCGCATGGCCGAGGCGGCATAGGCGAAGAAGCCGGCGCGGTCGGCGAAATCGGCCTGCTGCCCGACCAGCTTGATGTAGGCCTCGTGGACCAGTGCGGTGGGATCGAGTGTCTCGTCGTCGGCGGGCTGGCGCAGTTGTCGTTGCGCCATCGCGTGCAGTTCCGCGTACAACGCCTGCAGCACGCGATCGAGCGCCGCGCGATCGCCGCCACGGGCTTCATCGAGCCAGCGGGTGATGCCATCGTGGGCGTTGGGATCGGGCACGGCGCAGCTTCCTGGTGCAGGTGTCCAGCATAGCGGGGTGGAATGAACCGCGCGCCGACAGCTACTTCTGGCAGTGCGAACACCACACGCTGGCGCGCTGGCCGATGCGTTCCTCGCGCAGGCGGCGACCGCACACCCGGCACGGCTCGCCGCCACGTCCGTACACCTGCAGTTCCTGTTCGAAATATCCGGGCAGGCCATCGGGGCTGATGAAATCGCGCAGCGTGGTGCCGCCGCGTTCGATCGCGTGGGCGAGGATCACGCGCACCGCGTCGGCCAGCTTGCGATAGCGATCGAGCGAGACCTTGCCCGCTTCGCGCGTCGGCGCGATGCCGGCGGCGAACAAGGCTTCGGCGGCGTAGATGTTGCCGACACCGACCACCACCGCCTGATCCATCAGGAAGGCTTTCACCGGAGCACTGCGGCCGCGACTGAGGCGGAACAGGTGGTCGCCATCGAAATCGTCGGACAACGGTTCCGGCCCCAGCGACCGCAGCAGCGGATGGATCGTTCCCGCCGGCTGCCACAACAGCAGCCCGAAGCGGCGCGGATCGTTGAAGCGCAGGACATGCCCGGAGTCGAGTTCGACATCGACATGATCGTGCGCGCGCAGCGGCGTGTCGGCGGGGAGCACGCGCAGGCTGCCGGACATGCCGAGATGCCACAGCGCGCTGCCGCGATCGCTGTCCATCAGCAGGTATTTGGCGCGGCGGGTGATGCCGTGGATTTCCTGCCCGCGCAGCAATTTCGGCAATTCGGGTGGAATCGGCAGGCGCAGGTCGGGCCGGCGCAACACCACCTTGCGCACGCGGCGCCCGGTGACGTGCGGTAGCAGGCCGCGGCGGGTGGTTTCGACTTCGGGCAATTCAGGCATGGCCGTCATTGTGCGGCTTGCCCCCCCGACAGCCTGAATACGCAGGCGTAGGGTGGTGACGGCGGGGCGCGGAAGCCTCACCATTGGGAATCCATCCCCCCGCGTGCTTTTCCCTCGATGCTCGATTTCATTGCCAGCGGCTTCATCGGAGCCGGCTGGGGCGCCATCGCCCTGTACCTGTTGCTCGCCACCCAGCTCACCATCTTTTCGGTGACGCTCTACCTGCATCGTTCGCTGGCGCATCGTGGCGTCGATTTCCATCCCGCCATCGCCCACGTCTTCCGTTTCTGGTCGTGGTTGACGACGGCGATGATCGCGCGCGAATGGGCGGCGATCCATCGCAAGCACCACGCCAAGTGCGAGACCGAGGAAGATCCGCACAGTCCGATGTTCAAGGGCATCGGCAAGGTGTTCTGGAACGGCGTCGAGTTGTATCGCGAAGCGCGCGCAGATCGCGCGTCGATCGACCAGTACGGCAAGGGCTGCCCGGACGACTGGATCGAACGTGTTCTCTACACGCGCTTTCCCACCAGCGGTGTGGTGATCCTGCTGTTCGTGCTGGCGTTCCTGTTCGGCGCCAAGGGCGTGGCGGTGTGGGCGATCCAGATGGCGTGGATTCCGTTCTGGGCGGCGGGCGTGGTCAATGGCCTCGGCCACTGGTGGGGCTACCGCAACTTCCAGACCCACGACACTGCAACCAACCTGTCGCCGTGGGGCGTGTGGATCGGTGGCGAGGAATTGCACAACAACCACCATGCATTCCCGAGTTCGGCCAAGTTCGCGCTGCGCAAGTGGGAATTCGACATCGGCTGGGCGGCGATCCGCATGTTCCAGTCGGTGCGCCTGGCGAAAGTGTTGCGCGTCGCGCCGTCGCTCAATATCCGCCCCAATATCCGCGTGCCCGACATGGACACGTTGAAGGCGTTGCTGGCGCATCGTTTCCAGGCGATGACCGATTTCCATCGCCACGTGGTCAAGCCGGCGTTGCAGGAAGAGGCTGCTGCGCGCGGCACCAAGCTGAGCCGCCTGTTGCCGCGCAAGCTGCGTCATGGCCTGGCCGATGAAGGACGCTGGCTGACGCCGGATGCCCGCGCGCAACTGGAACTATGGGTGGCAGAATCGCCGCGCATCCGTGCGTTGATCGAGAAGCGCGCGCAACTCACTGCAGTGCTGGAAGCGCGTGGCCAGACCGCGGCTGAAACCCTGGCGCGACTGCAGGCGTGGTGCAGTGAAGCCGAAGCCAGCGGCAGCCGTTCGCTGCAGGCGTTCGCGGCGCGGTTGCGCGGCTACGCCCTGCATGGATCGCCAGCGGCGATGCCTGCGTGACACTGCGACGCCTGGCATGGATCGCGGCAATGGTGTTGCCGCTGTCCGCGCCGGCGCCGGCGCAGGTGCGCAATACCGGTGATTACCTGCGTTTGATGGATGCCAACCATGATGGCCAGGTGCAGTTGTCCGAATACCAGGACTGGCTGTGCTACGGCTTCGACCGGATGGACCACAACCACGACGGCGTGCTGACGCCGGACGAACAGCCCGGCGGCCGCGGCAAGGGCATCACCCGCGAGCAATATCGCGCGCAACTCGCCGGGCAATTCCGCAAGCTCGACCGCAATCACGATGGCGTGCTGGACGTGAAGGAACTGGCGTCGCCGCCGCGCTGATCCCGTCCTGACTTCCGGCAGTGGACTTCGCGGCGCCGGCGGATTAGGTTCGGGAACGACTCCGAACCCTCCGGGACTCCGATGCGCCTGCGAACCAGACTCACCTTGCTTGCCTGCCTGCTGCCGACGGCACTGGCGGCGCAAACCCCTGCTGTTGCGCCAACACTCGCCGTTCCGCCGATCCAGTACCAGCAGCGCACCTTGCCCAACGGCTTGCAGGTGTTGTCGGTCGAGGATCATTCCAGCCCGACCGTGACCGTGCAGATGTGGTACCACGTCGGCTCGAAGGACGATCCGCAGAACCGCTCCGGTTTCGCCCATCTGTTCGAACACATCATGTTCAAGAGCACCAAGAACATGAAGCCGGAACAGATGGATCGGATGACCGAGGACGTCGGCGGTTACAACAACGCCAGTACCGGAAGCGACATCACCAATTATTACGAGATGGTGCCGTCCAACCATCTGCAACGCCTGCTGTGGGCGGAAGCGGAACGCCTGTCCAACCTCAAGGTCGACGACGCCAACTTCAAGTCGGAACGCGCGGTGGTGCAGGAGGAGTACCGCCAGAGCGTGCTCGCCAATCCCTACGGCAAGCTCTACAACGCGCTCGATCCGGCGTCCTACAAGGTGCATCCCTACAAGCGCCCGACCATCGGCAACATCGAGGAACTGCAGGCGGCAACGCTGGCCGATGTCGTCGCCTTCCACGACACCTTCTATCGTCCCGACAACGTGACGCTGATCGTCGCCGGCGATTTCAACCAGAAGCAGCTCGATGGCTGGGTCAACGAATATTTCAGCGGCATCGCGAAACCGAAGGCCGCGATCCCGAAAGTCACGGCCGTCGAACCGGCGCGCACCGCCGATGCGCGCGAAACGCTGACCAGCGAAACCGCGCCGCTGCCTGCGGTGGCGATGACGTGGCTGATTCCGCCCGCGGCCGATGCCGACATCGTGCCGTTGCAGGTTGCCGCGGCCTTGCTGTCGCAAGGCGAATCGTCGCGCCTCAACCAGTCGCTGGTGTATCGCTCGCAGATCGCGCAAAGCGCCGATGCCCAGGTCGATGCGCGCGTGGATACCGGGCTGTTCGTGCTGACCGCGGTGATGGCCAGTGGCCACCAGACCGCCGAAGCCGAGAAGATGTTGCTGGGCGAAGTGCGCAAGCTTGCCGATGATCCGATTCCCGCCGCGGAACTCGACAAGGTCAAGACGCAGTTGCTGACCAGCGAACTGGTGAAGCGCCAGACCGCCGAAGGCAAGGCGTTTGCGCTTGGGAGTGCGGTGCTGCAGGAAGGCGACGCCGCGCGTGCCAACAGCGACCTTGCTGCGTTGCAGGCCGTGACCAATGCCGACGTGCAGCGCGTGCTGAAACGCTACGTCCTCGACGCCCATCGCGTCACCATCGATTACCAGCCGGCCAAGGCCGCGGGCAAGGGAGCCACGCCATGACTGCACTGAAGATGACTTCATTGAAAAAGTCCGCGCTCGCCTGCGCGTTGTTTGCAGCCACGGCTGCGGCGAATGCCGCGCAATTCCCCTCGACGCCCCCCGCGCCCGGCCCCGCACCGAAGTTGCAAATCCCGACACCGGTACGCCAGATGTTGCCGAACGGCATGGAAGTGATTTCGGTCGCGCGTCCGGGCCTGCCGCTGGTCACCGCGCAATTGCTGCTGCGTCGTGGTGGCGAGATGGATCCGGCGGACAAGGCCGGGCTCGCCGATCTCACCGCGACCTTGCTGACAAAAGGCGCGGCCGGACGCAGTGCCAGCGATCTTGCCGAAGCCGCCGACGCGCTGGGTGGATCACTCGGCAGCAGTGCCGGTTGGGACATGGGTGGCGTCGGCATGACGGTGACGACGCCGAAATTGCCGGCGGCGTTGTCGTTGCTGGCCGACGTGGTGGAGAAGCCGACGCTCGCGCAGGACGAGCTCGATCGCGCGCGTGCACAGGCGCTCGATGATCTGCGCCAGAAGCTGAGCCGTCCGAGTTCGATGGCCAGCCTCGCCGGTGCGCGACTGGTGTTCGGCGACGGTGCCTACGGACATTCGCGCACGGGTACGCCGGCATCGCTGGCACGCATCACCCGCGACGATGTCGTGGCGATGCACGCGCAGGTCTATCGTCCCGACAACGCCATCCTGGTGCTGGCCGGCGACATCACCCCGCAACAGGCATTGCAACTGGCGCAGGCCGCATTCGCAAGCTGGAACAAGCCGGCGCAGGCCATGGCCGCGGCACCGGCAGGGCGCGCGGCGACCCATCTCCCCACATTGCTGGTGATCGACCAGCACGGTGCCGGGCAGGCTGGTGTCGCGCTGGCCAGTCCCGCGCCCGATCGTGCCGATCCCGGTTACTTCACCGGTGAAGTCGCCAACGCGGTGCTCGGTGGTTCGTACTCGGCGCGCCTGAACCAGGAAATCCGCATTAAACGCGGATTGTCCTACGGTGCGTCGAGTCGCTTCGATCCGCGTCGCAGCTCGGGACTGTGGAGCGCCGGTGCGCAGACCAAGAATCCGTCGGCACCGCAGGTGGTCGACCTGATGCGTGGCGAAGCCGCGCGACTTGGCGACACACCGGTGGCGGGCGATGAACTGGCCGCGCGCAAGGCGACCTTGATTGGCGAATACGGTCGCGGTTTGCAGACAACGGAAGGGTTGGCCGGCACTGTTGGTGCGCTCGCTGTGTACGGCATCGATCTCGCCGAAGTCGGGCGCTATGTCGATCGCGTGCAGGCAGTGACGCCGGCGCAGATCCAGGCCTACGCCAAGGCGAACATCGATCCTGTGCACGCGGCGATGGTTGTGGTGGGCGATGCCAGCCAGTTTGGCGCCGCGCTGCGCAAGGCGCATCCGGAAGCGGTGACGATTCCGCTGGACAAGGTCGATCTTGATAGTGGCGATCTGCGCGGGAAGTGATTCCCGCTTGAACGGGTGAAAGAAAACGGGCGCCTCGCGGCGCCCGTTTTGCATTGCATCGTCGCGACGCGAATCACCAGATCCGCACGCGATCCTTCGGGTCGAGATACATCTTCTGGCCGGCGGTGACGTTGAACGGGCCGTACCAGGCATCGATGTTGCGCACCGTCATCACGCGGAAGCGCGCCGGCGCGTGGACATCGGTAGCGATGCGGTTGCGTTGCGCGGCATCGCGGATCTTGGTGCGCCAGCTCTGGGCGAAGGCGAGGAAGAAACGCTGGTCGCCGGTCATGCCGTCGATCACCGGCGCTTCCTTGCCGTTGAGCGACTTGTGGTACGCGTCGTAGGCCACCGCGAGGCCGGCGAGGTCGGCGATGTTCTCGCCCAGTGTCTGCTCACCCTTCACATGCAGGCCCGGCAGCGCTTCATACGCGTCGTATTGCGCGGCGAGCTTCTTGCCGGCGGCCTGGAAGTGGGCGAGATCGGCCGGTGTCCACCAGTTGGCCATGCGTCCTTCGGCATCGAAATCGGCGCGGAGGTTGTCGAAGCTGTGGCTGATCTCGTGGCCGATTACTGCACCGATCGAACCGTAGTTGGCGGCGGCATCGGCCTTGGGATCGAAGAACGGCGCTTCGAGGATCGCAGCGGGGAAGTTCAACGCGTTCTGCAACGGCAGGTTCACCGCGTTCACCGTCTGCGGCGTCATCCACCACTCACTGCGATCGGGCGCCTTGCCGAGCTTGGCGATCTGGTGCTTGTACTCGGCAAGTCCGGCGCGTTCGGCATTGCCGAGCGGATCGTCGGCCTTGATCTCCAGCTGCGAATAGTCGCGCCAGCTGTCGGGATAGCCGACGCCGACCTTGATCGACGCGACCTTGGCTTTCGCCTTGGCCTTGGTGTCGGCGCTCATCCAGTCGAGCTTGTCGATGCGTTCCGGGAACACCGCGAGCAGGTTGTTGACGAGCTGGGTGATCTGTTCCTTCGAGGACGCCGGGAAATATTTCTCCGCGTAGCGCTTGCCGATGGCGTCGCCGAGCATGCCGTCGGTCACCGCGATGCCGCGCTTCCAGCGTTCACGCTGCTGCGGAATGCCGTTGAGCACGGTGCCGTGGAAGGCGAAGGCGAGATCGTCGAAAGCCTTGGGCAGGAAAGCGGTGTTGCGATCGATCGCGTGGAAGGTCAGCCACGCTTTCCAGGCATCGATCGACTGGCTGCCGACCAGCGCGGCGAGCTTGGTGATGGCGCCAGGCTGCCATGCGTCGATGTTCTGCTGGCCATCGAGGCCGGCGGCCTTGAAATAGGTACCCCAGTCGAGGCCCGGCGCCTTCTTGGTGAAATCGGCGGTCGCCCACAGGTTGTTGGCCTTGTGGGTGTCCTGGCTGTCGGTGAGCGGCGCCTGCGCCTTGGCGATCTGCATTTCCAGCGCCATGATCTGCTTCGCCTTGGCGTCTGGATCGGCGATGCCGGCCTGCTTCAGCAATGCGCCGATGTAGGTGACGTACTTGTCGCGGATCTCGGCCATCGCCTTGTCGTTCGACAGGTAATAGTCGCGGTCCGGCAGGCCGAGGCCGCCCTGCAACAGGTAGGGAATGTTCTTCGACGGATCGGTCAGGCCCTGGGTGACGAACAGGCCGAACAGATGATCGGTCTGGAAATTGGTGGCATTGATCGGATCGACGTCGGCGCGCAATCCGGCACCGAGGTATTGCGCCAGCGCGGTCTTGTCCTTGAGGCCGGCGATGGCGTCGAGTTCCGGTTTCATCGGCGCGATGCCGCGCTGTTCGATGCCGGCGGTGTCCATGAAGGCGTTATAGGCATTGGCGATGCGCGCTTCGTCACTGCCGGCGGCCGGCTTGGACGCGGCGATGCCCTGGATCAGGTCTTTCTCGCGCTGCTCGGCCTTGTTGAACATGTCGAGGAAAGCGCCGGTGGAGGAGCGGTCGGCCGGAATCTCCGCTTTCTTCGCCCATTCGCCGTTGGCGTAGTTGTCGAAGTCGTCGCCGGGCTTGACCGTCTTGTCGATGCCGGCGAGGTCGATGCCGATGGTCGGTGCCGCCGGCGTCGCGGCCTTGGCCGGTGCGTTGGCGTCCGCGGCGGGTGCGGATGCGTTGGGCTTGCAGGCGGCGAGGGCGCCGAGCACGGCAAGCGCGAGGGCAGTGTGGCGGAGGGATTGCGTATTCATGCGGTGACCTTTGGGGAGGGACCCGGCGATGTTGCGCCGTTCAGTCTTACCGGCATGTGCAGGAAGTCATTTCGCTCCGGCGCATTCACGCAAAAAGACGCCGGCTTGCGCCGGCGCCTGCAATGCCCGAGGGAGACGGGCGGTGGGCGCGCGATGGTCGCGGCGCCCGAAGTGGTACTCAGTGGCCGGAGGCCTTCGATGCCCCCAGCCCGGTTTCGGCGCGGACTTCCTGCGCTTCGTAATCGGCACGCTCGCGACGGGCGTTCGCGCTCTTGTCGGTGATCGAGAACAGCCAGATCCCGGCGAAGGCGATCGTCATCGAGAACAGTGCCGGCGAGGTGTAGGGGAACGGCGCCGAGCCCTTGGGGTAGCCGAGCGTCGCTTCCCACACCGATGGCGACAGCAGCGTCAGCACCAGCGAGGTGACGAGGCCAAGCGTGCCGCCGATCACCGCGCCGCGCGTGGTGCAGTTCTTCCACAGCAAGGACAGGATCAGTACCGGGAAGGTTGCGGATGCCGCGATCGCGAAGGCCAGCGACACCATGAAGGCGACGTTCTGCTTCTCGAACGCGATGCCCAGCAGTACCGCGACAATGCCGAGAATCACGGTGGTGATGCGCGACACCTTCAGTTCCGCGCCCGGCGCCGGATTGCCGTTCTTGATCATGGTCGCGTAGAGATCGTGCGAGACCGCCGAGGCACCCGACAGCGTCAGGCCCGCCACCACCGCGAGGATCGTGGCGAACGCCACCGCGGAGATGAAGCCCATGAAGACGTTGCCGCCGACCGCGTTGCCGACCAGCACCGCCGCCATGTTGGCTGCGCCTTCACCGCCCTTGATCACGCCCTTGGCGACATCGGAGTATTCGGGGTTGGTCAGCACCAGCGCGATCGCACCGAAACCGATGATGAAGATCAGGATGTAGAAGTAGCCGATCCAGGTCGTCGCCCACAGCACCGACTTGCGCGCTTCCTTGGCGTCCGGGACGGTAAAGAAACGCATCAGGATGTGCGGAAGGCCCGCGGTGCCGAACATCAGCGCCATGCCGAACGAGATCGCCGAGATCGGATCTTTCACGAAGCCACCCGGCCCCATGATCGCCAATCCCGCCTTGTGCGCTTCATCGGGAGACTTGCCCGCCGCTGTGGCGACCTGCGTCTTGACCTCGACCGCAGCGGCGAACAGCCGTTCGAAGCTGAAGCCGTAGTGCGCCATGATCATCAGCGCCATGAAGGTGACGCCGCACAACAGCATGCAGGCCTTGATGATCTGCACCCAGGTGGTTGCGGTCATGCCGCCGAACAGCACGTAAATCATCATCAGCACGCCGACCAGCACCACCGCGATCCAGTAGTCGAGGCCGAACAGCAGCTTGATCAACGCGCCGGCGCCGACCATCTGCGCGATCAGGTAGAACGCCACCACCACCAGCGTCGCCGCCGCGGCGAACAGGCGAATGGGTTTTTGCCGGAAGCGATAGCCGGCGACATCGGCGAAGGTGTACTTGCCGAGATTGCGCAGGCGTTCTGCCATCAGGAAGGTGAGGATGGGCCAGCCGACCAGGAAGCCGATCGCATAGATCAGGCCGTCATAGCCGTTCTTCATCACCGCCGCGGTGATGCCCAGGAACGACGCTGCCGACATGTAGTCGCCGGCGATGGCGAGGCCATTCTGGAAACCGGTGATGCCGCCGCCCGCGGTGTAGAAGTCGGACGCCGAACGCGTGCGCTTGGCCGCCCACTTGGTGATCCACAGCGTCATCGCGACGAACACCACGAACATGCTGATCGCCAGCCAGTTGGTTGGCTGCTTGGTGGTCTGGCCGATGTCGCCACCGGCAGCGAGGGCATTGCCGGACACCAGCGCCAGTGACGCGAACGCCGCGAAACGCGAATGGAGGAGACGATTCATCACGGGTTGTCCTCCAGCACCTGCGCGGCAAGGCGATCGAATTCGTTGTTGGCGCGACGCACGTAGTAGCCGGTCAACGCGATGGTGAACACCATCAGGCCGATCGCGATCGGAATGCCGATCGTGCTGGCGCCGTCGCCGATCGATTGCGCAAGGAAGGACTTGTCGAAGGCGATCAGGCCGATGTAGCCGAAGTAGGCGACCAGCATCAGGATGGTGAGCGTCCATCCCAGGCGATTGCGTTTCTGTTTCAGCTCCCGGTAGACCGGGCTGGCGGCGATGCGATCGATGCGGGGATCACCGGTGGCGTTCATCGTGCGGATTCCTTGTCGTTGTTGTCGTGTGGAATGCGGTTGCGTCGTGATCAGAAGCTGTACTTCACGGTCGCCTGGACGCGCTTGAGGTCGCCACTGCGGTTGTCCTCGAGATCGCGCTTGCCATAGGTGATCTCGGCGCCGAGGTCCAGTTTCGGGATCGGGCTGTAGATCAGGTTGGCGTGGATCGAACTGGCGCGTTCGGTCACGCCATAGCTGCCGAGGCCCCAGCCGGGCAGGGTCTTGTCGTTGTCGAACTCGGCCATCGAATACATCAGGTTGCCGCGCAACTTCGGCGAGAATGCGTGGCGCCACGACACGAAGCCGCCGTAACCGTCGAGCGCGTGCAGGTTGCCGTTGGCGTCGAGCACGGTATCGCTGCCGAGACCGAAGGCCAGGTAGCGACCGATGCCGCTGCCGGCGTTGACCATGTAGCGGAGATCGTCGTTCGCGCCGATGTTGAAGTTGCCGGCGACGCTGATCGCGCCGCCGCTGGCGGTCTTGGCCGACTGGTAGCTGCCGTTGGCGAGTTTGTTCTGGTATGCGAACTGGCGCGCCAGCACCGCCACCGAGAAGTGGCCCCAATTCCCCTTTGTCATGTAGCGCGCAGTGAGGTCGGGCATCACGTTGGCGCCGGAATTGGCGAGGCGCGCGCCGGTGGCGACGCTGCCGATGGTGGTCTGCGGGTTCTCCGCGGAGAACGACCAGTTGCCCTTGGCGTAGCGGATCTGCGCCTGGCGCACGAAGATGGTGCCGTCGGTGGGGCCGACGAAATCGACTGCATCAGGCAGCGCTGCCGTGTCCTGGAAGTTGCTCCAGGTCTGGCCGGCCAGCCAGTTGTTCCATTGCACATAGGCCTGGCGCAGCGTGACGCCGTAGGTATTGGTCGAGGTCTCGTTGCCGTTCAGCGCATTGCTGCCGCCGCCGTAGAAATCCATCTCGACATAGCCCTTCAGCTTGTCGCCGCGCTGGGTCACGGTGTCGGCGCTCAACCAGAAGCGCGACAGTTGCGCGGAGATGTCGGTATAGGCATTGCCGCCATTCGCGGGCGGCGCGCTGACCGGGATCTGGCTGGGGAGATAGAACAGGCGGCCTGCGCTTCCGTCATCCATCTTGCCGTCGCTGGTCTTGGTCGCCATCGCATCGAGCTTGACGAAGCCGCCATAGGAGAACGTGGTGCCGGGATTGGCGCCGCTATTGATCGCAGTGGCCTGGATCGGTTGCTTGCCGGCCGGCAATGGCGCCGGTTGCGTCGCCTTGAACTTGTCGAGCTCGGTTCTGGTATCGGCGACCTGGGCATTGGCATCGGCAGCTGCGGCCTTGGTGGTGTCGAGTTGCGCCTGCTGTTGCTGCTGCGCGTTCACCAGCGCCTTCACCTGTGCCTCAAGCTGGGCGACGCGCGCCTCCAGCTCCTTTTCCTTCTTGGTGGCAGCGAGCGAGAGATTGGGCGCGGCCAGGGCGAGGGTGATCGCAAGCGCCAGCGGAGTGCGGAGACTGGGTCGTTTCATGTCGGTTTCCCCGTGCAGGAGTTTCCGTGCGGGACCACGGCAACCGCAGCCTGCGCTGCGCATCGGGGCGCTGACTATTCGCCTTTGGTCGAAAACGGGCTTCCCTACGACGAAGGTCTAAACGCGATGTTGCATCGCAGTAGCACGGATGCGGCACACTCTCTTCTTCATCGAACACGTTCCACTGGGAGGACGCCATGACCGATCACGCCGCCGACATCTACAAGGCCAGCCCCGATTTCACGGCTGCGGCCGGCACCCGCAAGGCCGACGCCGAGCGCGATTACGCCGCATCGATGGCCGATCCCGACGCGTTCTGGGCCAAGGTTGCGGATCGCATCGAGTGGTTCCGCAAGCCGACCAAAATCCGCAACGTCAACTTCCACGCCGACGATTTCCGCATCAAGTGGTACGAGGACGGCGAGCTCAATGCCAGCGTCAGCTGCCTCGATCGCCATCTCGCCACGCGCGGCGACAAGCCGGCGATCGTGTTCGAGCCGGACGATCCCAATACACCGTCGGAAACGATCACCTATCGCCAGTTGCACGCGCGCGTCTGCAAGCTCGCCAACGCCCTGCGCAATCTCGGGGTGAAGAAGGGCGATCGCGTCACCATCTACTTGCCGATGATTCCCGATGCCGTGGTCGCGCTGCTCGCTTGCGCCCGCGTCGGTGCCGTGCACATGGTGGTGTTCGGCGGGTTCGCGCCCAATTCGATCGCCGATCGCATCGCCGATTGCGGCAGCAAGCTGGTCATCACCGCCGACGAAGGTCGTCGTGGCGGCAAGGCGATCGCACTCAAGGCCAATGTCGATGCCGCGCTGAAACTGCCCGGCACCAATTCCGTCGAAACCGTGCTGGTGCTGCGCCATACCGGCGGCGCCATCGACATGCAGATGCCGCGCGATCGCTGGTTCGACGCCGTGGTCGATGGCCAGCCGGACACCTGCGAACCGGAACGCATGAACGCCGAGGATCCGTTGTTCATCCTCTATACCTCGGGTTCGACCGGCAAGCCCAAGGGCGTGCTGCATACCACCGGCGGCTATCTCACCTTCGTCAGCTACACGCATGAAAAGGTGTTCGACCTCAAGGACAACGACATCTACTGGTGCACCGCCGACGTCGGCTGGGTGACGGGACACAGCTACATCGTCTACGGGCCGCTGGCCAATGGCGCGACGTCTCTGGTGTTCGAAGGCATCCCGAGCTGGCCCGATTCCTCGCGCTTCTGGCAGGTGATCGACAAGCACAAGGTCACGATCTTCTACACCGCGCCAACCGCGATCCGCGCGCTGATGCGCGAAGGCGACGCGCCGGTGAAGCGCACGGCGCGGACATCGTTGCGCCTGCTCGGCAGCGTCGGCGAGCCGATCAATCCGGAAGCGTGGCGCTGGTATTACGAAACGGTTGGCGACAGTCGATGCCCGGTCGTCGACACCTGGTGGCAAACCGAAACCGGCGGCATCCTGATCTCGCCGATCCCCGGCGCGGTCGACATGAAGCCGGGCTCGGCGACGTTGCCGCTGCCGGGCGTGCGTCCGGCGCTGGTCGATGCCAATGGCGCGATCCTCGAAGGCGCGACCGAAGGCAACCTGGTGCTGCTCGATTCGTGGCCGGGCCAGATGCGCACGGTCTACGGCGATCACCAGCGTTTCATCGACACCTATTTCAAGGCCTATCCCGGCATGTATTTCACCGGTGACGGCTGCCGTCGCGACGCAGACGGTTACTACTGGATCACCGGCCGCGTCGATGACGTCATCAACGTCAGCGGCCATCGCATCGGCACTGCGGAAGTGGAATCGGCGCTGGTCAGCCACCACAAGGTCGCCGAAGCGGCGGTGGTCGGCTTCCCGCACGACATCAAGGGCCAGGGCATCTACGCCTATGTCACCCTGAAGCAGGGCGAGGAAGGCAGCGATGATTTGCAGAAGGAGTTGAACGCGCACGTGCGCAAGGAGATCGGACCGATCGCGACGATCGACCACCTGCAATGGGCGCCGGGCCTGCCGAAGACGCGCAGCGGCAAGATCATGCGCCGCATCCTGCGCAAGATCGCCGAGAACGCGCCGGACCAGTTGGGCGATACCAGCACGCTGGCCGATCCCACCGTGGTGAGCGCGCTGGTGGAAGAGCGCAAGGTGAAGTGAGCAGGACGAAGTGAGCAAGGCTGCCGCGCTGCTGATCGCGGACGACCACCCGCTGTTCCGCGAAGCGTTGCGCGGCGTGGTCGCGCGTTTGCTGCCCGAAGCGAAGATCAGCGAGGCCGAAAACGCCGGCGCGTTGTACGCGCTGGTGGATGCGCACCCCGACGCCGACCTGTTGCTGCTCGATCTCAACATGCCGGGTGTGCACGGGTTCTCCGCGCTGGTGCACTTGCGCGCCAGCCATCCGCAGTTGCCGGTGGTGATGGTGTCGGCACGCGAGGAGCCGGCGGTGATGCGTCGCGCGCTCGATCACGGCGCCGTCGGTTTCATCCCCAAGTCTTCCGATGCAGCGACGCTCGCGCATGCGCTGCAACAGGTGCTGGATGGCGAACGCTGGGTGCCGGAAGCTGCACTCGCGGCGGTGCCGACCAGTGACGAGGAACACGCCGTCGCCGCCCGCGTGCGCGAACTGACGCCGCAGCAGTTCCGGGTATTGCAGATGCTCGGCACCGGACTGCTCAACAAGCAGATCGGCTACGAACTTGGCGTTTCGGAAGCAACGGTGAAGGCGCACATGAGTGCGGTCATGCGCAAATTGGGCGCACGCAACCGCACCCAGGCGATCCTGATCGCCGGCAAGCTGGCGGTCGATCCCGACGCCGTGCAGGCGCCGCCCGAAGACCTCGACTGACCCCTTGATGGGCGGACCTGAATGGGCCTGCCATACGTTTGCAACAGGAAAGGGTAGGATAGGCATCCCGGAGCCATGATGGCGCCGGTGGAGTGGGCAACACGGACAGTTCCCGGCAAAGGCCAAGCGCATGGAATCGCTGAAATCCCTCGTGGTCAAACCGATCCAGTCGGCGGCGCTTGCCGCCGGGGTGTCGCGTCGTGTCGCGCGGGGGATGCCGGTGCGCAGGATTGTGATGCTGCATGGCGTTGGCCCGGGCGATCTCGCTGTCGCCGCATTCACTGCGCAGATGGAATGGCTCGCGCGCAACTTCCGCGTGGTGCCGCTGGACCAGCTGATCACAGGCGTTCGCACCGGGACGCCCGCGGCGCAGGAAGTCGCGCTGACTTTCGATGACGGTTTGCGCTGCCACGCCGAAGTGGTGGCGCCGGTGCTGGCGCGCATCGGCCTGCCGGCGACGTTCTTTGTCTGCCCCGGCCTGATCGCCGAACGGCGCTGGTTGTGGAATCACGAAGCGCGCGTGCGCCTGCGCCTGCTCGATAACGCCCAGCGCCAGGTGCTGGCGGTGGACGTCGGTGCGCCGAGTGCGGCCATCGAGCCGTGGATCGAGTGGATGAAGACGCTGCTGCTGTCGACACGCCAGGAGGTGGAAGCGCTGATCCGTACGCGCACCCCCGACTTCGTGCCGACGCCGGAACAACGTGCGCGCTTCGATCCGGTGAGCTGGGAGCAACTACGCACGCTGGACAGCGATCTTTTCACCGTGGGTTCCCACACCTCCACCCATCCGATCCTCACCACGCTCGACCAGGCGGAGCTGGAGGGCGAACTGCATGGCAGTCGCGACGTCCTCGAGCAATTCCTCGGCAAGCCGGTCGACCTGTTCTGCTATCCGAACGGATCGCAGGATCGCCGCGTGCGCGACACCACGGCAAAGGTCTATCGCGCCGCGGTGACCACCGAGAACGGATTCATCGGCACGGGGGAAGGCCTGCACGATCTTCCGCGCTTCCCGGTCGCCGACAGCGTCGCGCTGTTCGCGTGGCGCATGCATCGCCCGCAAGCCTGATGTCGCGATGTCTTCGCCCGCATCCAGCGCAGTACTTGTTCTAGACGGCGACAGTCGCGCCGGCCTCGCCACCGTCCAATCGCTGGGCAGGCGCGGCGTGTCATTGCATGTCGGCGTGCGTGCCGCTGGCAGCCTGACCGCGCATTCGCGCTGGTGCGCGCAGATCCACCAGCAACCGGCGGCGGAATCCGTTGCCGAAGCGCACGCGTGGATGCGTGATCTGCACGCGGAAAACCATTTCGTGTTGATCGTGCCGACGACGGAAGCTGCGTTGCTGTGGCTGCGCGCCTTGCCGCCGGAAGACCCGTTGCGCAGGTTGGCGCAGTTGCCTTCGGATGAAGCGCTCGACATCGCATTGTCCAAGGAGCGCACGCGCGCATTGGCCGAACGCATCGGCCTGCCGGTGCCGGGATCGCGCCTGTTGCAGCGAGGCACATTGCCCGACGATCACCCGCCTGAGGAATTCCCCTGCGTCCTCAAGCCGGCGGCGAGCAAGGTGATGGTGGACGGGCAGCTGCAAAATCTGGCGCCAGCCGTGGTGCGCGATGCATCGCTGCGCACCGCCTTGCTGAAGAAATGGTTGCCGCATACCGATGTGCAGGAACAGCAGTGGGTGCCGGGGCGTGGTGTCGGTGTCGAGCTGGTGTATGCGAACGGCAGGATCGTCGCCGAATTCGTCCACGAACGCGTGCACGAATTGCCATTGACCGGCGGTGGCAGCACCTTGCGACGCGCAGCGAAACCGGATGCGCGTTTGCTGGAATTGTCGAAGTGGCTGCTCGACGCATTGCAGTGGCAGGGCGTGGCGATGGTGGAATGGCGCCGCGCCGACGATGGCACCGTCCACCTGATGGAAATCAACCCGCGGTTGTGGGGCTCGTTGCCGTTGACGATCGCTGCCGGCGTCGACGTGCCGGCGATCCTCCACGACATTGCAGCGGGGGAACCCGTGCAGCCGGTAACGCGCTGGAAGGAGAACATCTCCGCGCGCAACATCGGCGAAGACGTGCGCTGGATGAAGGCCAATCTGCGTGCGGACCGCTCCGATCCGTTGCTGCTCACGCAATCGTTGCCAGCCATGTTTGCCGGCTGGTTGCGCGCTTTCAGTGGGCGCGAAGTCTGGGACGGTTGGCATCTCCGCGACCCAGCGGTCGCCATCGCCGAGCTGAAGGGCATCGCGCGCGGGCTGTATGCGTATCCCGCGGCGGCGCTGCGCAGGCGGTCATTGCGTCGACGCATCATCAAGGCGCATGCGGCGCGTTTCGGCACCCATGGCGAACAGATCCGCCCGATCAGGAACCTGCTGTTCCTGTGCTACGGCAACATCTGCCGCAGCCCGTTCGCCGAACGCATGGCGCAACGGAGCCTGCCGGGACTGGATGTCACCAGCGCCGGATTCCATCCGCGCAGCGGCCGTGCGAGCCCGGCGCATGTGGTGCACGCGGCGCGCGTGCATGCGGTCGATCTCGCCGACTGGTCGTCGCGGGAAGTCACCGGGCGTATGGTGGCCGACGCCGATTGCATCGTGGTCATGGATGCCTCCCATCTCGAGAAGATGCAGTCGGCTTTTCCCGAAGCGTTGGAGAGGACCACGTTGCTGGGCTTGTTCAACCGCGGCGGGCCGGTTGAACTGGCCGATCCCTATACCTTGTCGCCCGAAAAAACCGGCGTGGTGATGGGCGAGATGACGCGCGCGATCGCCGGGCTTGCGAAGGCGCTGGGCTAGCTGGCGGCAGTCGTCATTGCACGGCGTGCGGCGAGGAATGCGCGCAGCGAAGCGGGCTTCACCGGTTTGGTCAGCACCTGCACGCCGCGTTGTTGTGCACGCTGCTTCAACGCATCGCTGCCGTCGGCGGTGAGCAGGGCGCCGCGCGCGTCGGGACAACGCGCCTGCAATGCGGTCAACGTGTCGAGTCCGTCCATGCGGTCGTGCAGGTGGAAGTCGACCAGCAGCACCTCGGGCGCCTGCGCGGTCATTGCCAGCGCGTCGTCGATGGTCGCGGCGCACGACACCTCGACCTGCCAGCGCCCGAGCAGCGCGCGCATCCCGGCGAGGATGTCGGGATCGTTGTCGACGCAGAGCACGCGCAAACCGGCCAATGACGGATCGATGGTGGCCAGCGTCGCGCGCGCAGGCGTCGGCGCCGAAGCATCCACCATCACGCGTGGCGCGCGGATCGAGAACATGCTGCCGCGACCCGTGGCGGAGCGGGCATCAAGGCCATGGCCAAGCAGCTTGGCGATGCGTTGGCAGATCGACAGGCCGAGGCCCATGCCGCGCCCGTCCCAGTCGAATGCCTGTTCGTAGCGATGGAACTCGTCGTAGATCTGGCGCATGTGGTGTTCGGGGATGCCGGGGCCGGTATCCCAGACCTGCAATTCGACTTGGGTTCCGCGCGCACGTGCCGCCAGCACGATGCGTCCACGCGGGGTGTAGCGCAATGCGTTTGCAAGGAAGTTCTGCAGCACCCGGCGCAGCAGGCGGCGATCGCTGTGCACGAACAGGCGTGGTGCATGCACGCGGATGTCGATGCCGCGGCCGGCAGCCATCGGCGCGTATTGCGCGGCCAGCTCCTGCAGCAATTGCGCGGCGTCGACGTCCTGCAGCACCGGTGTCAGTGCGCCGGCGTCGAGGCGCGAGACATCGAGCAACCCATCCAGCAATTCCTCGGCGGCGCGCAAGGACACGTCGACGCGTTCGGCGAGATGGTGTTGTTCGACGGGATCGGCGCTTTCGCGCAACGCGGACGCGAACAGGCGCGCGGCATTCAATGGTTGCAACACGTCGTGGCTGACCGCGGTGAGGAAGCGCGAGCGTGATTCCTGCGCGGCTTCGGCTTCGCGGGTGCGATCGTCGACGCGCTGTTCCAGGGTCTCGTTGATCTCGCGCAGTTCGCGTTGCGCGCGCACGTGTTCGCTGATGTCGCTGTAGCTGGTGACGTAGCCGCCGCGTGGCAGCGACTGTCCGTGCAGTTCGATCACTCGGCCGTCGCCGCGGATGCGCACGGTCACGTGCGGCGAGCCCGCGCGCATGTGGCCGATGCGCTTCTCGATCTGCTGCTCGATGTCGCCATCACTGATCTCGCCGATCTCGCCGCGCTCGATGTTGTAACGGATCAGGTCGGCGACCGGGCGCCCGACGTACAGCATGCCGTCGGGATAGCCGAACAGCTGCTGGTAGCGGCGATTCCACGCCACCAGGCGCATGTTGCGATCGACCACGCTCACGCCCTGGTCGATGTTCTCCAACGTATTGGAAAGAATTTCCCGGTTGAAGCGCAATTCCTGTCCGGCCTCGTCGAGCACAGCGACCACTTCCGCCACTTCCATGCCCGAGCCGCGCAGTGCGCTGGTCAGCATCAGTCGTGCCGACGCCGCACCGATCGCCGCAGCGAGCAGGCGTTCGCTGAACTGGATCCACTGGCGTCCCGCGCGTGCACCTGGTTGGAGTGGATGACCGGTGGTGCGCGCCTGTTCCTCGAAGGCGCGTTGCGCGGTGCGTTCGCCGAGTACGCGTGCGCACAGCGTCAGCAGGTCGGCGATCTGGATGTTGCCCGACCATTCGCCGGCAGCGAGCGTGCGTTCGGCATAGGGATCGAGGAAGGGCGAGGCGCGCAGGCGTTCGTCGAGGTTCGGACGCCAGCGCATCGAACCCAGCAACAGGCCGCCGGTATTGAACAGCAGCGACCAGATCGTGCCGTGGGTCAGCGGATCCCAACCGGAGACACCGAACAACTGGTGCGGACGCAGCCAGCCGATGCCGAACGGTCCGGCATCGATCCATGCGTGGCTGAACCATCCCGAATTCGTCAGCGCCGGCAGCAGCAAGGTGTAGGCCCAGATGCCGAAGCCCAGCACCAGCGCGAGCTCGGCGCCGCGACGACTGGCGCCACGCCAGTAGAGTCCGCCGATCAATGCCGGCGCGAATTGCGCCACCGCCGCGAACGCCATCAAGCCGTAGGCGGAGAGCGCGGTTTCGCTGGCGCTGAAACGGTAATAGCCCCAGGCCAGCGCCGCCAGCATCACGATCGCGGCGCGACGGATCCACAACACGGTCGATGCGACATCGGCGCCGGCGTGATCGACGCGGCGCGAACGCAACAGCAGCGGCATCACGATGTCGTTGCTCACCATCGTCGCCAATGCCACGCTCGCAACAATCACCATGCCGGTTGCCGCCGAGAATCCGCCGACATAGGCCAGCATCGCCAGCGCATTGCTGTGCCCGGCCAGCGGCAGCGCCAGCACGAAACTGTCGGCCAGGGCCTTGCCGTCGCGCCCGAACGCGCTGACACCGGCGGCGGCGATCGGCAGCACCATCAGGCAGATCACCACCAGATAGGCGCCGAACAGCCAGCGCGCGCGACGGATATCGGCGACGTCGCCGCATTCGACCACGGCGACGTGGAACTGGCGCGGCAGGCAGAGAATCGCCGCGAACGCGAGCAAGGTCTGGCCGACGAAGCCGATCGGCGGCGAACTTTCCACCAGTGCGCGCGTTGCATCGATGACGGAAGCATCGCGCTTGCCGAGCCAGCCGATCGCGAACACGCCGACCGCGATCAGCGCAATGATCTTGACCAGCGATTCCAGCGCGATCGCCAGCATCATGCCGGGCCGATGCTCGGTGGCGTCGACTTCGCGGGTACCGAACAGGATCGCGAACAGCGCCATCAGCGCCGCGATGTAGAGCGCGGGATCGCCGAACAGGGTGATCGACGAACCGCTGCCGCGCAGCACGTCGAGGCTGATCGCCACCGCCTTGAACTGCAGCGCGAAGTAGGGCACCGCCGCGATCAATGCGATCACCGTCACCAGCGCGGCGAGCTGCTGCGAACGACCATAGCGCGCGGACAGGAAGTCGGAAATCGAAACCGTGTTCTGCGACTGCGCGATCAGCGCCATGCGTTCGACGATGCGCCAGCCGAACATCAGCATCAGCAGCGGGCCGAGATAGATCGGCAGGTAGCCGATGCCCTGGCGCGCGGCGGTGCCGACCGCGCCGTAGAACGTCCACGACGAGCAGTACACCGCCAATGCGAGGCTGTACACGATCGGTCGCAGCCAGCGCAGGCGCGGATAGACCGGATGGCGGTCGCCCAGCCAGGCCACGCCGAACAGCAGGGCGGCGTAGCCGATCGATGCCAGCAGCAACATCCAGCCAGGCAGCATGGGATTCCTCGGTGCGGGTCAGCCGAGTGTGCGGGGATCGGGGCTGGCGGGCAATTTGCACCCCGGTTGGGCCCCTGCTTGCATATCACCCGAACCCGGCCTACAGTGAACCTTATGGTTCAGTATCAAGCTCGCCTCGACGCCACCTTCGCCGCGCTTTCCGACGTCACCCGGCGCGGCGTGCTTGAGCAGCTCGCGGGCGCGGACGCCTCCATCACTGACCTTGCCGACCGGTTCCACATGACCCTCACCGGCATGAAGAAGCACGTCAGCGTCCTCGAGCAGGCAGGGCTGGTAATGACGGAAAAGGTCGGGCGCGTCCGCACCTGCAGGCTCGGACGATTGCGGCTGGAAGAAGAAGCCGCCTGGATCGAGCGCCACCGCCAGCTCTGGAACGCGCGCTTCGACGCGCTGGATACGATCGTCGACCAACTCAAACGCAAGGAGAAGGCAGATGCCCAACGGAAACGCAAGTAGCCAAGGCGTCACGAACCGCACTGTCGTGGAACGCAAGTCCGATCGCGAACTCGTGGTGAGGCGAATGTTCGATGCCCCGGCGCACATCGTCTTCGAGGCGTGGAGCAATCCCGAATTGTTCCCGCGCTGGTGGGTGCCGAAATCGGCGGGCATGTCGCTGGTCTCGTGCGACATGGATATCCGCACCGGCGGCGCGTACCGCCTCGTCTTCAGCCATCCGGCCTTCGACAAGACGATGGCGTTTTTCGGAACATACAGGGAGGTCACGCCGAACACGCGCATGGTATGGACGAACGAAGAAAGCGACCAGGGCGCCGTGACCACGGTGACGTTTGAGGACAAGGGCGACAAGACCCTGGTCACCTATCACGAGCTCTATCCGACGACGGAGGCGCTGGAAGAAGCGCTCACCGGTTCGGCGGAAGGCCTGCCCGAACAGTTCGCGCAGCTGGATGCGTTGCTCGCGGCGGCTTGAAGCTCCAGCCAAAAAAGAAACCCCGCTTCTCAGCGGGGTTTCTCGTATCGCATCCAACAAGCGGAAGGCTTACTTGATCTTGCCTTCCTTGTAGATCACGTGCTTGCGGACGACGGGATCGTACTTCTTGATCTCCATCTTCCCGGGCGTGTTCTTCTTGTTCTTGTCGGTGGTGTAGAAATGGCCGGTGTTGGCCGAGGAGATCAGGCGGATCTTGTCGCGCTTGGTTGCCATGGTGTTTTAACTCCTCAGACCTTGTCGCCGCGTGCGCGCATTTCGGCGAGCACGGCGTCGATGCCGTTCTTGTCGATGGTGCGCAGGGCCTTGGTGGAAAGACGCAGCTTCACCCAACGGTT
>JAFEBZ010000047.1 GCA_018242405.1 Pseudomonadota bacterium | reverse complement strand
TGCGGTTCGTCCGCAGTGACCGACCATACGAGGCATGGATGCCGAGTCGAGCCTACATGGACGTATTCACGGCGTGTCGGTCACTGCGGATAACCGCTAAAGGCGCTCAGCCGGGCGATGCTTTTCTCACCGCTCCGACGAATAGATTCGCCACGCGCGCGGCAACACACCGATCGTTGAACCAGCCGATGGAACAACCGTGTCCGTCCCGACGGCAAGATCGAGTTCCAGCAATCGCGACTGCGCGACAACCTGCGCCTCGACCGTGATGCGCCCGGAGCGCAGATGCGTCGACAGCACCGTCGCCGGAATCCCCGAAGCCGCATCGACGATATCCAGATCATGCGGGCGCACGTACAACCGCGCGTGTCCCGCGGCAACATCGCTGGGCACCGCATAGCCATTGCCATCGATGCCGAAACGACCGTCGATCACCCGGCCATCCAGCGCATTGGCGCGACCGATGAAATCGAACACGTATTCCGATGCTGGAGCGTTGTAGATCTCCTGCGGCGTACCGACCTGCTCGATCCGTCCCTCACGCATCACCACCACGCGATCGGCGAGTTCCAACGCTTCTTCCTGGTCATGGGTCACGAACAGCGTCGTCTGCCCGGTCTGTTCGTGCAGCGTGCGCAACCAGCGACGCAGATCGACACGCACCTTGGCATCGAGCGCACCGAACGGTTCATCGAGCAAGAGAAGGCTGGGATCGATCGCCAATGCACGCGCCAGGGCCACGCGCTGGCGCTGGCCACCGGACAATTGCTCGGGATAGCGGCTGCCGTAATCATCGAGCTGGATCAGTTTCAGCAACTCTTCCACGCGCTGGCGAATCGTCGCCTTGTCCGGTCGGCGCGAACGCGGACGGCTGCGCAGGCCGAAGGCAATGTTCTCGGCGACCGTCATGTGGCGGAACAGCGCGTAATGCTGGAACACGAAGCCGACATTGCGCTGGCGCAGGCTGAGGCGCGTGGCGTCGACATCACCGAACAACACCTGGCCGGCATCGGCATCGAGGAGACCGGCGATCACCCGCAACAGCGTGGTCTTGCCCGAGCCCGATGGTCCGAGCAAGGCGACCAGTTCGCCCGATGCGATATCGAGATCGACCGCGTCGAGTGCGGCGGTCTTGCCGTAACGCTTGCCGAGTTGGCGGATGTGGAGATCCATGCCCTGCCTCGCAGCGACCGTCCCGGGATGGACGACCGTCGACGAATAATGGCATTCGGAGGTGGCACCGCGCGTCACGATGGTCGAGGTCCGATGGATGGCAGCGTTCATGCGTGATGCTTCCGATGCGTTTGAGCCAGCGAATCGCCGTGGCTCGATTCCAGCCAGAATTTCGCCACCAGCGTGACCAGCGCGAGCCCGCTGAGCAGCGATGCCGCGGCGAAAGCCGCAGTGGCGTTGAATTCGTTGTAGAGGATTTCGATGTGGAGCGGCAGCGTGTTGGTGAGTCCGCGGATATGGCCGGACACCACCGACACCGCGCCGAATTCGCCCATCGCGCGCGCACTGCACAGCAGCACGCCGTAGAGCAGTCCCCACTTGATGTTGGGCAGGGTGACGCGGCGGAACATCGTCCATGCGCCGGCACCGAGGGAACGCGCCGCGAGTTCCTCGTCGCTGCCCTGCTGCTGCATCAACGGGATGAGTTCGCGCACCACGAACGGGAAGGTGATGAACAAAGTCGCCAGCACGATGCCGGGGCGCGCGAACAGGATCTTGATGTCGAAGCGCTCGAGCAACGGCGCAAACCAGCCGTGCGTGGTGCTGAACAACAGGACCAGGCAGAGGCCGGCCACCACCGGCGATACTGCGAACGGCAGGTCGACCAGCGTCAACAGCACGCGCTTGCCGGTGAATTCGAAACGCACCACCGCCCACGCCATCAGGGTGCCGAACACGGCATTGACCGGGATCACCACTGCGGCGGTGAACAGTGTCAGCTTCAATGCAGAAACGGCATCGGGATCGCGCAACGCCGACCACCACGCGTGGAAGCCATCGCCAAACGCGGCCGCGAGCACCATCACCAGCGGCAACACCACCAATCCGAGCAGGATCAGCACGGCGAGCACGATCAACACGGCGCGTAGCCACCACGGTTCGCGCAGGGCGTTATCCATGGCTGCGCCTCGTGCGTGCATAGGCCGTCAATGACGGCAATGCATTGATCACCAGCAGGCAGGCGAAGGATGCCGCGAGCAACAACGCCGCGATCGCGATCGCGCCGTCGTAGTCGTATTCCTCCAGGCGAATCGTGATCAGCAACGGTGCGATTTCGGTCGAGTACGGCTTGTTGCCGGCGATGAAGATCACTGAGCCGTATTCGCCCAGCGCACGCGCGAACGCCAGCGAGAACCCGGTGAGCAACGCCGGCAGCAGTTCCGGCAGGATCACCCGCCGCAGCGTGGTGAAGCGCGACGCGCCGAGCGAAACCGATGCCTCTTCCTGTTCGCGACCGAGGGTTTCCAGCACCGGTTGCACCGTGCGCACCGCGAACGGCAGTCCGATGAAGACCAGCGCAACGACAATTCCGATCCAGGTGTAGGCGACTTTCAGGCCCATCGGTTCGACGAAACGACCGATCCAGCCGTGGCTGGAATAAATCGCGGTAAGCGCGATGCCCGCGACCGCCGTCGGCAATGCGAACGGCAGGTCGACCAATGCATCCAGCAAGCGACGTCCCGGGAAGCGATACCGCACCAGCACCCACGCCACCAATGCGCCGGCGATCAGCGCCAGCAACGATGCCGCCAGCGACGCGCCGAAGCTGAGTTTCAACGCCGCCTGCACGCGCGGATCGTGGATCGCGCGCGACCAGCCCGCGCTACCCAGCCCCAGTGCATGCCATGTCAGCGCCAGCAGCGGCAACAACACCACGATGCCGAGCCACGCCATGCCGAGACCGAGGCTCAATCCGAACCCCGGCAACGGGCGCCGCCGACGCGGCGCGAGCAATGGAATGGACAGGGCCTGCGTACTCACTGGATCAAATCGTCAGTGCGCGCGCTTGCGATTGATCTGGTCGAAGAAGCCGCCATCGGCGAAGTGTTGCGCCTGCGCCTTCTTCCAGCCACCGAATGCGTTGTCGATCGTCACTTGCGTCACCTTGGGGAAACGCGCCAGCTCTGCGGCGGGCACCTTGTCGGGTTCGGCCGGACGATAGAAATGCTTCGCGGCGATCTGTTGTCCCTGCGGCGAGTACAGGAAGCGCAGATAGGCTTCGGCCTGCTTGCGGGTGCCGTGCTTGTCGATGTTCTTGTCGACCCAGGCGACCGGCGGTTCGGCGCGGATGCTGATCGACGGCACCACGATTTCGAACTTGCCGCGGGTATCGGCATCATTCACCGCCAGCAGCGCTTCGTTTTCCCAAGCGATCAGCACATCACCGATGCCACGCTCGACGAAGGTGGTGGTCGAACCACGGGCACCGGTATCGAGTACCGGCACGTTGTCGTACAGGTGGGTGAGGTAATCGAGTACCTTGCCGCCATCGCGGTACTGGTGCGACGCCCACGCCCATGCCGCGAGATAGTTCCAGCGCGCGCCACCGGACGTTTTCGGATTCGGCGTGATCACGGCGACACCGGGCTTGACCAGATCGTTCCAGTCATGGATCGCCTTCGGATTGCCCTTGCGCACCAGGAAGACGATGGTCGATGTGTATGGTGAACTGTTGTGCGGCAGTCGCGATTGCCAATCCGTCGGCAGCAACTTGCCCTTGTCGGCGATCGCGTCGATGTCGGCCGCCAGCGCCAGCGTCACGACATCGGCTTCGAGGCCATCGATCACCGCACGCGCCTGCTTGCCGGAACCGCCATGCGAGGCACGAATGTCGACCATCTCGCCGGTCTGCTGTTTCCATTGCGCGGCGAACGCCTGGTTGACGTCGGCGTAGAACTCGCGCGTGGGATCGTAGGACACGTTGAGCAGGCTGCTGGCCCTGGCATTGACCGTTGCCGTGAGCAGGACAAGCGCGGCGATCACACCCAGGAAGATCTTGTTCATCGCGGAATCCTTGACGGAATCGGGAGGAAAATCTGTGGTGGTCACATCGCCGGCGTCATGCCGGCTCGGCGAGAATTTGGCATGTCGACTGTTCATATTTCGTAATTTCCTTCGAGGAGACGCGCGACCACCCGTTCCGCAAGGGTTTCGGCGGACGCGCTGGTGGTATCGAGCACGATGTCTGCGTTGTCCGGCGCCTCGTAGGGCGAGTCGATGCCGGTGAAATTGGGGAGATCGCCGCGACGCGCCTTGGCGTACAGCCCCTTGACGTCGCGGTCTTCGGCGACCTGCAGCGGCGTATCGACGAACACTTCGATGAAATCGCCGCGATCGAACAAGTCGCGCGCCATCTTGCGTTCCGCGCGGAACGGTGAAATGAAACTGACCAGCACGATCAGGCCGGCATCGGTCATCAGCTTCGCCACTTCGGCGACACGGCGCAGGTTCTCGACGCGATCGGCATCGGTGAAGCCGAGGTCGCGATTGAGTCCGTGGCGGACGTTGTCGCCATCGAGCACGAAGGCATGGAGGCCGAGCGCGTGCAGGCGCTTGTCGACGAGATTGGCGATCGCCGATTTTCCCGCGCCCGACAGCCCGGTGAACCACACGCAGCGCGCGGTCTGGCCCTTGCTGCGCGCACGCGCCGACTTGTCGACATCGAGGTGCTGCCAGTGGATGTTGCCGGCGCGGCGCAGGGCGAAATCGAAGGTGCCGGCAGCGACGGTGGCGTTGTCGAGGCGATCGATCAGGATGAAGCTGCCGAGGGTGCGATCGTCTCCGTAGCTGTCGAACGCGATGGGTTGATCGAGCGACAGGTTGCAGACGCCGACTTCGTTGAGATCAAGCTGGCGCGCCGCGAGCTGCGCCTGGCTGTTGACGTCGATGCGATGCTTGATTTCGCTGACGGTTGCGTTGACCGTGCGCGTGCCCGATTTCAGCAGATAGGCGCGTCCGGGCAGCAGCGGCGCATCGTTCATCCACAACACATGCGCGGCGAACTGATCGGCGACCTGCGGTGGCTGGCTGGCGGCGGCAAGCACGTCGCCACGACTGACGTCCACTTCATCCGCCAGCGTGAGCGTGATCGCCTGTCCCGCTGTCGCCACGGCGAGATCGCCATCGGCGGTGACGATGCGTTCAACCAGCGAACGCTGGCCCGACGGCAGCACCACCACCTCGTCACCGGGACGCACGCGACCCGCGGTGATCGTGCCGGAGAATCCGCGGAAATCCTGATGCGGGCGATTCACCCACTGCACCGGGAAGCGCAGGCCGGCGTCGTCGCGCGCATCGTCGACTTGCACGTTCTCGAGCCATTCCAGCAAGGTCGGGCCGTGGTACCACGGCGTCTGTGCTGAACGCTGCAGCAGGTTGTCGCCCTTCAGCGCCGACAGCGGCACTGCCTGCACGTTGGCGATGCCGAGTTGCGTCGCCAGTTCGCGATATTCGCGTTCGATCCGTTCGAACACCTCGCGGTCGTAGCCGACCAGGTCGAGCTTGTTGACCGCCAACACCACGTGACGGATGCCGAACAACGCCAGAATGTAGGTGTGTCGGCGCGTCTGCGTCAGCAGCCCCTTGCGCGCATCGACCAGCACGACTGCGGCGTCGGCGGTGGAGGCGCCGGTCGCCATGTTGCGGGTGTACTGCTCATGTCCGGGGCAATCGGCGACGATGAACTTGCGCTTGTCGCTGCCGAAGAAGCGGTAGGCGACGTCGATGGTGATGCCCTGCTCGCGTTCGGCAGCAAGTCCGTCGAGCAACAAGGCGTAATCGATGTCATCGCCCTGGGTGCCATGGCGACGGCTGTCCTGCGCCAGCGCATCGAGCTGGTCTGCGAACAGGCCCTTGCTGTCATGGAGCAAGCGGCCAATCAGCGTGCTCTTGCCATCGTCGACGCTGCCGCAGGTGATGAAGCGCAGCAGGGTGTTGGACTCGTGATGGCGGAGATAGTCGGCGACGCCCATCAGAAATAACCCTCCTGCTTCTTCTTCTCCATCGATGCGGAAGAGTCGTGGTCTATCAGCCGGCCCTGGCGCTCCGAAGTTGTCGCGACCAGCATTTCGCCGATCACTTTCTCCAGCGTGTCGGCGTCGGATTCGATCGCACCGGTCAACGGGTAGCAGCCGAGGGTGCGGAAACGCACGCGACGGAGCGACGGTGTTTCACCTACGCGCAACGGCAGGCGCTCGTCATCGACCATGATCAGTGCACCATCGCGCTCCACCACCGGACGTTCGGCGGCGAGATAGAGCGACGGAACTTCAATGCCCTCGCGGTAGATGTAGAGCCAGATATCGAGTTCGGTCCAGTTCGACAACGGGAACACGCGCACCGATTCGCCGGCGGCAATCCGCGTGTTGTAAAGCGACCACAGTTCCGGGCGTTGCTGCTTCGGGTCCCAGCGATGCTGGGCATTGCGGAAGGAGAAGATGCGTTCCTTGGCACGCGATTTTTCCTCGTCGCGACGGGCGCCACCGATCGCGGCGTCGAAACCGTGGGCATCCAGCGCCTGCTTCAGCGCCTGCGTCTTCATCACGTCGGTGTGGACGGAAGCGCCATGGCTGATCGGACCGATGCCGCGCGCGATGCCCTCGGGATTGCTGTGCACGCGCAACTCGATCCCGGTCTCGGCGGCACGGCGATCGCGGAACGCGATCATCTCGCGGAATTTCCAGCCGGTATCGACGTGCAGCAACGGGATCGGCGGGCGTCCCGGCGCGAATGCCTTCAGCAGCAGATGCAGCAGGACCGAGCTGTCCTTGCCGATCGAATACAGCAGCACCGGGTTGCGGAACTCGGCGGCGACCTCGCGCAGGATGTGGATGCTCTCGGCCTCGAGGCGATCGAGATGCCCAAGCGCAACTGCCGGCGATGGCTCGGGCACGGAGGGCGAAATGGCGACAGCGCGTTGCAACGACACGGCGATGATCCTGATGCGGGCATGGGCATGACCGCAGGGCTGCGGACGCCATCGAGTATCGAGAGCCGTCCCGGCCATCGGAAATGCGCGCACGGCATAACGGCATAACCGCGGGTGCTTATGCGCCGACGGATATATCCGCATAACCATCGTTCCTTATCCGCGGGCGGCCGGCTTCCCTAGTCTTTCCGTTGTCGCAGTCCCATCCACGCCCGCCATGTCCGCCGTCCTGCCATCGCCATTCCAGCCGATCACCGACGAACAGGCCGCCCTGCTCGGTCGGCTGACCGACGCGCTGGATCACAGCGGGCTGTGGTGGTTGTCCGGCTACGCCGCCGGACTCGCCCGCGGACGCACCGTACCGGCGACCGCATTGACAGCGGTTGCCAATGAAACCGTCGCCGCGCCACGACTCACCATCGTCTACGGCAGCCAGACCGGCAACGCCAAGCACCAGGCCGAAGCGCTTTCCGCACAGATCGAGGACGCCGGTTTCGGCGTGCGCCTGCTGCGCGCCGATGCCTATCCGCTGCGCGAACTCAAGGACGAACGCCATCTCGTCATCGTCATCAGCACTCAGGGCGATGGCGATCCGCCCGACGACGCCCGTGCCTTCGTCGAATTCATCTCCGGCAAGCGTGCGCCCAAACTGCCCGACCTCAACTACTCGGTGCTTGCACTCGGCGATTCCAGCTATCCGCTGTTCTGCGCGATCGGGCGCCAGCTCGATGCCCGCCTCGCCGAACTCGGTGCGAAGCGCTGGTTCGAACGCGGCGATGCCGATCTTGATATCGAAACCGTCGCCACGCCATGGATGGCGGCGGCGCTGGCTGCAGCGAGGGAGGCGCTGAAGCCGCAGGTGCCGCTGGCCACCGTCACGCCGTTGCGCCCCCATGCGCAAACGGCTGCCAGCATCTATACGCGCGACCGCCCGTTCCCCGCCGAGGTACTGGCGAACCAGCGCATCACCGGTCGCGGCAACCACAGGACGACATCGGACAAGGACGTCCGCCATGTCGAATTGTCGCTGGAAGGCTCCGGCCTCAAGTATGAACCGGGCGATGCGCTCGGCGTGTGGCCGCTGAATCCGCCGCGACTGGTCGATGCACTGCTGGCGATGCTGCAACTCGATGGCGATGCGACCGTCAATCACGGCGAACAAACGCTGTCGCTGCGCGAATGGTTGTCGAGCAAGCGCGAGATCACCCGGCTCTCTCGCCCATTCCTGATCCAACATGCCCAACGTGCCGGTGCCGCCGCGCTCGACGCCCTCCTCGCGGCGAACGACACGGCGGCGCTGGCCGACCTCCTCGCCAATCGCCAGCTGATCGACCTGCTGCGCGAATATCCGGCGACATGGAAGGCCGACGAACTCGTCGCGGCCCTGCGTCCATTGGTGCCGCGCCTGTATTCGATCGCTTCGAGTCCGCGCGTCGTCGGCGAGGAAGCGCACCTCACCGTCGCCCATGTCGAATACGCGGTGGACGGCGACGGCGATCCGCGCTGGGGCACCGCCTCAAATTTCCTCGCCCGCAGCGACGAAGGCGCAACCGTTCCGATCTTCATCGAACACAACGAACGCTTCCGCCTGCCCGGCGATGCCAGCCGCGACATCATCCTGATCGGCCCCGGCACCGGTGTCGCGCCGTTCCGCGCCTTCGTGCAGGAACGCGCCGAAAGCGAAGCCAGTGGCCGCAACTGGCTGTTCTTCGGCAACCCGCACGCCCACAGCGATTTCCTCTACCAGCTGGAATGGCAGGACGCATTGAAGTCGGGGGCGCTGCATCGCCTCGACCTCGCCTTCTCGCGTGACCAGCCGCACAAGATCTACGTGCAGGATCGCCTGCGCGAACGCGGCGCCGACGTTTACGACTGGCTGCAGTCTGGCGCCCATCTGTATGTCTGCGGCGATGCCACCCGCATGGCCAAGGACGTGCACGCAGCCTTGCTCGACATCATCGCCAGCCACGGCGAAAAGTCTGCCGATGAGGCCAACGATTACCTCAACGAACTGCAGGCGCAGGGTCGTTATGCACGAGACGTTTACTGATGGCCAGCGAGAAATCCGTCGAACAGATCAAGATCGACAGCCGCCGGTTGCGCGGCACGATCGCGGAATCGTTGAATGATGCCGTTACCGGTTCATTCCCCCACGACGACGAACGCCTGGTCAAGTTCCACGGCAGCTATCTGCAGGACGATCGCGACCTGCGCGAAGAGCGCCGCAAGCAGAAGCTCGAGCCCGCCTACGGTTTCATGATCCGCACTCGTACGCCGGGCGGCGTGGTCACGCCGGAACAATGGCTGAAGCTCGACCACGTCGCGACCACCTATGCCGAGCGCGGACTGCGCATCACCACTCGCCAGGCCTTCCAGTTCCACGGCGTGATCAAGCGCGAACTCAAGGCGACCATGCAGGCGATCAATGCCGCGATGATCGACACCGTCGCGGCCTGCGGCGACGTCAACCGCGGCATCATGGTCGCGGCCAATCCGCACGAATCGCGCGCATACGCGCATATCCATGCACAGGCGGCGGCGCTGTCGAAGCATCTCGCCCCGCGCAGCCGCGCCTACTACGAAATCTGGCTGGACGAGGAACGTGTCGCCGGCAGCGGCGAGGAGGACGAGACGATCTACGGCGAGACCTACCTGCCGCGCAAGTTCAAGATCGGCTTCGCGATCCCGCCCTACAACGACATCGATGTGTTTGCGCAGGATCTCGGCTTCATCGCCATCATCGAAAATGGAAATGTCGTTGCCTACAACGTCACCGCCGGCGGCGGCATGGGCGCGACCCATGGCGATCCATTGACCTATCCGCGCCTCGGCAATCTGCTCGGCGCGATCGCGCCAGACCAGGTCACCGCGATCGCCGAAGCGGCCATCACCACTCAACGCGACTGGGGCGATCGCGTGCTGCGCAAGCACGCGCGCCTGAAATACACCATCGACGATCGCGGCGTCGATGCTTTCAAGCGCGAAGTCGAATCACGCTCCGGCATCACCTTCGCAGCACCGCGCGAGTATCGCTTCATCCACAACGGCGACCGCTTCGGTTGGGTGCAGGGTGAAAACGGCCTGTGGCATCTCACCTTGCGCATCGTTTCCGGACGCATCCTCGATGGCGCGCAGCCGCACCTGACCGGCCTGCGCGAAATCGCGACGCGCCTGCTCGACATCCACTCTGGCGGGACTGCACCGGAATTCCGGATGACACCGAACCAGAACCTGGTAATCGCCAACATCCCGGACAGCGAACGCGCGCATATCAACGCACTGGTCTCCGCGCACGGGCTCGCCACCCACGAAACCGCATCGCCACTGCGACAGAATGCGATCGCCTGCGTCGCGTTGCCGACCTGCGGCCTGGCGATGGCCGAAGCGGAACGCTATCTGCCCGATATCCTCACGCGCTTCGAAGCATTGCTCGCCAAACACGACATTTCCGATCAGCCGATCCACTTCCGCATCAGTGGCTGCCCCAACGGCTGTTCGCGTCCGTATCTCGGCGAAGTCGCGCTGGTCGGCAAGGCGCCCGGCCGCTACAACCTGATGCTCGGTGGCGACCATCGCGGCCAGCGTCTCAACGTGCTCCATCGCGAGAACATCGACGAAGCCGCGATCCTCTCCGAACTCGATCAACTACTGGCGCGTTATGCCGCCGAACGCGGGAGCGACGAATATTTCGGCGACTTCCTCGTGCGCTCCGGCGTGGTCGTCGCCCGCGCCCTGAACCTGGAACTCGCCGCATGACTCCGCCTGAACCCTCCGATGCCGCGCAATCGCCGCAGGCACTCGCTTCGCTCAATCGCTGGCTGGAACAACGCAACGCCGAAGAACGCGTCGCCTGGGCACTGGCCGAACTTCCCGGTGTCCATGCACTGTCCTCGAGTTTCGGCGCGCAGGCGGCGGTCTCGCTGCACATGGTCACGCAAGAACAACCGGATATCCCGGTCGTGCTGATCGATACCGGTTACCTGTTCCCGGAAACCTATCGTTTCATCGACGAACTCGGTGAACGGCTGTCGCTCAACCTCAAGGTCTATCGCCCGCAGATCGGCATCGCGTGGATGGAAGCGCGTTTCGGAAAACTGTGGGAACAGGGCGTCGACGGCATCGAACGCTACAACCGCCTGCGCAAGGTCGAACCGATGCAGCGCGCGCTCGCCGAACTCGGCGCGGAAACCTGGATTTCCGGCATCCGTCGCAGCCAATCGCGCAGCCGCGCCAGCACCGACATCCTGCAACGCCGCGACGGTCGCTGGAAACTGCACCCGCTTGCCGACTGGAGCGATCGCGACGTGTGGAATTACCTCCAGTGTCATGGCCTGCCCTATCACCCGCTGTGGCACGACGGTTACGTCTCGATCGGCGACGTCCACACCACGCGCCGTCTCGAAGACGGCATGAGCGAGGAAGACACGCGCTTCTTCGGACTCAAACGCGAATGCGGCCTGCACGAAGCGTGGAACGATCCCGGCCAGGCGGCGGCCTGATCGGTATCACGCGCTAAATCACGTACGTCGCGATGGTCTCGCTAAGCTCCGCCCAGGTCGGCGGCGTCGGCCAATTCGCTTCAACATTGCCTTCCAGCACGCGGCGCAGGTCGCGACGATCGAGTTGCGGCGCCACCGCGTGCAGCAATTCGGTGGCGTAATCGCGCAGCACGCGTTCGCGCGGCAGCACCGCCCAGGCAATGCATTCCGGTATCGCCGCCGGCGCCGTCAACGCCACCAGATCGACGGCATCCTCCGGGGTCAACGCCATCTCGGCCAGCAAGCCGACACCAAGTCCGGCTCGCACATAAGTCTTGATGAGATCGGCGTCGCGCGCGGTCATCGCCAGCTGCGGCTCCAGCCCTTCCGCCGCGAACGCGCGCCGCAGCGAGGAATCGGGGCGAATCGACGATTCGTAACTCACCAGCGGATAGTCCGCGATCTGCGCCAGCGTCGGCGCACCGTTCGACGCCAGCGCGTGATCGCGCGGCACCAGCACCTTGCGCTGCCAGCGGAACAGCGGCACCGCGATGCCGCCATCGGGCACGTGGCCGGCGGTGCTGATCAGGGCGAAATCGGCCTCGCCGCTGGCGAGCATGTTCAGCACTTCGCTGTCGGAAGTCGGCATCAGGTGCACGCTCACCTGCGGATAGGCGCGCTTCAATCTCGCCACCGCCTGCGGCAACACGAAACGCGCCTGCGTATGCGTGGTCGCCAGCACCAGCTTGCCGTGTGCGTCACTGCGCTGGTTGGCCGCGTAGGCGCGGATGTTGGCGGCCTCGGCCAGCAGGCGGCGCGCATGCACCAGCACCTGCAGCCCGCCGCTGGTAATCGCATCAAGGCTGCGGCCCTTGCGTGAGAACAGCAGGAAGCCGAGTTCGTCCTCGAGCTGCTTCAACTGTTTCGACATGCCCGGCTGCGTCGCATGCACGCGCTCGGCGGCGACCGTGATGTTGAGGCCGGAATCGGCGATTGCGACGAGGTAGCGGAGCTGGGTCAGGGTCATGACGTAGGCCGGCAGAGAACAGGCCACCCGCAACACTGGCGAATGGTTATCTCTTTATTCGAATAGAGAGATAAATCTACAACCTCGGCGGCGCCCTTGTCCACCGTGGCTTATGCCTTTCCAGAATAAGCCAGATCGCGCTCGTCATTTCCGCTCAGCTCCCCCGCCAACGCAAGCTGGAATCCGCCCAACCCGCCTGCCCGACCGATGACCGCCCGGCTGTTTCCCCTGTTCGCCGATCTCCGCAACCGCACTGTCCTAGTGGTCGGTGGCGGCGGCGTGGCTCGGCGCAAGGTCACGGCGCTGCTCGATACCGGCGCCCGCATCGTGGTCGGGGCGCCGGCACTCGATTCCGAGCTGGCGACATTGGCTGCGGAAGACCGGATCGAGACGATCACCGGCAGCTTCGCCGAGTCGTGGCTCGATGACGCCTGGCTGGTGATTGCGGCCACCGACGATGCCATCGCCAATCGCACGATCGCCGATGCCGCCGAGGCGCGGCGCATCTGGGCCAACGTGGTCGACGATGCCGAATTGTCGAGCATCCACCTGCCCGCGCGCGTCGAACGCGGTCCGTTGCAGATCGCCATTTCCAGCGGCGGTGGCGCGCCGATGCTGGCGCGTCATCTGCGCGAACAACTGGAAATCCAGTTTGACGAGTCGCTGGGCGCACTGGCCGAATTGCTGCAACGATCGCGCGCTTCGATCCGGGAACGCCTGCCCGATCTTCCCGCGCGCCGACGCTTCTTCGATCGCGTGCTTTCCGGCCCGATTCCGGCACTGTTGCGGCGTGGCGATGCCATCAGCGCCGAACGCGCACTGCAGGCCAATCTCAATGCAACGACACCGGTGCACGGCCGCGTCGCGCTGGTCGGCGCCGGCCCCGGCGATCCCGGCCTGCTGACCTTGCGCGCATTGCGCCTGCTCAACGAAGCCGACGTGATCTTTCATGATCGCCTCGTCAGCGACGAAGTGCTGGCGCTTGCACGCCGCGATGCCGAACTGATCGAAGTCGGCAAGCAGGTTGGCGGCAATCACGACGCCACCCAATCCACCATCCATCGCCTGCTGGTGGAACATGCAAAGGCCGGCAAGCGCGTGGTTCGCCTCAAGGGTGGAGATCCCTTCGTCTTCGGTCGCGGCGGCGAGGAACTGGAAGCGCTGCAGCTCCATGGCATCGATTTCGAAGTCGTGCCCGGCATCACCGCGGCAATTGCCTGCGGCGCCTACGCCGGTATTCCACTCACCCATCGCGACCATGCGCAGTCGGTGCGCTTCGTCACCGCGCACACCAAGGGCGAGGACGACGGCATCGATTGGCGGGCGCTGGCGCAGGACCACCAGACCCTCGCCTTCTACATGGGCGTATCGGGGCTGGAACGCATCCGCGATCGCCTGGTCGCGCATGGACGCAGCCCAAGCACTCCGGTCGCCCTGGTCGAAAACAGCACCCGCGCCGGACAGCGCGTGGTCGTCGGCACCCTCGCCGAACTGCCTGAATTGGCGCGCGTGCACCGGGTTTCCGCGCCGGCCATCCTCTTCGTGGGCGAAATGGCGGCATTGGCCACCCGCCTGCACTGGTTCGGTGCCGCCCCGCTGCAGGGAGTCCCCGGGTTGCGCCTTGCCGCATAGCAACACGGTCCTGACACGGACCTTGCTAGGATCGGCGCGCAACACTCCCACCACTCAAGAGGGATTCAGAGATATGGGCGGCATCCTGTACACCATCATCATCGGCGCGGTCATCGGCATCCTCGCGCGTTTCTTCAAGCCCGGCGCGGATCCGATGGGCTGGATCCTGACGATCATCCTCGGCATCGCCGGTGCCTACGTCGGCAGCCTGCTGTACCACGGCGGCGGCATGATCGGATTCGCGATCTCGATCGTCTGCGCCATCATCCTGCTCTTCGTGTACGAATTCATCCGCGGCAAGATGGCCAGCAGCAATTCCTGACTTCATCCCCGATGATGCAAGGCCACGACGCCCCGGTTAGCCGGGGCGTTGTCGTATGGGTCACAGTTCCGCGCACTGCCATCGATGCCTGTCCGCGATGACGCTTGCTTCTTTTTGCGGCGTGCTAGTGTCCAACGCACCTTCGACATCCGGCATCGACATTCATGCGCACCAGACTGCTATGGACAGCCTGCCTGCTGGCGGCGGCAACCAGCCTGCCGATCACTGCAGCCGAGAAAAGGGATGGTGACGAAGAAGCCTGGATCGCCGCGCGCGACGCAGGTGCAGCGGCCGGATTCAAGGCCTATCTCAAGGAATTCCCCAAGGGCCGCCACGCCGCTGCCGCGCGCGTGAAGCTGGCGATCCTGGCCGATCCAAACGGCATGCAACCGGCGACCCCCGCAGTCACGGCGACCACGGCATCGACCAAACCCGATGCACCCAAGGCAACAGCGACATCCCGTCCACACTTGCCATTCGAACTCAGCGAGGATGTCTGGAACGCGATCGAGAAATCCGGACTCGCGCGCGCCACGCATCCCCACAAGACAGTTGAAATCGCCTACACCGATATCACCGACTCCGACTTCGCGAAGCTGCACGTGCAGACGACCGTGGCCATCAACAAGCGGATCACGCCGCTGGCGGACGCGCAGAATTACCAGGAAGTGAACGATCGGATCGAAACCTCCTGGACCAACAGCAACGGGGGACGCGGCGCGCCCCAGACGTCCTCGAGCCGCTCTTACTACCTGGGTTCCTTCCTCGAACTGGGTGCGGTCAACGCAGACGGCAATGCCGTGGGCCGGCTGAGCAAGATCCACGAACTGCAGGGCAGCCTCTATCCCCTGCACATCGGCGCGGAGGTATCGGCGCGCTTCGACTACGAATATGTGGCGAACCGCGACTTCAGCAGCACGGTCGCGACGAAATGCCGGATCATCGCCAAGGTGGCGGCATCGACGCTCAGCCCGCAATTGCCGGGAGACGCCTGGCAACTGAGTTGCCAGACCACCACCGTGATGAACGGGAAAACCACCGAAACCGCTAGCGACAAGCAATACATCGTCGGTGACTGGGGGGTGACCTATCACCAGCTCGGGGTCTTCGACCTCACCAAGAAAGCCATGGTGATCCCGGATGGGCGCTACCAGTACAAATTCATGTCATCGAGCCACAACATCGACGGCTACCGGATCACCGTCCGGGATTGATAAGCTGGGCGGATGACCGACGAAACACTTTCTTCCCGCGATCTCGCGCGCATTGCATGGACATCGCAAATGCTTGGCGCAGATACCACGCAGCATCGCGCATCGTTCGACGCCGGCTTCCGCAGCTACTGGCGCACCAATTCCGCGCCCACGCGCATCGTGATGGATTCGCCCCCGGAGCTGGAAGACCCGGCGCCGTGGCTGGAGATCCGCGACCTGCTTGAACATGGCGGCGTGCGCGTGCCGGAAGTGCTGGCTGTCGATATCGAACGTGGCTTCCTGTTGCTGGAAGATCTCGGCGTCAACACCTATCTGCACGATCTCGATGCCGGCAACGCCGATGCATTGTTCGATGGCGCGTTCGTGCAGCTGATGAAACTGCAGGCCATCGCACCTCCTGCCGGTTTCCCGCGTTACGACCACGAACGCCTGGCGATGGAGCCGCGGCTGTTCGACGAATGGTTCTGCACCCGCCATCTCGGGATGACGCTGGATTGCGACGAGATGGAGATGCTCGATGCCGCCTGCCTGCAGCTGGTCGATGCTGCGCTGGCGCAGCCGCAAGTGCTGGTGCATCGTGATTTCATGCCGCGCAACCTGATGCGCACGAGGACCGGCGAGTCGCCGGCGGTGATCGATTTCCAGGGCGCTGTCGCCGGCCCGATCGCCTACGATCCAGCATCACTGTTCAAGGACGCCTTCATCAGCTGGCCGGAAGATCGCGTGCAATCGTGGCTGCGCGAATACCATCGCCGCGCCATTGACGCGGGGTTGCCGTTGCCGCCGATCGAACGCTTCCTGCGCGACGCCGACCTGATGGGCGTGCATCGCCATCTCAAGGTGCTGGGCATCTTCGCGCGCCTGAACTATCGCGACGGCAAGCCGAAATACCTCGAGGATGCACCGCGCTTCATCACCTATCTCGACATCGTGCTGCCGCGTCACCCGAAGCTCGTCGCGTTGCACGATTTCATCCAGCGCCGGGTCAAGCCCGCGATGGCCGAACGCGGGAACACCGCACGATGAAAGCGCTGATCTTCGCTGCCGGATTCGGCGAACGCATGCGTCCGCTCACCGAGCACACACCGAAACCGCTGCTGCAGGCTGGCGGAAAATCGCTGATCGCATGGCATCTGGAAAAACTCGCCGCGTTCGGCATCAGCGACGTGGTGGTCAACACGTCATGGCTGGCGCAACAGTTCCCCGAACAACTCGGCGACGGTTCGCGCTGGGGCCTGCGCCTGCATTTCATTTACGAAGGGCCCACGCCACTGGAAACCGGCGGCGGCATGTGGAACGCGCGCGCATTGCTTGGTGACGCGCCGTTCCTGGTGATCAATGGCGATATCTGGACCGATTTCGATTTCGCGCAACTGCCGCGCGAACCCGTCGGCGACGCCCACCTGGTGCTGGTGGACAATCCGCCACAGCATCCGCAGGGCGATTTCGCGCTGGCGACCGATGGACATGTGCATATGGATGGCGACGACAAGCTCACCTACTCGGGCATCGGCGTGTATCGCCCGCATTTCCTCGCTGGTTGGCGCGACTGTGTCGGCGATGCACCGGGCGCCGATGAAACACCGCCGCGCTTTCGCCTGCTGCCGCTGATGCAGGCCGCGATCGCGCGCGATGCGATGACAGCCACGCACCACCGCGGTCGCTGGACCGATGTCGGCACGCCGCAGCGACTTGCTGCGTTGGATGCGGAGTTGGGAGTGTAAAAGCATCGCCCGGCGGTGCGCCTATCGCGGTTGTCTGCAGCCGCCGACACGCCGTGAATACGTCCATGTAGGCTCGTACGCAGCATCCATGCTGCGTACGGTCGGCTCTGCAGACGAACCGCATAGGCGCTGCCGGTGGT
>JAFEBZ010000046.1 GCA_018242405.1 Pseudomonadota bacterium | reverse complement strand
TGCTGCCGATCTTCTCGGAAAACAGTTCGACTTCCAGCGTCGCCGGATACGTCACCGGCTCGCGGTAGTTGAGCGTCGACGACGCGATCACCGGCGCGAATTCTTCGGTCACCCACGGCTCGCCGACCTGCGCGAACCAGCGGATGCGCGCTTCCTCGAGATAGCTAAGATAGGTGCCGTTGTTGACGTGGTTGAAGGCGTCGAGATCGCGCCAGCGCACGTCGAGCGAAGTGGTGAACGTCTTGGCGGTCATCTTAGGCCTTCTTCTTTTTCAGCAGCGGCGCGAGGAAGCGCCCGGTATGCGAATCCTTGAGCCTGGCGACTTCTTCCGGCGTGCCCTGGCCGATGATCTGGCCGCCCTTGCCGCCACCTTCCGGGCCGAGGTCGATGATCCAGTCGGCGGTCTTGATGACGTCCAGATTGTGCTCGATCACCACCACCGTGTTGCCTTCGTCGCGCAGGCGATGCAGCACAGCCAACAGCGCCTCGATGTCGTGGAAGTGCAGGCCGGTGGTCGGTTCGTCGAGGATGTAGAGCGTGCGCCCGGTATCACGTCGCGACAGTTCCTTCGACAGCTTGACGCGTTGCGCCTCGCCGCCCGACAACGTCGTTGCCGACTGGCCGAGCTTGATGTACGACAGTCCGACATCCACCAGCGTCTCGAGCTTGCGCGCGATCACCGGCACGTGCTCAAACAGCTTGAGCGCGTCCTCGACCGTCATCTCCAGCACGTTGTGGATGTTGTGGCCCTTGTAGAGGATCTCCAGCGTCTCGCGGTTGTAGCGCTTGCCGTGGCAGACGTCGCAGGGCACGTAGACGTCGGGCAGGAAGTGCATCTCGACCTTGATCAGGCCGTCGCCCTGGCAGGCTTCGCAGCGGCCGCCGCGCACGTTGAAGCTGAAGCGTCCCGGCGCGTAACCGCGTGCACGCGCTTCCGGCACCTGTGCGTACAGTTCGCGCAGTGGTGTGAACAGGCCGGTGTACGTTGCGGGATTGCTGCGCGGCGTACGCCCGATCGGCGACTGGTCGATGTCGACCACCTTGTCGAACAGGTCGAGGCCCTTGATGTCCTTGAACGGCGCCGGTTTGTGCGAAGCGCCGTTGATTTCGTTCGCTGCAAGCGCATAAAGCGTGTCGTTGATCAGCGTCGACTTGCCGGAACCCGACACGCCGGTGATGCAGGTCAGCAATCCCGACGGAATTTCCAGGTCGACGTTCTTGAGGTTGTTGCCGCTGGCGCCGCGCAGTTTCAGTAGCATCTTGCGATTGGGTTCGTGACGCTTCTTCGGCACTTCGATCGCACGGCGGCCACTCAGGTAATCGCCGGTGATCGAGCGCGGCGACTTCAGCACATCGGCAACCTGGCCCTGGCCAACGATCTCGCCGCCATGCACGCCTGCGCCGGGACCGATGTCGACCACGTGGTCGGCAAGGCGGATCGCGTCTTCATCGTGTTCGACCACGATCACCGTGTTGCCGAGGTCGCGCAGTCGCGTCAGCGTGCCGAGCAGGCGTTCGTTGTCGCGCTGGTGCAGGCCGATCGACGGTTCGTCGAGCACGTACATCACGCCGACCAGTCCCGCACCGATCTGCGAAGCGAGGCGGATGCGTTGCGCCTCGCCGCCCGAGAGCGTGTCGGCCTTGCGTTCCAGCGTCAGGTAATCGAGGCCGACATCGACCAGGAAGCGCAGCCGTTCGCCGATCTCCTTGACGATCTTGCTGGCGATCTCGCCGCGCCAACCCGGTAATTCGAGTTTCTGGAAGAACAGCATCGCGTCGCCGACCGGTAGGTGCACGATGTCGTGCATCGGATGTTCGGCCACGAACACGTTACGCGCGGAGCGATTCAGGCGCGAGCCTTCGCAGACCGGGCAGGCGCGTTCGCTGATGTACTTCGACAACTCCTCGCGTACCGCTGGCGAATCGGTTTCCTTGTAGCGGCGTTCGAGGTTGGGCAGGATGCCTTCGAACTCGTGCTTGCGCTGCTTGCGACCGTGCGGCCCGACGTAATGGAAGGTGATCGTTTCGTCGCCACTGCCATTGAGCACCACGTCGCGCGCGCGCTTCGGCAACTCTTCCCACGGGGTGTCGACCGAGAAGCCGTAGTGCTTCGCCAGCGACTGCACCATCGAGAAGTAATAGGCGTTGCGGCGATCCCAGCCGCGCACCGCGCCCGCAGCCAGCGACAGCGCCGGATTGCCGATCACGCGATCGGGATCGAAGAACTGGCTGACACCAAGCCCGTCGCATTCCGGGCAGGCGCCGACCGGCGAGTTGAACGAGAACAGCCGCGGTTCCAGTTCCGGCAACGCGTAATCGCAGACCGGGCAGGAGTATTTCGACGAGAACAGCAGCGGATCGGCGCTCGCGTGATCCATGCTTTGCACGATCGCCATGCCTTCGCCGAGCTTGAGCGCGGTTTCGAACGATTCCGCCAGGCGCTGGCGGATGTCCTCGCGCACCTTGAAGCGATCGATCACCGCTTCGATGGTGTGTTTCTGGCGCAATGCCAGTGTCGGCAGCGCGTCGATCTCGTGGATCGCGCCGTCCACGCGCACGCGCACGTACCCCTGCGCCTTCAGCTGCTCGAACACCTGTGCGTGTTCGCCCTTGCGTTCGCGGACCACCGGCGCCAGCAACATCCAGCGCTGTTCCGCCAGCTTCGGATCCTTTTCCATCAGCAGCACGGTGTCGACCATCTGGCTGACGGTCTGCGCTTCCAGCGGGAAGTGGTGGTCGGGGCAACGCGGCGTGCCAACGCGTGCGTAGAGCAGGCGCAGGTAGTCGTAGATTTCGGTGATGGTGCCAACCGTCGAGCGCGGATTGTGGCTGGTCGATTTCTGTTCGATCGAGATCGCCGGCGACAGGCCCTCGATGTGGTCGACGTCGGGCTTTTCCATCATCGACAAAAATTGCCGTGCATACGCCGACAGCGATTCGACGTAGCGACGCTGGCCTTCCGCGTAAATCGTGTCGAACGCCAGCGACGACTTGCCCGAACCCGACAGGCCGGTGATCACGATCAGCTTGTCGCGCGGCAGGTCGATGTCGATGTTCTTGAGATTGTGGGTCCGCGCGCCGCGCACGCGGATGGTGTCAATCGCCATCGGCTTTCCAGTGGGGGAGGAGAGGGCAATCGCCTAGCGTAGCCCTGCAATGCAGATGGGGGCAATCGTGGCGGCTGCAAGTCTCAGCGGATGCGACATCCGCAACGGAAACGGGGCGCCGTAGCGCCCCGTTGCTGCCACATCCTTGGGTCGGCTTACTTCGCCACGGTGAACTCGATGCGGCGATTCTTGGCACGGCCTTCGGCGCTGCCGTTGTCGGCGACCGGCTTGTCCTGCCCGTAGCCCTTGCTGCTCAGCACGCCATCGGCCACGCCCAGCTCCTTGAGCTTGGCGGCCACGGCGTCGGCGCGTTCCTGCGACAGCTTCATGTTGGCGTCGGCCTTGCCGGTGTTGTCGGTATGGCCACCGACTTCGATCTTCGTTCCGTCAGGCGCCTTCTTGATGGCGGCGGCGGCCTTGTCGAGGATCGCGAGGCTGTCCTTGCTGATCGTCGCCTTGCCGGTATCGAAGTGGATGATCATCAGGTTGAGCGCGGAGACCAAGTCGCTGGCGCTGAAACCGTCCTTGAGCGCGCCCAGGGCTTCCGCGCCCTTGTCGGCGGGAACACCGATGATCTCGGCGTCGGCGAAGGCGCCACGGACCTTGTCGGCGAGCGCGGCACGGTCGCCTTCGGGAATACCGGAGAGATCGACCTTCACCTTGTCACCGTCGATCGCGAACTTGACGCCCTTGGCATTGAGGTCGGGCAGCAGCGCGATCACCTTGTCGAGCCAGCCCGCGGGTGCGGTCGTGGCATCGGCGGCGATGTCGCCTTTCACCGCGTCGGCGCCGAAGGTGGCCTTGAGCGAATCAGCCAGGCGTGCCTTGTCGGCATCCGCCAGTTGCCCGTTCACGTTCACCGTGCCCGACTGGTTGTCGATCTGCAGGCGTGCCGGGGCATTGGCGGTTTCAGCCGGCTTGGCGGGTTCGGTGGTCGTGGCCGCCGGCGTGGCTGTCGCTGCCTCGGGCTCCGGATTCTTGTGGCAACGGCTGAGCAGGAACAATCCGATCGCGACTGCCGCCGCCAGCAATACCCAGGGCAACCACTTGTTGCCGCTGCCCGATCCACCGGCTCCGGTCGCGGCCGCTGCGCGATCACCAAGCTTGCCGAGTGTTTCCACGCCGGTATGGCCGGCCGATCCGGCAGCGCCGAGGGCTGCCACGCCCGCGCCAATTGCACCCGAGCCGATCCCGTGCATCCAGTCGCCGATCCCGGACAGGTAGCCGTGCAGGCGATCGGGGATGGAGCTGCCGACGGGAATCTGGCCGTCTTCGGTCAGGGTGTTGAAGACTTCGGGCAGCATCGCGCTCATCGCCGTGCCGGCGGTGGCGCTGTCGACGCCCGCGCGCTCGGCGATGTGGCCGATCAGGTCGTTGCCCAGCACCGACTGCAGCTGGGCCGGGCTGATCGGCTGGTTGGAGCCGTGGCCGATCCAGGAGGCGATCAGGTCGCCCAGGCCCTGGCTGCGGAAGAGGTCGACGAAGCCGGCGGGACCGCCGCGCTTCTCGTTGAAAATGACTGAAACCAGCATGCCGAGCAGTTGCTTGGCCTTTTCGAGGCTGATGCCGTACCGGGTTGCCACGTCTTGCAGGATGGTGTCGAACATGGTCGGACTTCCTGTGATGGGTGGGAGGGGCGCGGCCGGCGGCTTCGAGGGCTGTCCGGGAAAGCGGCTTCCCGCCCACGGCCTTGCGGGGCCGATCATCCCCGGCCCCCGTGAAACCCCGGTGACGGGGTGGGGTTGGCGAGTTGCGTGCCCGGGTGCGCAGGCCCTATAATTTCAGGTTCAGTGCGCCCGACCGCGCGCTGGACCACAATAACGACAAAGGAAGCTTGGTCATGTACGCAGTAGTTGTAACCGGCGGTAAGCAGTACCGCGTGATGCAGGGTGAAACCCTGCGAGTCGAAAAGCTGGAAGTCGAAGCCGGCAACGAAGTCACCTTTGACCAGGTGCTTCTGCTGGGCGACGGCGAAGGCGTGAAGCTGGGCGATGCGCTGAAGGGCGCCACCGTCTCCGCCAAGGTGATCGGCCACGGCCGCGCCGACAAGGTGAAGATCGTCAAGTTCCGTCGCCGCAAGCACCATCGCAAGCAGATGGGCCACCGCCAGCATTACAC
>JAFEBZ010000045.1 GCA_018242405.1 Pseudomonadota bacterium | reverse complement strand
ACCGGCTGCGAGAGGGCAAGCCGCAGGGTGAGCAGGCGCTGGCGCAACGCAGCCTCATCATCACCCAATACCTGCAGTTCGGCGACCTGATGGAGATGATCGAAGACGAGCGCGGCGTCGAAGCGGCGCGCCCACACCGTCGGCAGGCCGAGCGAATCGCGCTTGGGCAGTTGCAGCGTGGGTTCATCGGCGATCACCGCCTCAAAGCCGACATAGCCGGCGATGCCGACACCGACCGGCATGGCGTTGCGGCCCGGTGGCAATTCCGATGCCGCATCGAAGCTGCCATTGCTTTCCAGCACCGGACCGGCAAGATCGCGCAGCGCCTGGACCCAGCCGTGGGCGGGAGGATTCAGCTTCACCTCGCCGGCGCCCTGGACGAGCACGAAGCTGTGGCGGCCGACGCGCTCGCCCTGGTCGGCGGATTCCAGTAGCAGGCTGGCGCCGTGGGAGCGCAGCGCCAGATAGGCGGAGAGCGGGGTGATGAGGTCGGCGGGGAGTCGGTAGCGGAGCAGCATGTGAGGGGTCCGGATAAAAAAAGAGCCCGGTCGTTGCGGACCGGGCTCGGGGATTCGGCAGGCAGGCGCGCTCAGGCGCCGGGCGAGTCTCCCGAGCCACGACGCCACCACCACGCGCGCTGCGTGGTCTGGAAAGCGGAGAGGGCGGGGAGATGGTGCATCGCCACATGAAACAGCATGGATGGCCGCGGTGTCAACCGGGGCGGGGATGGACTTGGGTCCAGGGGTTGGGTGGGTTGAGCCGAGGCTGTTACACCCCGATATCGAGGTGTAACGCGAGACAATAAGCGACCGCCTGCGTCTGCGGTGTGCCTGAATTTGCTGGAATCGACCGTTGTCCCCCGCTGAAACCACCCCGCGATCCGAGCTCAACCAAGCCCGGCGTGCCATCGATGGCGCGTCGACCCGCGACCGTGGCCGTCTGCTGGGGCTGCTGGCGAAATGGCAGGCGAAACCGAACGATGTTTCGTTGCGCGATGGTTTCACCGCGAAGTTGCAGGCGTCGATCAATGCGCGCGAGGCGCGTGCCGCGCAACTGCCGACGGCGACGCTCAACGCCGATCTGCCGATCGCCGCGCATGGCGACGACATCGTCGAGCTGATCCGCAAGCACCAGGTGGTGGTGATCGCCGGCGAAACCGGATCGGGCAAGACCACGCAATTGCCGAAGCTGTGCCTGTTGGCCGGGCGCGGGCAGGCGGGGATGATCGGTTGCACCCAGCCGCGCCGGATTGCCGCGCGTTCGGTGGCACGACGCGTTGCGGAAGAGTTGCAGGTGCCGATGGGCGGCGCGGTCGGTTACCAGGTGCGCTTCAACGATCAGGTCGGCGACACCACGGCGATCAAGTTCATGACCGACGGCATTCTGCTGGCGGAAATCCATTCCGATCGCTGGCTGTCGCGCTACGACACCATCATCATCGACGAGGCGCACGAACGCAGCCTCAACATCGATTTCCTGCTCGGTTACCTCAAGCAGTTGTTGCCGAAGCGGCCCGACCTGAAACTCATCGTCACTTCCGCGACCATCGACACCGCGCGTTTCGCCGAACACTTCGGTGGCGCACCGGTGGTGGAAGTGGAAGGGCGCACCTATCCGGTGGAGATTCGTCATCGTCCACTGGAAGGAGAGGGCGAAGAGGGTGGTGAACGCACGGTGCTCGATGGCATCGTCGCCGCCTGCGATGAAATCACCCGCGAGAATCCGCTCGGCGACACCTTGATCTTCCTGCCCGGCGAGCGTGAGATCCGCGACGCCCACCAGGCGCTGGAGCGACGCAAATACCGCAGCACCGAAGTGGTGCCGTTGTATGCGCGGCTGTCGGCGAAGGACCAGGACAAGGTGTTCCAGCCGGGGCCGAAGCGCCGCATCGTGCTCGCCACCAACGTTGCCGAAACCTCGCTGACGGTGCCACGCATCCGCTACGTGGTCGATCCCGGTTACGCGCGCGTCAAGCGCTACAGCCCGCGCCAGAAACTCGACCGCCTGCACATCGAGGACATCTCGCAGGCCAGTGCCAACCAGCGCGCCGGGCGTTGCGGTCGCGTCGCCGATGGCGTGTGCATTCGTTTGTATTCGGAAGCCGATTCCGCCGCCAGGCCCGAGTTCACCGATCCGGAAATCCGTCGCTCCGCACTCGCGGGCGTGATCCTGCGCATGCTCAGCATCGGACTGGGCGAGATCGAGAAATTCCCGTTCCTCGAACCGCCCGATCCGCGCGCGATCGCCGATGGCTGGCAGCAGCTGACCGAACTCGGCGCGATCGATGCGCAGCGCAAGCTGACCGCGATCGGCAAGCAGATGGCACGATTGCCGGTGGACGTGAAGTTGTCGCGCATGCTGATCGCCGCGCACAAGCACGGCTGCCTGCACGAGATGCTGGCGATCGCGAGTTTCCTCGGCATTGCGGACCCGCGCGAACGCCCGGCCGAAGCGCGCGCCGCCGCCGACACCGCGCATGCGCAATTCGCCGATCCCAAGTCGGAATTCGCCGGCATCTGGAACCTGTGGGAGGCCTATCGCCTCGCCCACGAGGAGATGAGCCAGTCGCAGCTGCGCAAATGGGCGGACAAGAATTTCCTCGGCTTCCTGCGTTTGCGCGAATGGCGTGAGCTGCATCGCCAGTTGAAGTTGCAGTGCGTCGAGCTTGGCTGGGCTGATTTCGCGAACGAGAAGGGCGTCGATTACGCCAATCTCCATCGCGCATTGATCGCCGGCTTGCCGACCCAGATCGGCCATCTCGGCGAGCGCGGCATCTACGAAGGTCCGCGCGGTCGCCGCTTCCAGTTGTTCCCCGGTTCGGCTTTGGCGAAAAAACCACCACCGTGGCTGTTGTCGGCGACGTTGCTCGATACCGAGAAAGTCTGGGCGATCACCAATGCGGCGATCGAACCCGACTGGGCGATCGCGGAGCTGTCGCATCTGCTAGCGCGCCGCCATCACGATCCGCACTGGTCGCGTTCGCAGGGACGCGTGCTCGGCAGCGAACAGATCAGCCTGTTCGGGCTGGTGCTTGCGCCGAAGAAACCGGTGCATTACGGCGCGCTGTATCCGGAGGAATCGCGGGCGATCTTCGTGCGCGATGCTCTGGTGACGGGCGAGATCAATACCCGCAGCGGGTTCCTCGCCCGCAACCTGCGCACGCTGGAACTGGCGAAGGAAGAGGAAGCCAAGCAGCGCCGCGCCGGGCTGGTGGTGGACGAGGACTGGCAGGCGCGCTGGTATCTCGATCGCTTGCCGCCGCATGTCCACAACACGCAGGCGCTGGATGCGTGGTGGAAATCGTTGTCGAAGGAACAGCAGGCAACGCTGGAATGGTCGCGCGATGACTTGCTGGTCGTCGATGAAACCGATGCTGCCCGCTTCCCGCAGTATCTGGCGATTGGTGATGTGCGACTGGCGGTGCGCTATCGCTTTGATCCCGGCGCGGTCGACGACGGCATGACACTGGCGGTGCCGCTGCACCTGCTCAATGCGCTGGATGAGGCGAGGCTGTCGTGGCTGGCGCCCGGATTCGTGCAGGACAAGGCGACCGCGCTGATCAAATCCTTGCCGAAGATCCTGCGCCGCAACTTCGTGCCGGCGCCGGATTTCGGGCGTGCCTTCGCCGAGGCGCATCGCGAACCGGAAGCGGATGCGTTCGTCTCGGCACTGGCGCGTTTCCTCAAGCGCCTCTCGGGCGTCGATGTGGCCGCGATCGATTTCGACGAAGCCAGCATCGAAGCGCACTTGCGCATGAACCTGCAACTGCAGGACGAATCCGGCAAGAACGTGATCGCCAGTTCGCGCGATCTCGCCGATCTGCGGGCGAAATTCGGAGCGCGGGCACAGCGCGCATTTGCCGGCCGCGCCGCCAAGGATCTTGCACGCGCCGGGTTGACCACGTTCCCGGATGTGGCGATTCCCGTGCAGATCACCGGCGACGGTGGCATTCCCGCATTTCCGGCCCTGCACGACGATGGCGACACGGTCTCGTTGCACGTCCATGCCCAGCGCGAAGTGGCCGAACGCCACCATGTCGAAGGCGTGCGCCGCCTGTTGCGACTCGCACTGGCCGACAAGCTCAAGCAGTCACGTCGACAACTTCCGGTGCAGGCGAAAACGGCGCTGCTCTATGCCGCGATCGAGTCGGCAGCGCCACGCACTGGCGCGAAAACCACCGAAAGCGATCGTCTGCGTGAGGATCTGGTCGATGGTGCCTTCGCGGCATTGACGCACGGTGATCTGGTGACGATCCGTGACGCCAATGCCTTCGTCGCACGTCGCGACACCATTGGCAGGACCTTGTTCGCCGAAGCGATGCGTCGATTGCAACAGGCGGAAACCATCCTGTCGCTGATCGCAGAAATCCGCGCGCGCCTCGAATCGAAGTTGATGGGCTGGGCCAGCGGCAATCTCGACGACATGCGTGCCCATCTTGAAGCGCTGGCGCGGCCCGGCTTTCTGCGCGAAGTGCCGGCCGAAGCGTTATCCGAATATCCGCGCTGGTTGAAGGCCTTGTCCTTGCGGGCCGAACGCGCGCAACGCGATCCGGTCAAGGACCAGGCGCGCATGCTCGAACTCAAGCCCTTCGCCGATGCGCTGGCCGCTGCCGATCCGGGTGATCCCGCTGCCAGGACATTGCGCTGGGAGCTGGAGGAATTGCGCGTCGCCACCTTCGCCCAGGAGTTGGGCGTGAAGGGTGGTGTTTCCGCCAAGAAACTCGCGGGCCGTATTGCCGGTTTGAACTCCGGCCTGAGGTAACGTAGCGGGACGATGTCCACGTCTTCTGCCGCCGCCGCCGTGTTGAACCATGCCTTGCTGGCGGGCTTGCCGGCGGAGCGCGCACAGGCGTTGCGTGCGGTATTGGCCGATACCGTGATTCCACCGTGGTTGCCACAGGCACTGGATGCATTGGCCGCGCTCGGTGCCGATGCCGATACCGCGATCGCTGCCGTGATCGGTGCCAGCGATGCGGCGCTGCCCGAAAGCGAGCGCGCCGCACTGGCGGAGCTGATCGAAGGACAGTCGGCGGAACGCCAGGTGCTGGCGCTGCACGGCCAGTCCGCGAGTGGCAGTAATCCCGAGGGTCTGCGTCGCCTGCTGCTGGCGATGACGCGCGACCTGCGCGTGGTGCCGATCCTGTTGGCGACGCGATTGGCCCAACTGCGTTTCGACGCCGATCGTCGCGACGACGCCACGCTGGCGTTGGCGCGTGCGGTGCGCGACATCCACGCACCGCTGGCCAATCGTCTCGGCGTGTGGCAACTGAAGTGGGAATTGGAAGATCTCGCCTTCCGCGTGCTGTCGCCCGACGATTACCGTCGCGTCGCCGGCCTGGTGGACGAACGCCGGCGCGAACGCGAACACGACATCAACACGGCGAAGAAGGCGCTGGAAACCGCGCTGCAGGAACACGCCATTACTGCGACGATCAGCGGCCGGCCCAAGCACATCTACAGCATCTGGCGGAAGATGGAGCGCAAGTCGCTGCCGTTCGAGGCGCTGCACGATCTGCGCGCGCTGCGGGTGATGGTCGACAGCGTGGCCGATTGCTACGCCGCGCTCGGTGTCGCCCACGCCCTGTGGCCGCCGGTGCCGGGCGAGTTCGACGATTACATCGCGCGGCCCAAGCACAACGATTACCGTTCGCTGCACACCGCAGTGGTCGGTCCTGCCGGCAAGGTCTTCGAGATCCAGTTCCGCACCCATGAAATGCATCGCAGCGCCGAGCTCGGCGTCGCCGCGCATTGGCGCTACAAGGAAGGTGGTCCGTCCGACAGTGCGCTGGAACGGCGCGTGGTGTGGATGCGCCAGCTGCTCGACGTGCAGACGCAGGGTGGCGATGCTTCACTGGCCGAGGAATTCGACAGCGAACTGGTCGAGGACCGCATCTACGCGTTGACGCCGCGCGGCGAGGTGGTCGATCTGCCGACCGGCTCGACGCCGCTGGATTTCGCCTATCGCCTGCACACCGAGCTCGGTCATCGCTGCCGCGGTGCGCGTGTCGATGGCCGCATCGTTCCGCTCGATACGCCGCTGGCGACCGGCCAGCGCGTCGAGATCATCGCCGGCAAGGAAGCGTCGCCGCGTCGCGATTGGCTGCTGCCGGGCGGTCGCTATCTCGCCAATGCGCGTTCGCGCGACAAGGTGCGGGCATGGTTCCGCAAACTCGATCGCACCCGCAACGTGCAGGTCGGGCGCGAGATGCTCGAGCGTGAGCTCAAGCGCTACGGTCGTGCGCGCAGTCCGCTCGAGCCGGTGCTGGATCGCTTCCAGCAGGTCAACAGCGTCGACGAGTTGTACATGCGGGTAGCGCTCGGTGAAATCGGCCCGACGCAAGTATTGCGGGCAATCACCGACAGCGAACGCAGCGAGCCGGAAGACACCGAGCCAACCACGATCCGCAGTGGACGCGAAACCGCGCCGACGCCGTCGAACCGCCTGCGCATCGGTGGGCTGGAAAATCTCGTTTCGCAGATCGCGCGCTGCTGCCAGCCGGTACCGGGCGAACCGGCGATCGGCTATCTCACCCGCGGCCATCAGGTGAGCGTGCATCGCTCCGATTGCCCGACGCTGTTGCGCATGGCCGAACGGGCGCCCGAGCGCGTGGTCGATGTCGAATGGGGTCGCCACGAGACGCAACGCGTCGCGCTGGTGGTGGAGGGCGAGGATCGTCCGTTGCTGGCGCGCGACATCGTCAATGTGGTGGCGCAGGCCGGTTGTGCGATGGATGCGCTGGAAATGCACACGTCGAAGCAGGGCATGCAGGCGCGGATGCAGGTGCGCGTGCGCGATGTCGACCAGCTGGCGCAACTCACCGATGCCTTGCTGGCGTTGCGTGGCGTGCGTGCGGCGCGGAGGCCGCGTTCCTGATGCGCATCCTCCTGACCGGTGCGACCAGCCAGCTCGGCCATGCCGCGTTGCCGTTGTTGGCGGATGCAGGAGACGAGGTGATCGCGTTGTCGCGTGATTCCATTTCTGCGAATTCGGCACGCGTGGAATGGACGCGCGGCGCATTGCCCGATGCCATGCCGGCCTTGCCCATGTTCGACGCCATCATCAGCTTCGGGCCGCTCGACGGCATGGCGGGATGGCTGTCGACGCAGGCGAGTGCACCGGCAGGCATCGTCGTTGCGACCAGTTCGATGAGTGCGGTGAGCAAGCGCGATTCGAACGTTCCCGAAGATCGTGCTGTCGCAGAACGCTTGCTGCGCGGAGAAGCTGCATTGCAACGCGAATGCGAGCGGCTGGGCATGCGCTGGACCATCCTGCGGCCGACGATGATTTACGGTGTCGGGCTCGATCGCAATCTGACACCGATCGCGCGCCGTGCATTGCGCTCGCGCGTGTTTCCGATTCCGCCGGGGCGTGGATTACGCCAACCGGTGCATGCGCAGGATGTCGCCCAGACCGCGTTGGCGGCAATGCGAAACGATGCGGCAGCTTCGCGAACCATCGAACTCGGTGGTGGCGAACGCCTGGCCGTTGGCGAAATGTTCCGGCGCGTGCGCGCCAGCCTCGATCGTTCGACATTGCCGCTGGCGGTGCCATCCGTCGTGCTGCCGCTCGCCTCGCGCCTGCTGCCGCGCCTGCGTGGCGCGTTGTCGCGACTCGATCAGGATCTCGTTGCCGACAACACCGTTGCGACAGAAGTGCTGGGCGTGCATCCGCGTCCGTTTCGTCCGACCATGGCGACATGGCAGGTAGCGTCATGAACGCATCCAGCACATTGCGCTGCGCGGTGGTGCTGTGCAGCTGGAATGGCGAGCGCTACCTGCCGCAGCAACTGGCCAGCCTGGGTGCGCAGACCCGGCGCATCGATCAATACGTGCTGTCGGACGATGGTTCGACGGATGGCAGCTGGAGCCTGCTGCAGTCCTTCGCCGAGGAGCAGCGGGCGAAGGGTGTCGATGTCGTCCTCCATCGCAATCCGCAGCCTTCCGGCTATATCCATCATTTTGAACAGGCATTGGCGCGCGCCGACGCCGACGTGCTGTTCACCTGCGATCAGGACGACATCTGGCACCCCGAAAAGGCGGCCACGATGATGACGGCGTTCGCCGCCGATCCATCCTTGCTCGTACTGCATTCCGATGCGCGCCTGGTGGATGGTGCTGGCGCACCGCACGGGCGCAGCCTGTTCGATGTGCTGGAAGTGACATCGAAAGAACTTGCGGCGATGCATCGTGGCGATGCTTTCGACGTGTTGCTGCGACGGAACATCGTCACCGGCGCGACGATGGCGCTGCGTCGCGAAGTGCTGGCGCTGGCGACACCGTTCGCGGCGCATTGGGCGCACGACGAATGGATGGCGATGATCGCGTCGATGCATGGCCGTGTCGACACCATCGAAACCCCATTGATCGATTATCGCCAGCACGGCGGCAACCAGATCGGTGCGACGGAAAAATCGCCGTTGCAGCAGATCGGCATCGGGGTGTCGCGGCGGGCCTACCAGGAACGCCAGGTGTTGCGCATGCGCGAGCTGGAGCAGCGTGCCGCGTCGATGCCGATGACCCGCAAGGCGGTCGCTGATCGCTCGCGTCATGCGGTGGCGCGTGCCGATCTTCCCGCCTCGCCGTTTGCACGCATCGCCCACGTCGGGCGCGAACTGCTGCGTGGCGGCTACCATCGCTTCGGTTCCGGACTGCGTTCCGCGCTCGCCGATCTGTCGGGGCTGGATTGATGACGAGCACGACTTCCATTGCCGCCATCGTGGTGACGTATCGTCCCGATATCGCGACACTGCAAGCGTTGGTCGATGCCTTGATCCCGCAAGTCGATCGTCTGTGGCTGGTCGACAACGCATCGACGAATATCGAATCGATCCGCGCACTCGCTGCGACGCGTGGCATCGCCGTCATCGTCAACGATCACAACGTTGGCATTGGCGCCGCGCTCAACCAGGGCATCGTCGCGGCACGCCCCAATGGCCACGACCACGTCCTGCTGATGGACCAGGACAGCCTGCCCGCCGGCGACATGGTGGCCCAACTCCAACAGGCCTTTCACAACGGTGGCGAACGACTGGCCGCGGTCGGCCCGGCCCATGTCGATGCCCGCACCGGCGATGTCGCGCCGTTCGTACGGATCGGTTTCCCGTTCAACCGCAAATTGCGGTCCGCACCCGGTGAAGTCGTCGACTGCGATTTCCTGATCACCTCGGGCTGCCTGATTCCGCTGCGCGCGGTCGCTGCGATCGGCGACATGGACGCCGGATTGTTCATCGACAACGTCGACCTGGAATGGTGCTTCCGCGCCAAGGCGCGCGGATACCGGCTGGCCGGTGTCGCCGACGCGCGGATGAGCCACCTCATCGGCGACCGCCTGCATTGGCGGCCGGGCGGGTTGGCGATCGTGCACGGGCCGACGCGCCTGTACACCATCATGCGCAACCGCGTCCTGCTGTATCGCCGGTCGGACACGCCGTGGCGCTGGATCGCCCAGGACATCCCGCGCGCGATCCTGAAATTCGTCGGGTTTTCGCTGGTGGTGGCGCCGCGCGCGGCCAATTTGCGGGCGATGTGCCGTGGGCTGCGCGACGGACTGGCAGGCCGGGAAGGCCCTGACCCCGCCGCGGGCTGAATGCCGACGGCGGCGTGATGCCGTTCTGCTCTAGACTGCGTTTTTCCTTCCTGCGGTTCCCTGCGTGGCGCGCATCGATAACGACGACGAAGACGATCTCGAGTACGGGGACGACACCAGCGAATCGCGTCCGTGGACCCGACGGCTGCTCAAGCTGTTCCTGGTCTGTGTCGGGGTCGGCTTGGGATTCCTGATCCCGTACATGCTCTATCTCAACCACCAGGTCACGCTGCGCTTCGACCAGTTGCGCTGGCAGTTGCCGACGCGCGTCTATGCGCGGCCGTTGCAGCTGCAACCCGGACTTGCGCTCGACACCGCGACGCTCAAGACCGAACTCGATGCCGCCGCCTATTACAACGACGGCATCGGCGAGCGTCCCGGCACCTATGGGATCAAGGGCGGTCATGCGCTGATCTCCAGCCGCGGTTTCGATGATGTCGGTGGCCATATCGCGGCGCATCGCATCGACGTCACGCTGGGCGATGGCCGCGTCGTCGCCGTCAGTGATCGCGACACGCACAAGGCCATTGCGGCGACCCGCCTCGATCCCGCGCGCATCGCCACCCTGTACGGGCGAGCCCAGGAAGAGCGCCGGCTGGTCAGCCTCGACGAGGTCCCGGTAAAACTGGTGACCGGCCTGCAGGCGGTCGAGGACAAGAATTTCGCACGCCATCACGGCGTCGATCCGGTCGGCATGCTGCGCGCGCTGTGGGTCGCGGTGCGTTCCGGTGGCGAAAGCCGCCAGGGCGCCAGCACGTTGACGCAGCAGCTCGCGCGCAGCGGCCTGCTCGGCATCGGCAAGGAAGTGACGCCGAGCCGCAAGCTCAATGAAATCCTCTACGCCATCATCCTCGAGATGCGCTACGACAAGCGCACCATCCTCGAGACCTATCTCAACCAGGTCTATCTCGGCCAGCAGGGCTCGCAGGCCATCCACGGCATCGAATCGGCGTCGGAATTCTGGTTCGGGCGCGATGTGCAATCGCTCAACAACGAGCAGATCGCGCTGCTGATCGCCATCGTGCGCGGGCCGTCGTTCTACGATCCGCGTCGCCATCCCGACCGCGCGCTGGCGCGCCGCGGCTTCGTGCTCGACAAGATGCGCGAAAGCAACATCCTCACCCAGCCGGAATACGACGCCGCGATGAAGGCGCCACTTGGGGTGACGCCGACGCCCGGCAACGGGCCGCCCAATCGTTTCCCTGCTTATGTCGACCTGGTGCGTCGCCAGCTCGCGAGCGACTATTCCAGCGATGCGCTGCAGGGCGCCGGTCTTTCGGTGATGACGGCGATGTCGCCGTCGGCGCAGGCCTATGCCGAAGGTTCGGTGACCGCGACGCTGGCGAAGATCGGTTCGCGCGGACGCCCGCCGTTGCAGGCAGGCCTCGTCGTCACCGATGTCCACACCGGCGAAGTCGTCGCGGTGGTCGGCAGCCGCGATTTCCGCGAACCCGGCTTCAATCGCGCGCTCGACGCGCAACGACCGATTGGTTCGCTGGTCAAGCCGTTCATGTACATGCTGGCGCTGGCGCAGCCGACGAAGTGGTCGCTCGCGACCTATGTCGAGGACACGCCGGTGACCGTGCTGCTCGGCAACGGCAAGACCTGGAGCCCGGACAACTCCGACGGCACCAGCCACGGCACCGTGCGGGTGATCGATGCGCTGGCGCGATCGCTCAACCAGGCGACGGTGCGCATTGGCATGCAGGTGCAGCCGGAGCGCGTCAGCGATCTGCTGAAGGTGCTGGCCGGTCTCGACGTCAGCAAGCAGCCATCGGTATTGCTCGGCGCCACCGACCAGAGTCCTTACGGCATGGCGCAGGCCTACCAGTTCCTCGCCAGCGATGGCGAGATCCAGCCGTTGCGCGCGGTGCGCGGCGTGCTTGATCCCAAGGGCAAGGCGGTCAACCGTTACGACAAGACGCCGGCGCCGGCGCAGTCCGGCGATTCGGTGGCGGCGCACCTGATCACGGTCGCGTTGCAGCGTGCGGTGAGCTCGGGTACCGGCCACCAGTTGATGACCGATGGTTTTGGACGACTGACCCCCGCGGGCAAGACGGGCACCAGCAACGACAGTCGCGACAGCTGGTTCGCCGGTTGGACCGGTGATCATCTCGCGGTGATCTGGGTCGGCAACGATCAGAACCAGCCGACCGGCTTGTATGGTGCGACCGGTGCGATGCGGGTGTGGTCGGGCATCTTCCGCAAGCTGCCGACGTCGGCGCTGACGGTGAAGAACAAGGGCCTCGACTGGCAGTGGGTCACGGGATCGAACAGCACCGATGCCAGTTGCCCCGGCGCGCAGCGCCTGCCGTTCGTGCAGGGCTATGCGCCGGCGTATGAACCGTGCAGTGCGGCCTTGCCGAATCCCGAGGAGACGACGATCGACGGCCAGCCGGTCGATCCCAACGCGCCCGACGCCAACGGAACGACGCCATCGCCCGACCAGAACGCACCGCAACCGCAAATGCCGGACGTGCCGCAGCGCAATTGAACATGGACGGGCAGCAGGCAATGGAGATGAGTGCGCTCGTGCGGGCAGTCGATGCGGCGCTGGACGCGGGCGGGGCACTGGCGACGGCAATACCTGCGTTCACGACGCGTCCGGCGCAGCAACGACTGGCGGTGGCGATCGCGCGCGCGATCGAGCATCGCGGTGAACTGCTGGCCGAAGCCGGCACCGGCACCGGCAAGACCTATGCCTATCTGGTGCCGCTGCTGATCTCGAAGCGCAAGGCGATCGTCTCGACTGGCACCCGCGCGCTGCAGGACCAGCTCTACCATCGCGACCTGCCGCGCGTGCGCGATGCGCTCGGCATCGGCGTCAAGACCGCGCTGTTGAAAGGTCGCGCCAATTATCTCTGTCGCTATCGGCTGGAGCAGGCCAAGGGCGAGCCGCGCTTCACCTCGCGCGAGCAGATCGCTCAATTCCAGCGCATCGTCGCATGGTCCGGACGCACCAGGATGGGCGACATGGCCGAGCTGGCCGATCTCGCCGACGACAGTCCGCTGCTGCCGATGGTCACCAGCACCGCCGACAACTGCCTCGGGAACGAATGCCCGTTCTGGTCGGAGTGCTTCGTGGTGCAGGCGCGCCAGCGCGCGCAGTCCGCCGACATCGTGGTGGTGAACCACCACCTGCTGCTCGCCGACCTCGCTCTCAAACAGGAAGGTTTCGGCGAGATCCTGCCCGGCGCCGAAGCCTTCGTGGTCGACGAGGCGCATCAGTTGGCGGAACTCGCCGCGCTGTTCTTCGGCGAAGGCCTGGGTGCGCGCCAGATCGTCGAGCTTGGTCGAGACTGCATTGCCGAGGCCAGGGATGTCGCCGCCGCGGTCCCGGTGGTCGATCCGCCGGCGCAGCAGGTGGAGCGCCTTGCCCGCGACCTGCGCGCGGCCTTCGAGAACGCGCCCGTGCGCGGCACCCGCCAGCGCGCGTTGGCGATCGCCGCGGTGGAAGACGGCTTCGTCGACTTGCTGGACGCGTTGCACGCGCTGCGCAAGGCGCTGGATGGCGTGCGCGAATCCTCGCCCGGCCTCGATGCCTGCCATGCCCGCGCCGGGGATGCGGTGGCCAAACTGGAACGCTGGCTCGATGTCGCGGTCGACGACAGCGACGACGTCTGCTGGTATGAACTGACGCCACGCGGCTTCCGCATCCAGCGCACGCCGCTCGATGTCTCCGGGCCGCTGCGCCAGCATCGCGAACAGTCGAGGGCGGCGTGGATCTTCACCTCGGCCACGCTCGCGGTCGGTGGCGAATTCCACCACGCCGGCAAGCGGCTTGGACTGTGGGAACCCGGCACCGTACTGGAGCCGAGTCCGTTCGACTGGCAGGCGAACTCGTTGCTCTACCTGCCGAAGAACCTGCCGGAACCTTCCGATCGAGGATTCACCGCCGCGGTGATCGATGCGGTGCGGCCGGTCCTCGAAGCATCGAAGGGCCGGGCCTTCCTGCTGTTCGCCTCGCATCGCGCCTTGCGCGAAGCCGCCGAGCTGTTGCGCGACGCGCCGTGGCCATTGTTCGTGCAGGGCCAGGCGCCGCGCGGGCAATTGCTGGAACGCTTCCGCGCCTCCGGCAACGGTGTATTGCTCGGTACCGCCAGCTTCCGCGAGGGCGTCGACGTGGTCGGCGAGGCGCTGAGCGTGGTGGTGATGGACAAGCTGCCGTTTGCCGCCCCCGACGATCCGGTGTTCGAAGCACGGCTGGATGCGATCCGCCGTGCCGGCGGCGTGCCGTTCCGCGATGAACAGCTGCCGCAGGCGGTGATCGCGCTCAAGCAGGGCGTCGGCCGACTGATCCGCAGCGAGAGCGATCGCGGCGTGCTGGTGCTGTGCGATCCGCGCCTGACCAACAAGAGCTACGGCAGGATCTTCCTCGATTCGCTGCCGCCGATCCCGCGCAGTCGCGATGTCGAAGACGTGCAAGCCTTCTTCGCGGACAATTGAGCGATGAAACTGCTCGCCATCGAAACCGCTACGGAAGCCTGCTCGGTCGCGCTGTCGATCGACGGCGAAGTGCGCGAACGCTTCGAGATCGCGCCGCGCCGCCACGCCGAGCTGGCATTGCCGTGGTGCGATGCCCTGCTTGCGGAGGCGGGTATTTCCCGCACGCAACTCGACGTGATCGCGGTCGGCCGCGGTCCGGGTGCGTTCACCGGCGTGCGCCTTGCCATCGCCATCGCCCAGGGCATCGCGTTGGGCCTGGATCGACCATTGGTGCCAGTCTCCACCTTGCAAGTACTGGCAGCAGGCGCCAATGCCGGGGAAGGCGAGCGCGTGCTCGCCGCCATCGATGCGCGCATGCACGAAGTTTATTGGGCGAGCTATCAGCTGCATGATGGCGTATTGGAAGAAATTTCCCCCGAACGCGTCGTTGCGCCATCGCAAGTGGTGGTTGAAGGCGAAGGCTGGCACGGTATCGGCACCGGGTTTTCCGCCGGGGATGCCGAACTGGCGACGCGCCTGGCATCGCAACTGGCGACGGTCGATGCCACGGCATTGCCGCACGCCGCCGATCTCGCCCGATTGGCCGTCGCCGCATTCGCGCGTGGTGGCGCGATCTCGCCCGATCTGGTCGAGCCGGCCTATCTGCGCAACAACGTCGCGTTGACCCTCGCCGAACAGCAGGCGGCACGGGCGCACAAGGAAACCTCGCGATGACCACGCATTGGAAATTGCTGTGTTTCGGGCTTGCGGTGATTGCATGTGGAACAGCGCAGGCGAAGGACGCCGGCAGGGTCTGGCAGGGCTCACTCGGCCCGAACGAAGTCGTGGTCGAAATCAAGTCGCCGGCCAGAGGCAGTGCCGATCTCGAGGGGCGGTATTTCTATCATCGCCATCGCCTGGACATCCAGTTGCATGGCAAGGCATCCGCCGACGGACGCATCGCCTTGCAGGAAGGACGTGGCGATGGCGATGATGCGCCACGATCCGAATGGAAGATGCAGATGCCGGCGCAGGATCGCTGGGATGGCGAATGGATCGGCCCGAAGGGCAAGCGCTTGCCCATTCACCTGCGGGGTCTTGCATCCAGTACGCCAGTGACTGCGCGTGATCCCGGCCTGGAGGCATTGCGCGGCGATATCGACAATTACGAATTGATGCGCATGGCCGATCTGACCCTGCAGAAAAAGAAACTGCAGCAGGTCGATGGCTATACCTTGCAGTGGCTCCATCAACCGGAAAGCAAGGTCGACCTGTTCGAAGTCGTTTCCGGTTATCCGCAAGCGCAGTTGCAGCGCATCAACCGGACGCTGCACAAAAGCTTGTGGAACGAGGTCGCCGGCTATTTCGACTGCATGTCGAGCGCGCGCGATGGCCTCGGGGATTACCAGACCACCACCACGCTGCGCCACATCAGCCCCAGGATCCTCAGCGTCAGCCTCGAGAGCAGCTGGTATTGCGGTGGCGCCCACCCCGACTTCGGCGATTCACCTCTCAACATCGATCCGCGCGACGGGCGCGATCTCGATCTCGAAGACGTGCTCTGGTTGGGTTCGGGCAAGGCGCTGCATCAAGTGAAGGACAACTACGACGACAGGGCGTGGCCCGATTACCGCAGCAAGCTCTTCGCGCCATGGGCGGTGAAGCAGCTGAAGTCGCTGTATCCCGATGAATTCAAGGTGGGCGAGGACGAATGCAATTACGACGATCCCGAGCTCTGGCAGTTCACCAGCTGGTACGCGACGTCGAAGGGCATCCACATCTCCGCCTACTTCCCGCGCGTGGCCCGTCCCTGCGATAACCCCGACTGGGCGATCCTGCCGTGGAAGGCGGTCGACGCACATCCCGGCGCGGTCCGCATCCACTGAGCGAAACATCTGTCGCACCGATCGCTTCTGACTTCCGGCACATGCCGGCGCGACGCGTTGGCGCGAGCCTTGCTCCGATAAAGTACGGGATCAGTCGCCATATGGAACGCACGCAGGACACGCATCCGCCGAAGCGCCCGTGGTGGCACTGGCGTGGCGAATGGGCGCGCACTGCCGCGGTGCTGTTGTTGCTCGGTGTGTTCCGCGCCTCGTTCGCCAATCATTACGTGGTGCCGAGCGGATCGATGGAGCCGACGCTGGAGCCCGGCGACCGCGTGCTGGTCGACATGCGCGCGCACGGCTGGCGCGTCCCGCTGACGACCTGGCATCTCAGCCACGGGCAACCGGTGCAGCGCGGCGAAGTGGTGATCTTCGATTCGCCGCGTGATGGCGTGCGACTGATCAAGCGCGTGGTCGCGGTTGGCGGCGATACGGTGGAAGTGCGTGACGGGCACTTGTCCATCAATGGCCACTGGCTGTCGGACGGACATGGCGCGGAGGAACACTTTGGCGCGCGCCTGGTGACACTCGATCTCGACGATGGTGGCGGCCCGGATGTCGCGCCGATGCAGGTTCCGCAAGGACAGCTGCTGATGATGGGTGACCACCGCGGCAACAGTCTCGACGGGCGCTACTTCGGGCTGGTGCCGGAGGGCAAGGTCTACGGGCGTGCGACCGCGGTGTTCTGGCGGAGTGGCCAGGCGTTTGTCTGGAAGAAACTGTAGTCAGCGATCGACGATCTCGCCGCCCGGCAGGAACTGCCAGGTCCGCACAACGTTCAACACGTCGAGGTTGTCGCTGGTCTTGGGCAGCGGCGGATAGGGTTCGGCGAGGCGGGCGATCCGCAGCGCGGCGTCATCGAGGATGCGATTGCCGCTGGAGCGCACCAGTTGCAGCGATTCGATGCTGCCGTCGCGGCGGATGCCGATCCCGATCATCACCGAACCCTGCAACTGGCGGCGGCGCGCTTCCTCGGGATAGTTGAGATTGCCGACGCGCTGCACGCGATCGACCCACTGCCGCAGATAGCTGGCATAGGCGTATTCGCGGGTGCTGGCCGAGACGTACTTGGTCTTCGGGCGCTTCGCGTATTGCATGGTCTGTTCGGCGATCTCGGCGGCGAGGCGCGCCTCGCTCATGTCGACATCGACGCGCTTCTCGCCGGGTGGCAACGGACGATCGCCGCGCGGTGAAGTGTCGCTGGCGGTCGCGGCAACCTGCGGACTGTCATGGGTGGTGACGACACGGGTTTCCGGCGGTGGCTGCAGGGTCGGTGCCTGCGCCTGCAGTTCGCGCGCGGCCACGCCTTCCTGCGGCGACGGCGTATCACCGACCTGCGGATCGGTGGGGCGAGTCGATTTGTCGTGCTCGCCGCCGCCCTGGTTGGCGGCCTGGGCGAGGAAGTCGGCCTGTTTCGGCGTCAGCGGCGTCTGCACCTGGGTCAGGATCACGTCGAGCGTCGGGACCACCGGCGCGGCCTTGCCGATGGCGAAACCGACGCCGAGCAGCAGCACCGCGTGCACCGCGATCGACAGCAGGAAGGTCGCGCTCAGGCGCTGGCCTTCGCTGATGCGCGGCGGATCGACCGCGGGCAGGGTGTCGCTCGGGGTACTCACGCCGCCAGTCGCGCTTCGATGGCGTCGAACAGCATCCCTGCGATATTGATTCCGAACTGCGCATCCAGCTCGCGGATGCAGGTCGGGCTGGTGACGTTCACTTCGGTCAGGTAATCGCCGATCACGTCCAGTCCGACGAAGATCATGCCGCGACGCTTCAGTTCCGGTGCGACCCGGGCGGCGATCCAGCGATCGCGTTCGCTCAGCGGGCGGCCTTCGCCGCGACCGCCGGCAGCGAGGTTGCCGCGGAATTCGTCACCCTGCGGGATGCGCGCCAGGCAATAGTCGACCGGCACGCCATCGACCAGCAGCACGCGCTTGTCGCCATCGACGATCTCCGGAACATAGCGCTGGGCGAGGGCGAGGTGCTGGCCGCCCTCGGTCAGCGTTTCCAGCATCACATTCAGGTTGGGGTCGCCGCGGCTGGCGCGGAAGATCGAACGCCCGCCCATGCCGTCCAGCGGCTTGAGCACGGCCTCGCCCTGTTCCTGCACGAAGGCCTTGAGCGCCTTGGTGTCGCGGCTGACCAGGGTGGGCACGCAGCAGTCCGGGAACCACAGTGCCGCCAGCTTCTCGTTCATGTCGCGCAGGCCCTGCGGATCGTTCACCACCAGCGCGCCCTGGCGCTGGGCCAGCGTCAGGATCTGGGTGTCGTGGACGAAGTCGGGGTCGACCGGCGGGTCCTTGCGCATCAGCACGATGTGACGCGCGTCAAACTGCAGCGGCTCGAACGCGGCCAGTTCGAACCAGTCGGCCTTGTCATCCCGCACCTGCAGCAAGGCGGCTTCGGCACCGGCGACGCCATCGCGGATCGACAGCCCGCCCGGCTTCACGTAACGGATCGGATAACCGCGCCTCTGCGCCTCCAGCAGCATGGCGAGGGTGGAATCCTTGGCCGGCTTGATCGCAGCGATCGGATCCATCACCACCACCACTTCGTGCCGCATGCCGCTCTCCACCACCCTCGATGATTGTGCAGATGGTAGCAATATCGATTCGGCGAGATTGGCGGAATCCAAGCAAAGTGCATCGTTTTCTTAACATCTGCTTGACATGCCATTCGGCGGATGGAACATTCGCACGGATGGCCGCTTCCCCCGGCGTGCCCCCGTTTTCAGGACAGGTGGATGGAAGGCAACAACAGCCACGAACGCTTCAGCGGTCTCAAGGTGATGGTCATCGATGACTCGAAGACCATCCGGCGCACCGCGGAATCGCTGCTCAAGCGCGAAGGTTGCGACGTGGTCACGGCGAGCGACGGCTTCGAGGCGCTGGCCAAGATCGTCGAACAGCATCCGCACATCATCTTCGTCGACGTGATGATGCCGCGCCTCGATGGCTACCAGACCTGCGCCCTGATCAAGAACAACCAGGTCTTCCGCTCGACGCCGGTGATCATGCTGTCGTCCAAGGACGGCCTGTT